>DATJRU010000206.1:0-4349 GCA_035504455.1 Vulcanimicrobiaceae bacterium
GGCTTTCGGAATTTTGCGGAGCGCTATAACATAGGCACGAATGGCGTCACCCTATCGCATCAATTTGCCGGCGTATGAGGGACCGCTCGATCTCCTGCTCGATCTGATTCGCAAGCAGGAGATGGACGTCCACAACATTCCTATCGCGAAAGTCACCGAGCAGTACCTCGATTACCTGCACCAGCTCGAAAAGCTCGATATCGACGTCTCTGCCGATTTCATCTACATGGCGGCGACCCTGATCCACATCAAATCGAAAATGCTGCTGCCCGCCGATCCGCTGGCGGGGCCCGACGCGCAGGAAGATCCGCGCGACGAGCTAGTCCACCGGCTGATGGAGCACGAGAAATTCAAGAACGCCGCGCAGCTGCTGTATCAGAAGCAGCAGATCGAGGACCACGTGTGGTCGAAGCCGGACCGCGCCCTTTACACGGGCGACGCGATCGAGGGCGAGATGGTCGTCTCGCTCGTCGATCTGGTGAAGACGTTCCAGCAGATCCTCGAGCGGCGCAAGGAAATCACGAAGTTCGAGCTGCGGCACGAGTCGGTGACCATCGCGCAGATGATGGACCGGCTGCGGCGGCAGCTGATGCAGGGCGACGAACCAGTGTCGCTGATCGCGTTTTTCGACGTATGCGAGACGCGCAACGCGATGATCGTCGCGCTCCTGGCCGTGCTCGAAATGGTGCGCATGCAGGCGATCATCCTGGTGCAGTCGGATTTGTTCGAGGATATTCGAATTCGGAAGCATCAGATGTTCGACGCGGTGTTCGCCGGGCCTGACGCGATGTCCAAAATCGAGGAGCAATATCTCTGATGACGCCACAGGAAATTCAGGCCGCGCTCGAAGCGATTATCTACGCCGCGGACGAGCCGGCGACGCTCGATCAGATCGCGCACGCGCTGGGGGTGGAGAAGGTTGAGGCGCGGGCGGGGCTCGATCTCCTGGTCGCGGCGTATCAGACGGACGACCGCGGAATCGAAGTGCGCAAAGTGGCGGGAGGCTGGAAGTTTTACACCAAGGCGCAGCATCACGACGTGGTGCGGAAATTCATCAAGAGCTTGCAGCCACCGCTGCGGCTCACGATGCCGGCGCTCGAGACGCTGGCGGTGATCGCTTACAAGCAGCCGGTGACGGTGCCGGAGATCAACGAGATTCGCGGCGTCAACGTAGGCGGCGTGATCAAGACGCTGCTCGAAAAGCGGCTCATCACCACAGCCGGACGCAAGGAAGTGATCGGGCGGCCGATTCTGTATCGCACGTCGAAGCAGTTCATGATGCGCTTCGGGCTGTCCGATCTCGACGAGCTGCCGAGCCTCAAGGAATTCGAGCAACTGGCGCAGGCCGCGCTCGATTCGGATGCGGGCATCGCGCCGACCGAGCCGGAAGACATCGCGGCAGCGCCCGCAGCAGCGCCCGAATCGCTCGAAGCAGCGGCAATCCTCGAATCGGGCGAGACGAACGACCTGGCGGAACTCGGCGAAGACACCCCGGACGAGTCGCCCGCCGAGCCACGAGCCGCCGCAGCGGGATCGTCCGAGCAGTCGTAGCTCACCGAGGCGTTCGGTCGCTACGCTACGGCTTCGAGACCATTCTTGGCGACGAGGGTCAAGAGCTTCAGGGACAAAGCATTCTTCACCGAGGTTTGGAAACTCTGCCACTGCCAAGAGCCCTAGCTGGCCCTCGCCGCGACGCTTCGCAGCCGGAGGGATGCTCGCGCGAGAGCTGAGCAACCTGCGTGGGCTTCTGCACGCCTCTTAACTCGCACCCATCACCCGATGTAGAATTGCGCGCGAGTGGATTAACGCCTATGTCACATGTCGCCACCACTTTTCTTCGCAGAGCGGCGCTTTTCGCGGGCGTTGCACTGTTCGTTGCCGCGGCCATCGGCTTGCGCGCGCAGACGCCGTCGCCCGCGAGCGCGCCCGCCGCCCCGCAATCTCCCGCCAGCGCTCCGGCGGTGAAAGTTCAGACCAAGCTGATCACCGTCGACGTGGTGGCCAACGATTCTCACGGTGATCCCGTGCGCGGGCTGAAAAAGGAAGACTTCCAGATTTTCGAGGAGCACAACCGGGAGCAGCGGATCGTCCAATTCGAATTCATCGACCGCGCGGCGAACGCCGTCGCCAGTGCCGCCGCAGCGCCAGCCGCGGGTACGACGTTCACCAACGAAATTTCATCTAATCGGACGATACCGCCCACCATCCTGCTGATGGACGCCCTCAACACGGATATCACCAATCAGAGCGAAGTCCATCGGCACATGCTCATGCTCCTGAAGACGCTTCCCGCGAACACGTCGATCGCCGTGTTTTCGCTGGGGCACGAGCTGCACGTGATTCAGAGTTTCAGCACGGACCCGAAGCTGGTGCGAGCGGCAGTCGACCATGCGCTTAACCCTCTCCCTCAGGACCAGAATCCGCAGGACGACCCCGACAGCCCGTCAAATGTAGCGCTCGACCAAAATGGAGGGACGGAAACCACCCAGACGCTCTACCTAGAGGATCTGGAAAACCAACTCTACGAGCAACAGACGGCGATCCGCGTCGACGAGACGACCGACGCCATGCTCGAAATCGCAAAATATTTGGCCGGCTATCCTGGCCGCAAGAACCTGATCTGGTTCTCTGAAGCGTTTCCGAATTGGCTCGCACCGCAAGCGGACTCCGGCACTGATCTGTTCATTGGGGCGGCCTCGTACGAGGACAAGATCCGGAAGGCTACCGAATCTCTCAACGACGCCCAGGTCGCCATCTATCCCGTTGACGCGCAAGGTCTCGCGCCCGATCAGCTGTACGCGACGTCCCAAACTCCGCACATCAATCATCAGAACCCGGGCGGCGGATTCGCGACCCAGTTGAGGCGCCAGAATAACGCGCACCTCGATCAACAGGCGACCATGGACGAGGTTGCGGAAAACACCGGCGGCCGAACCTGCAAGAATACGAACGACCTTTCCGGGTGCGTGCAGGCGGCGATCAACGACGGCGCAGTGTATTACGAACTCTCTTACTACCCGGAGGGTGTCCCGTGGGACGGCCGCTTCCACAAAATCGAAGTAAAGACAAAGCAGCACGGCGTGAAACTGTCGTACCGTCGCGGCTATTTCGCGACCGATGTCCAGGCGACGGCGGGCGGCAAGAACCCGCAGCAGCTTCTGCAGGACGCTTGTAGAGGACCGCTGCCTTCAACCGCCATCCCTCTCACGGTCGAGCCCATTGCCCCGGATCAAACGTCGGGAAAGCCTGGGGATGGGCGATACCTGCTGACGATTTCTTCGGCGCCGCTGAGCATTCCTGCCGCGGGCGGCGCGCGGCAGTTGAGCCTACAGATGGCCGTCTGCGAATACGACGTGAAGGGCGACAAATTCCAGTTTCTTTCGCGCGACCTTTCAAGCTCCGTGCCCGAGCCGGTCTACCTGGGCTGGCGGGAGCATGGCATTCGGAACGTCTTCGACTACGATGCGCGGCCCGAAGACACGCACCTTCGCTTTGCAGTGCTCGACGTGCCTACGGGAATCACGGGTTCGGTCGACGTCCCGGCGCATCCGAGCCAGTTCGCGAGCCTTCCAGCCGGCTTGACGGCTCCTGCCGTGGCCCCTGCGCAGCGATCGGTTACGACTGCGCTGACATTCAAATCGAGTTCTGGCAAAAGCGCCCGTCTTGACTGGAGCGCGGGGAAGGTCACCTACCAGGGAGAGCTGGGGATCGAACTCGGCGCCTCGGGCTTTTTCCAGAAGTACGTCGGGGGGAATTATCACTGCCAGGCCGGCGCGCTGGTGGCCAACGATCCGAAGTCCACGGCTGTGCCGAAGCTCGGCTTCCTGCTGCAAAGCACGAATGGCCAATCGGTGCTCGTCGACCTTACCGGAGCCGAGCCTGCCTATTCGGGCAGTCTGCCCGTCGACGAATACGGCAAAAGCTTCTTCATCCAGGTTTGGAAGCTCTGCCACTGCCAGGCGCCCTAGCTAATCCTTCGCGGCAATCCGGTTTTCCGCTACTCTCTTTACATGGAAGAACGTTTGCAGAAGATTATCGCGCGCGCGGGGCTCGCTTCACGGCGGCGCGCCGAAGAAATGATCGCTTCGGGACTGGTCACCGTGAACGGCCAGACCGTCACCGAGCTGGGCACCAAGGCCGACGCCTCGCGCGACCACATCAAGGTGGCAGGGAAGCTGATTCGGCCCGAGGCCAAGCACGTCTATCTGGCGCTGAACAAGCCGCCCGAGGTGGTTGCTACGATGAGCGATCCCGAGGGGCGGCGGTCGCTGCGCGATCTGCTGCACGGCATCGCCGAACGCGTGTTTCCCGTCGGGCGCCTCGAATATCACGCCTATGGGCTTGTCCTG
>DATJRU010000207.1:0-2975 GCA_035504455.1 Vulcanimicrobiaceae bacterium
CATCGCGACGGGCGTGCGCCCGATTAGTCGCCATCCGCCGGGAGTGGCGAAGGGATACACGCCGGTCTGGCTGTCCGCGATGGCCACGCTGCCGGCAGGCACGCTGTGGCGCGGCGTCGCCAGACGCGGGGTTGCGAGCGCTTGCGGCAGCTCGCCGAGGTACGCGAAGCCGGGAACGAATCCGAGGAAATAGACGACATAGGTGACGGAAGCGTGCAGTTCGATCACCTGAGCCGGCGTCAAGGAGTGCATCGCCGCGACTTTCTCAAGGTCCACACCGAATTCGCCTCCGTAGCAAGTGGGAATTTCGAGCTGACGTGGCTCGGGAAGAGGGAAGTCGTCGAGCCGGTCGAAATAGCCGCGCAAAATCGACTCGATTTCGCGGTGGCTCATGCTTTGAGCGTCGAAATCAACGAGCAGGGAGCAGTAGGCCGGGTGAAGATTGCGAACGCCTGCAATCGGTTGCGCTGCGAGCAGCGAGAGCAGTTTTCTCAGGAACTCGTGAGCTTCGATCGAAATCTTTTCGCCGAAATAGATCAGCAGCGACTGGTCACTCGCCCGCTCGAATCGAGCGCCATAGGTAATCGACGTCGGCATTCGCGGAAGTATATAGCAGGCTGCATCGCGGAGACGGGAAGGCGTTCAAATCGCAGAAATCACATCAAGGCGCTTTGCCGACCCACCACAAAACTTTTCCTAGGATCTTCCACCCGCTCTTGCCGTGCAGGGTGACCGACTCGTAGGTCGGATTATCGGATTGCAGCACTTCGGTCTGATCGTACCGGCGCAAGCGCGAGATCGTGAGGCCCTTTTCCTTGTTCCAGGCGATCACGATTTTTCCGTTGAGCTTGGAGCGGTCCTTTTGAGAGGAGTCCACCGCGACGACGTATCCGTCCAGGATGGCGGGATTCATCGAGTCGCCGCGCACTCGCAGGCAGGTGGTGGTGGAGGGATTCGGGCACCAGCTTTTCGGGATGGCGATCATGCTCTCGACCGGAGCGCCGCCAAGAACCGAGGTCGTGTCTCCTTTTTCACCGGGCGACGCTGCCATGACCTTCAGCAAGGGCATGGCGACGAGCTCGTGCTTTTGCTTCGCCGCTTTCGCGCCGCCGCCCGCGGTGACGATCTCGAATTCAGGAAGAGCGGTTTTCCGCAAGCGGCCGCGCAGTCCGGGCAGGACGCGCATCAAATCTTCCGTGCGCAACCCGGCGCGCTCCCAGAAATACCAGCAGGCAGGGTCGCCGGCGAGATTCCCGAGCTCGATGTAGCCGTGCGAGGGCGGCTGCTGCACCCCGCACTCCCAGCGCGACACGGCCATGGCGGAGAATCCCAGGTGCCGTCCGAATTCGGTTTGGCTCAAATCCATGCGGCTGCGCAGGTCGGCGATGGTGGTGGACCAATGAGGACGGGGTGCCTTGCGAGCCGCTCTACTTTCAGTCCTCGTGCGTGCCATTCGGAAGCAGTGTACGCTTCCGTACACTAAAGTCAACGGAACGCGCTAAAGAATTGTTACCATTTCTGAATAATCCCGGATGTTAAAGCTAGTGTATGATGGCGGCATTTGCGAGCAACCGCCCGCCACGTTGCGCGGGCCTTGCCACCCTCTCGGGGAATAGGATGGCGCGAACCGGCTCTGGGGACCTGCAGACGATTCAAAACTCACTTCTGCTGGAGCTTTCCGCAAACGAACGGAGTGTCCTGCGCGAGAGAATGCGGCTCGTGGACCTACCCGTGCGCGCCGTCTTGAATGAGACGGGCGCCCCCATCGAATTCGCATACTTCATCAACAGCGGTTGCGTTTCGATTCTCAGCGTGATGTCCGACGGGAAAAGCGTGGAAGTGGGCCTCGTGGGACGCGAAGGCTTCGTCGGCGCGCCCCTGCTGGCCGGCTTTCGCACCAGCCCTACGCGCGCGATCATGCAGGTCGGCGGAAGCGCTTTTCGCATCAGCGCGCAGGATCTGAAGCAATCCGTCGAGGAGTTTCCGAGCCTCGAAAACATTCTCGAACGTTACACGCACGAGCTGGCCATTCAGGCGATACAAACGGCCGCCTGCAACCGCCTCCACGAAGTGGAGCACCGGCTCGCGCGCTGGCTGCTGATGACGCAAGACCGCGTCGGCGATTCCTTCGACCTGACACAGGAGTTCATCGCGCACATGCTGGGGACGCGCCGCGCGACGGTGACCATCACCGCGGGCGTCCTTCAAAAAGCCGGTTTGATCAGCTACACGCGCGGCCGAGTGCGCATCAAGGACAGGGCCGGCCTGGAGACGGGCGCCTGCGAGTGCTATGCCGCGATTCGCCGCCACATCGCCGCCTGGCGCAAAGACGCGCGCCAGCCGAACCGCCTGTGACCTTAAACCCAGGTTCTCGATTGTCGGATAGTGTTGCCGGCAGAGGACGCAAGCCGAAATTGCCCGCGAATATATGGGAGTGAGAAAAAACAGCATGGGGGGATTCAGCTGCCATTCTCTCCCACTCCCACCCGTACAAAATCGAAGGTCAGGTTCACGAATCCAACACCGAAGCCTCGCCTAGAAAACGCGCGAACTCAGCCGTTTGGGTCGTGCTTCGCCAAGACCTGGCCCCCTTTGGTGGAATACGCGAAGGTCAAGCGATACCCCTTCAACATTTCCCGAGGCGCGATCGCCTGAAGATTTTCGATGGTGTTCGAGCCCAGTGTGATCTCGCCGTCGCCTTCCCAGACTTCGGTGCCGCCAAAGTCGTAGGCTCCGCCTCGCACGAGTTCGAACACGTCCGGAACGGTTCCGTTCAGCGCCGGAAAATGGCGGGTGTTGTGCATTGGCGGACCGTGCAGGGTCGGCCCCGTTTTCGAAACCTGCCGAAGCGTGACAATCGCGTGCGCGACTTCGCGGCTGCCCGCGGTACAGCTCCCCGCGAACTTCGAACCTGCCTCGAGCCGGGGAGTCGCTCTGCCCACGGGGTAGGTGCGGGACATGTGAATCGACGCGAG
>DATJRU010000208.1:0-8579 GCA_035504455.1 Vulcanimicrobiaceae bacterium
GACCGGCACGCGCATCGTTTCCGCAATCGACGGCGCCGCGTAGTTGATGATCTGCGCGTCGAACCCGTCGAGCACCAGCACCAGCCCGCACAGCGCCACAGTCCAAACCTGAAACGCGCCCAGCGAATGCCGGTCGATAATCTCGAGAACGCCCGATTTCCCCGCGACAGTTTCCAATGCGCCCCCGATTCCCATGCGCACCAGCCACCCCAGTCGGCCCAGAGTGTACACCCGAGAGGCTTACCAATTGCCTCCTCAGTCGCGAATCCAAACCTTAGTGACCGCTGTTCCGGTCCAGGCATAGACGATGGTCCATGAGCTGTATCCGCAGAACACGATGACAGGTTTCGTGGCGCGAACCTTCTTTTCACCATAGACGTCCATATACTCGCCCGGCGACTGAGCCCAGACTACCGGCCAGGACGACGGCGCCGAGTCGAGCGTGGCGGTTCTCCATTTGTCCGCAATTTGGTGCGCTACAACGAGCTCGGCTTTTTCATCCCCTCCGACCTGTTCGATTAGCACTAAGGCCAACGTGGGTTTGCCATCACCATAGAAGTCGACCTTGACCAGGCCTGGGCAAGGGCTCCCGTGTTCTTTCTGAAATAGCGCACCGTCATCCTTATCGAGGTCGGAAACTCTGATGAGTTTCGCGGTCGGATACTTGCTCGCAATTTCATGCTGCAAACCCACCGGAAGAACACACGCATCATTCGGTGGCCCAGCAAACGCAGTCTGCGCGACCGCAAGTAGGCAGAAAGCAGCTACGAAAATCGCAAGAAACTTGAATCGAGCATTTGCGGGCAGCGAAGGGTTCATAGCGACAGTGTAAGACGAGCAGCCCCGGACGAACGTATCTTGTGCGTGGAATGAAATAGCACGGCCAACAAAATCGGTCAGAGTTTGGCGACGCGCAGGATCGGCTTGATTGTCTCGCCGGAGGCGGCATCGACGACGGCTTGATTGATCTGCGCGAAATCGTAGAAGCGGACGAGGCGATCGAACGGGAATTCGCCGCGGCGATACATTTCGATGAGCTTGGGAATGAAGACGCGCGGGATCGAATCGCCCTGAATGATGCCGCGCACAGACCGGCCAAGCAGCAGCCGGCTCATCCCGATCGCGGCCTTCGCGCCGGGAATTCCGCCGCCGATTTGCCCCGCGGTGCCGCAGGGCGCGAGGATGTCGACGGCGAGCGACAGCATCTCCGGCAGCGCGGTGATTTCGAGCGCGAAGTCGACACCTGCGCCGGCGGTAATCTGCGCGACGCGCTCGCGAATGTCCTCGGTGCGCGCGTCGATCGTGTGCGTCGCGCCAAGCTCGGCAGCGAGCGCCAGCCGCTTCGGGACGAGATCGACGCCGACAATCGGATCCGCGCGAGCGACGCGCGCCGCCATCACCGCCGCCAGTCCCACCGCGCCCGTCCCGAGAATCGCGATGCTCGCGCCGGCGGGCACTCGCAGCGAATTCAGCACCGCTCCGGCGCCCGTCTGCAAGCCGCAGCCAAGCGGCCCCAGCAGCTCGAGAGGCAAATCGTCCGGCGCCTTCACCACATTCCGCTCCGTCGCCAGCGCGTACGTGGCGAAAGACGACTGCCCAAAAAAGTGCCCGCGAATTTCCTCGCGCGTGCCGTTCCCCGCGCGGTGCAGCGCGTTCGTGCCATCCAGGCGCGAGCCGCCGAAATTGATCGGCATCGCCTGCTCGCAATACGAATTGCGTCCGCTGCCGCAGAAGCGGCATTCCCCGCACGAATCGTAGGAGAGAATCACGCGATCGCCCGGCTTCACGCTGGTCACCGCCGCGCCGACTTCCTCGACGACGCCCGAGCCTTCGTGCCCGAGCACGGCCGGCAGCCCTTGCGGCTGAAGCCGGTCGCGCACGTGCACATCCGTCTGGCAGATGCCGACGGCGACGACGCGCACGAGAATTTCGTCCGCGCGCGGTGCATCGAGCTCGATTTCCTCGATCTCGAAAGGCGCGCCGGTTTTCTCGACCACGGCGGCGGTGATTTTTCGGGGTTTCACTTCGGAGTCCCAGGCAAGAAAAGTTTGTTTCTCATGATCGTGCGCGCCAAAGCCCAAGAGTGTCTTCAGGGGCTGAAGCCCTATGCTCTTTTCGTCTTGATGTCGGAGCTGAAGCTCCGACCCCCTAGCGAGAATCTTCTTATGGCATCTACTGTCGCCTGCCGGAGTCGGTGGTTTACGTCGCTTGCGCCGCGGCCGCCACCTTGTCGCGTCCCGCGTGCTTCACGGGCGGCTTCGCGAATAAGAGCATCACGCCGCTCGCGAAGCAGATCGCTGCGACGCCCGAAAACGCGAGCGCGTACGAACCGTACTTGTCATAGATCCTTCCCGCCACGATCGGCCCGATCGCGCCCACAATCGTCCCAAACGGCATCGTGAACCCAAGCACCAGCGGATACGCTTTCGGCCCGTAGTAATTGCCGAGCATCGCCATCATGCACGTGAACGACGCGCCAAACCCGCTGCCCATCAGCACCGCATAGGGATAGAGCGACATCGGGCTCACCGCGCGCGCCGCCAGCCAAATCCCGATCCCGAAGAAGCACACCGCCACCGCGAAAAGGAACCGCATCTCGATGCGGTCGCCGAGCGCCGCCACCGTGAACTGCCCGAGCAGCGCCGAAAACAACACCAGCGCGATCGACTGCGAGGCCGCCGCCGGCGAGTGCCCGAGCGATTCGAGATTGGCGATGCCGTGCGACACGTAAATAAAGAATCCCGCGAAAAATCCCAGGTACGTCAGAATCAGCATGTAGACGCTCGGCGTGCGAAAGACTTCGCCGATCGTCCAATCTTCGGTAGTCTTGAAGACGCTCGGACGCGGCTTCATTTCCGTCACCCGCCCAGGACCATCCGCCGCGACATCCAGCGCCGCGCCGCCATCGGGCATCTGCCCCATCTGCTCGGGGCTCTCCTTCACGAAAAGCACGGCCACCAGCGCCGCGATCACCGACGTCGAGCCCATGAACACCCACGCGGCCCGCCAGTTCCCTCCCGCCTTCGCGATCACGTGGTTCAGCAGCGGGACGGCGATGCAGCCGCCCGTGCCGGAGGCGCTTAGCACCGTCGCCAGCGCAAGCGCGCGCTTGCGGTGAAACCATCGCGCCATGGCGACCTGCGGCGCCAGCGTCCCGCACATCGCCGCGCCGAAGCCTACCGGCAGCGCCAGCACCAGGATCGCCTGAAGCGCCGTATGCGCCGTGAAGACCATCAGCAGCGCGCCGAAGGCCACCATCAGCGCGCCCACGGCGATCGTGAACCGGATCCCGACTTTATTGATCGACATCGCCACGAGCGGCGCCGGAAGCCCCGCCATCAGGCTGAACGCCGAGTAAGCCAGGCCCAGTTCCGTGTGATTGAAATGCATGGCGTGGGCCATGTCGGTGTTCACCACGCTCATGCCGAATGTCGGGAAGGCGAAATTCAGGAAGATGATGGCCCAGAGGATCCAGAGCAACTTCCAGCCGAAGAACTCGTTCTTTGCCACCTGCTGTCCCCTCTCACGCCGTGAAGCCCGGCGCGGCATGGCGCCGCGTCCCACCCGAAAGCGCGGGGATGATTCACCATTGCTCGGGCGATGTCAACGCCCTATGCGGGGCCGGGCGCGCCCGGATGCTCGCCCGCCTCCGCTTCGCTCGCATAGCCAATCGCTACATGTCTTTACGTATCGGAGCGCCGGTACAAAGGTATAATCGTCGGTCGGAAAAGTTCCGTGCGGATAGGCAATGTTCTGGAATAAACCGCGACTGACGTTTGTGGCCGGCCTCGCTTTTCTTGTCTTAAGCGCCGGGGCGGCCGTGTGGACGATCGTGGAGTTGCGCTCCAGCCTGAAGCGCGTCGACCGGGCGCACGACCTCGAAGTGAGCCTCGCCGACCTCGAATCCACTTTCAGCACCGCCGGGCGCGCCCAAACCGGCTACCTCAGCTCCAACGACGTGCGCTTCCTCGAGCAATACGAAACGCTCGCCGCCGAAATCCAGCCCAAGCTCGAGCAGGTCCGCTACCTGATCCAGGATGTGCCGGATCACCAGAAGTGGTACGCGCAGCTCGTGCTGCTGTCGGATCGAAGGCTCGCGCTGATGCGCGCGTCCGTCGAAATGCGGAAGGAAAACAACAACGACGAGGCGGTGCAGCTCGACTTGACGCGGCAGCGCGTCGAAGTGGCGGACGAAATGAATGCCGTGTTCCGCCAGATGGAGTCGCGAGAGGAGCTGGCCTTCGACCGGCGGCTCGATGTCTCGAGCCTGCTCTTCATCGTGATTCTTACGATCCTCGCGCTGACGTTCGCGACTTCGGTCGGGCTGCTCTATCTCAACTACCGCTTCCTGAGATCGGAGCTGCGGGAGCGCCGCCGAGCGGAAAAACTTTCCATCGAGAGCCAGGAATCGCTGCGCTTGCTCAGCACGCGCCTGCTCCACGTGCAGGACGAAGAGCGCCGCAAATTCTCGCGCGAGGTGCACGACAGCCTCGGCCAGTATTTGAATCTTGTGAAGATGAGCCTTTCGACGCTGGCGAGCAAGTATTCCGCCGCGGAGTTCTCCGAGTCGATGGAATATCTCGACCGCTGCATCGCCGAGACGCGGACGATTTCTTACCTGCTGCACCCGCCGCTGCTCGACGAAATGGGCTTCGCGTTCGCGGCGAAATGGTTCCTCGACGGATTCGCGCAACGCAGCGGGATACAGGTGGTCTCCGAGATTCCGGACGATTTGGCGCGCCTTCCCCATTCGATCGAGCTGGCGCTCTTCCGCGTCTTGCAGGAGTGCCTGACGAACATTCATCGCCACTCGGGGAGTTCGCGCGCCGAGGTGTCCATCGAAAAGACGCCGCGCGATATCACGCTCAAGATTCGCGACTACGGCAAGGGCATCCCGCCCGAACTGCTCGAACGCTTTCGCGAGTCAGGGTCGCGCGTGGGTGTGGGTCTTGCCGGAATGCGCGAGCGGGTGCGCGAACAGGGTGGCCGCTTGGACATCGAGTCGAATGGCGACGGAACCACGATCGCCGTCCAGATGGCCATCGCGAGTGCCGCGGCGCAGCCGCGCAACGGCGTCTCAGCCGCGGGCGCCTAAAAGCTGTCGGATTCAGTTGCTCTGGGGCGCTAAGAGCCTAGCGCGGCCTCGGCCGAACTCGAGATGCGGCCGTGTCCTCAGGAGCGCAATTAGGGCGTGCATATCCTATTGCTCTGAATGTCTCGAAGCACTCGTCTAGCCTGAACTCTTACCGGATAGTATGAATCGCCGTCGGCACCGTCGTTCTCCCTCTCCGGGAACCTGTCGGGATCACTCTTTGAGAGCTGCTGCAATGCCGGTGCGAAATCCTGCCTCTCGTCAAGGCAGTCGATTACCATGACCGCCCTCATTCGGACGGAAGAGTCAGAATCTTTAAGAGAGGATTCCACGAGAGCCCGAATCCTGGAACTCGAAGCAGAATCCTTCTTCGTCTTCAAAATCGCCACACCGATGTCTAGGGCAGAGCCTCGCACTAGGGGATCGGTACTGGTAAGTTGGTCCAGTACCGGACCAAGCGCCTTATCGCCGTATTTCAAAAGACCACGGGTAGCGATCCCCCCTGTAGTCATCGCGCCGACCAGCGCTGGTATCGCGCGTTCATCGTCTAAGGAGGCAACAGCGTGTATTAGTTCCGGATAGTGCTCCTCGATGTCGTCTTCGACATGGGGGTCGGGAGGGGGATTCTTACTCTCGATAAAGAAATAGTCCTCTCTGCTCAGCAGGTGTATCAGCGCCAGTTTTATTTTGTCCGCCTCATCGGGATGCTGGGCAAAGAAGTCATTCAAGAAATCAGAGCGGTCCGAATCCTGGGGACGATCTGGCTCCTCGGAAGCTATGTAAGTCATCAAATCGTCAAACGCGAGCTTTTGTGCGTGCAAATCGCCATTTTCCATGCGCGAGAGTATGCCTTGCAGGTTGTGGCTACCGGCGGGCAGCGGCTGCTGAGCCCAAATTGTCCACGACACAGCAAGCCAAAGCATGAACGTTGGAATGGCTTTTCGCATCTAGGTCCACCCGACCGGTATTTCGCTCCCGTCGCCAGGGTTCTGCGGGCAGGGGAACAGTCGTTAGGATCAGTGTAGCGTGTCGATCTGTGTGGACCAGGGTCAGGGCCGTATGCATGTTGACCATTAGACAATGTCACTGCCTTGGTTCAGTCAGTCGGCCCCTCTCGTAAAGTAACGGATCGTGAGTGCGAGCATTCAGCCGGACGGCGTTCGGGCTCTCGGGCGTCACCGAGTCTAGACTTTTTCAGGCGGGGCGAGCAGCCACGAACTCAGAAAGCCTGGATGATCACCGTGCGCGGAGGTTTGTGCCACGGATGACTCCCATTGCGCGGTGGATTGCTGCCAAAGAATGCGGGCCATCGCATTCGCGAGCGACTCGCTCCAATCTACGTCCGCGCACTGCAGCGCCGAAGCAATATGGTCGATTCTGACGGGAGCGCGGAGGCGATGCGCGATGACCTGGGCGCCGCGCGAGTCGTGCGCGCCTTCGTACCGGAGCGCGAGGCGGAATTCTCTGCCGAAGGAACGGGACACCGTTAGATCCGAGTGGGCGGTGAGACCGGCGACGCAGCCGCCGTGCTTGGTGAGGCGATCGCGCAGCGGGCCGTGCCAGAGCGCGGCAACGTCGGAATAGACGTTGAAGGCAATCGCGCCTTTTTGCGTCAGCGAGTTCGCGAATTCGCGGCAGCAGGAATAGCGGCCATCGAATAACACGGCGCTGATCCGCCGTCCCTGCGCCGGGGCAACGGAAGCGCCGGCCGAAGCACCCGATGCGGCCAAGGCGGCCGAAACAGTCAGCGCGCTCGCGTCCTTCAGGAACGCGCGTCGGTCCAGCAGAGACTTTGCCATTTTATCCACGCTCGCTCACTTCGCGTTTTCGCGCGCCGAAGCCGGGCGCGTCAGATACGCGGCGATTAGTTTCAATTCGCTGTCGGGGACTTCGATGCGCGTGAGCCGCGGCATGCTGCCGATGCCCGAGCGCGCCACCTTCTCGATGTAGGTTGCAGACAAATCCGTGCGGTTTTCGAGCAGCGACTTATCCTTGCCGAGACGGAAGCCGAGCATCATCGTGCCGGTGCCACCGGCGAGATGGCAGTAGCCGCATTTTGCGTGGAACAGCGTTTTCCCCTTTTCGATGTCCGGAGTCGAATCGCCCGATGAACGGCTTGCGCCTGCCACCAGGACCAGCACCGCAGCGAATGCCGCGATCGCGACGCGCAACCAGGCCTTCCTTTTACCGGCGCTCATGCCCGTTTCTCCCGCAGCGCCTTGGGCCAGATTCCCTGCTTGCCCGGCGCGAGGATGCCGTTGGGATCGAGCGCGTCCTTCACGGTTTCGTTGAGCCGCAGCAGCGCGTGATTGTTGTAGTCGAACGTATGCGCGACTTCGTCCATGTAGGAAAGGTGCGTGCGGTATTCGCTGTAGCCTTCCTTCTGCGCGTCCTCGACCAGCACCCTGAAGAGCTTGCGGACCCTCTCCATCATCACCGGGTCGTCCTGATCGTAGAGCATCAGGTTCACGTTGGTGACGTAGCGCTCGGAAAGCGTGAACGAGCCGAAGTAGTCGAGCCCGACCTCCTCAAAGCGCTTCTTCGTGCTGTGGAACTGCTTCAGCACGTGCTCGCTCGACGACGGCAGCACCGGCGAAAAGCCGATGTGGCCGCCGCGGCCGCCGCGCCAGTTCACCGCCTGCAGCGGCGCTACGGTGGGCACGCCCGCGCCGGAATTATCCAGCGGCTCGCCCTTGTGCCATTTGCTGACGGCGAATTCCTGCTTGGTGTATTTCGCGAACGCTTCCTTGATGAGGCGGGCGTTCACCTCGTTGATCTCGTCGTATCCGTAGAGCCGCAAATTCACGCCCCACCAGCCGAGGTTATATTTCTTGAGGAGCGCCATCAGCACGTCGTCGGGCATGGCGCCGTCGCCCTGATAGAACTGGCTTCGCTGCGCCTGCACCGTGACGACGCGAATCGAATTCCCGAGGCTGGGGTCCTGCGCGAGCACTCCATTGAGCCGCAGCGGGCGGAGCGCGTCGATGGCCCAGCCGATATCGTCCGGATTCGGCAGTTGCATGCTCAGCCCGAGCGTCGCTTCGGGCTCCGGCATCAGCCACAGGCCCATTTTCGTGACGACGCCGTAATTCGACTGTACGAAGACTTGGTCCCACGACGGCCCAAAGCCGTACTTGAAAAGGTGCCAGCTCGGGCTATTCGACATCGCGCCGGTGCCCGTATGGATCATTTCGCCGTTCGCGAGGACGATTTCCATGCCGCAAATATTGTTCGTGTTGTTGCCGTAGGGCGTGTAGCCGTAGCCACGCTCGAGCGCGTTGCCCGCCACGCTGCCCCAGGCGTTCGCGGGAACCGACATCCACAGCGGAATCTTGTTGGCCTGCAGATAATTGTAGAGATCGAAGAAGCCGACGCCCGGCTCGATCACGCAATAGCCAAACTGTTCGTTCACCTCGTGGATGCGATTCATCCGCGTCAGGTCGAGGACGACCGTGCCGCTCATCCGTGGCGCGCAGCCGCCGTAGCC
>DATJRU010000209.1:0-5852 GCA_035504455.1 Vulcanimicrobiaceae bacterium
GGCGGCGAGGGTAATGGAAAGTTTCATGTTTCTCCTTGGAGGGCTGATGGTCGCGTGAGTCGCTACGGCCTTTATCATATCGAAGCGCGAAGTCGGCGTCACGGCGGATTTCGCTCCCGGTCAGGCATCGAACGCAAACCCGTTTCTGGTGTATCTTTACTTGATTGGCGTCCTGATTCGAACACTTCGACGCAGCAGGAGCGCTCTTGGGTTCCGATGAACTTTAACGGCGGCCGTGCCACGATTGCCGGTCAGGATTTTGAGGCGGAGCGGCGCGAGATGGTTGCTCGCCAGATCCGCGACCGCGGCATACGCTCCGACCGCGTCCTCGAAGCGATGGCGACGGTGCCGCGGCATCTCTTCGTCGCGGGCGAACTGGTGCGCCGCGCGTACGCCGATGAGCCGCTCCCGATCGGGGAGGGGCAAACGATTTCGCAGCCGTTTATGGTTGCGGCGATGGCCGAGGCGCTTGGCCTCGAGGGCAGCGAGCGCGTTCTCGAGGTCGGCTGCGGCTCGGGATACCAGGCGGCGGTTCTTTCGCGGCTGGCGGGGCAGGTGATCGCCATCGAGACGCGCCCGGCGCTGGCCGCCCTGGCTCGCGAGCGCCTGGCGAGCCTGGGTTCCGCGAATGTGACGGTGGTGGAAGGCGACGGCTCCGCCGGGTGGCCCGCCGGCGCGCCGTACGACGCGATCCTCGTGACGGCGGCTGCGCCCGAGGTGCCTCAGCCGCTCATCGACCAACTCGCCGAAAACGGTCGCCTAGTGATTCCCGTGGGCGGATCGAATCATCAGGAGCTGCTGCGGATCGTGAAACGCGATGGCAAACTGACCGAGCAGTCCCTCTATTCATGCAGATTCGTGCCGCTACTCGGCCGCTACGGCTGGCCGCGGGGCACGCAGGATACCGAGCGCGAATGAGCCAAGACCCGGCCGACCTTTCGATCATCATCCCGGCGTTTAACGAGGAAAAGCGGCTCGGACGCACGCTTGCTCGGATCCGCGATTATTTCGACGCCCAGGCGTCGCCTGGCGTAATCGAGATTCTCGTCGTTGATGACGGCTCAACTGACGGAACCCTGAAGGTTGTCGAGGAATGGTCGAGACTCCTGCCGTGCGTACGCCTCGTCTCCAATGGCGAGAATCGTGGCAAGGGTTACAGCGTCCGCCACGGAATGCTCGAAGCGCGCGGGCGCGTAACGCTTTTCACCGACGCCGATCTTTCGTCGCCCATCGAGGAGTCGGAAAAGCTGCTGGCGGCGATCCGGGCGGGCAATGACGTCGCGATCGGGTCGCGCGCCATCGACCGCTCGCTGATTACCGTTCACCAGTCGCGCCTCCGCGAAATGGCGGGCATTATTTTCAACGGATTCGTTCGGCTCTTCACGGGCTTGCGATTTGTGGATACGCAGTGCGGCTTCAAGGCCTTCGTTCGCGAATCGACGCGGATCATTTTCGAGCAACAGCGTATCGAGCGGTTCGGATTCGATCCCGAAATTCTGTTCCTCGCCAAGCGTCACGGGCTGCGGTCGGTGGAAGTGCCGGTGCGGTGGGCGCACGATCCCGCCACCAAAGTACACGTCTTCCGCGACAGCCTGATGATGTTCACGGACCTGATCTACATCCGCTGGAACGCCCTTGCCAGGCGCTATCCCAAGACGCGTGGCTGATCGCCAGCCCGCCGCGTGGTTACTTCCGCGGCTGAGCCGACGGCGGCACCAGCCCGTTGAGCCGCAAGTAGCTCGCCTCCGTGCTGTAGTGATCGGCGAAATCCGCCGCCAGGACGAACATCAGCGTGGCGCGTGAAGCCGTCCGTCCGCCGAAAAACGGCAACTGCTCGCCGAGCTTCGAATCATCCAGGTTCGCGAGCGACGTGCTGCAAAAATCGAAAGATGCCTTCAGCGAGCCGACGAGCTTGTCTTTTGGATCCGTCTCTTGCAGGTCCTGCTTTGGCGCGGCGACGCCGGAGATCGTCGAGCACATCCCGAAATTGAAGGTGGCCATGTGGATGACGAGATGACCGAACGTCATTTGCGCCGGCGTTGGGTGATAGCTGTACTTGTCCGCCGGCATTTCATCGGCCGCGGCCACCACCTCTCTCGACTCGCGAGCCACGATGGCGCGCAGGGCGTTCGAGACCGGGTTCGCTTCCGGCGCGCCTGCCGGAGCAGCGGTTTGCTGTGCGGATAGCGCGAATGGCGTAAGTGCAGCGGCCAGAACCACGAGAAGAAGCCTTTTCATTTTTCCCCTCCACCCGAAATTGTTACGCGCCAAGCATATTCGCGTAACGCAGCCATCACAAGAGACACATGCCGGCCCTTGTTTTTAGGCGTTTGCGCTTTAGGACACAAAGTACTTGAAGATTCCTGCCGGCGTGGTACCCTGACTTTATGGCTCCATCGGAATTCCCGAGCCCCCGGCCGGTCGCTCCCGTAGCGATCGACGACCGGGCGCGCGACAACCTCCGCTTCATCCGCGAGACCATGGAGCGGGCGGGCTCGTTCACTGCGGTGCCGGGCTGGGGCGGAGTCGCCATCGGCATTACGGCGCTCGGGGCGGCGGGAATCGCCTCGCAGCAGTCGTCGCCTTCGGCGTGGCTGCTGACGTGGGTCGCGGAAGCGTTCGTCGCGATTTCGATTGCCGTCTGGACGGCCATCTCGAAGGCTCGCGCCGCCGGCAGTGGATTGCTTTCGGGGCCCGGGCGGCGTTTCGTCTACAGTTTCGTCCCGCCGCTTTTTGTGGGCGCGCTGCTCACGTTGCTGCTCGCGCGGCTCGACATCTACGGCGCGATCGCGGGCGTCTGGCTTCTCTTGTACGGCACCGGCGTCGTAACGGGCGGCGCGTTTTCGATTCGGATCGTGCCGTTGATGGGGCTTTGTTTCGTCGTGTTAGGAACCGTGGCGCTGTTTTGTCCATGGTCCTGGGGCAATGCGCTTTTGGCGGCCGGGTTCGGCGGTTTGCACGTGTTTTTCGGCGCCGTGATTGCGAGGAAATATGGCGGGTAAATCGGGAGCCTTCCGCTCGTCGCGGGAGGACAAAGGAAAGCGGGCAGCGCCCGCGAGGCCGCCGGAGACAGCGGCGGTGAATCTGGATCGCGTGATCCACGAGCGTACGCGCCTCGGCATTCTCAGTGCGCTCGCCGTCAATGCGTCGCTCACCTTCGGCGAACTTAAGCAGCTTCTGAAGGCGACGGACGGCAATCTGAGCGTCCACGCCCGGAAACTCGAAGACGCGGGCTACATCGGCTGCACGAAATCTTTCGAGGACCGCGTGCCCAAGACCGAATACCGGCTGATGCCGGCGGGACGGCGCGCGTTCGAAAAGTATCTGGACCACATGGAAGCCTTGATTCGAGCCACACGCGAGGGTTAATCGGAAGAAGCCACAGGCCAGGGGAACGTCATGGTCGCACAAACGGTAACTGAGTTTCCGCATCCGTCTCCGAAGCTGCACGTCGCCATCCTGCTCGACGGCAATGGCCGCTGGGCTCTCTCGCGCGGCCTGCCAAGGGTGGAAGGGCATCGCGCCGGAATGGCCGCGGTTCGCCGCGTTGTGCGGTCGGCGCCCGATCTCGGCATCGGCACTCTGAGCCTGTACGCGTTTTCTTCGAACAACTGGGAGCGGCCCAGCGGGGAAGTGAATTCGTTGCTCGGCCTTCTCGAGGGCTATCTGCGCAACGACGCGGCCGAGTGCGCCGCGCAAGGCATTCGCCTCCGCATCATCGGCCGGCGCGACCGGATTCCGCGCTCGCTCGTTGAAGCCATCGACGCGGCCGAACGCGCCACCGCCGGCGGCCGCAAGCTCGAATTGCGCATCGCCCTCGATTATTCTTCGCGCGAGGCGATCCTGCGGGCGGCCTGCTGGATGATGTCGAGCCTCGAGGTGACGGACAAGGAATTTTCGCGGCGCCTCGGCCAGGTCACTCACGCCGGCGGCCCCATGCCCGATGTCGACCTGCTGATCCGCACCGGCGGCGAGCGACGGCTGAGCGACTTTCTCCTCTGGGAATGCGCCTACGCCGAACTCTTCTTCACGCCCAGGATGTGGCCCGAATTCGAAGCCGCCGATCTTGCCGCGGCGGTAAAGGATTTTCTCGGCCGCGAACGTCGCTTCGGAAGATTGCCGGAAGCCGCCGCGAGCTGACGTTCACCCTCGCCGCGAATGCTCGCGCGCGATCTCGAACGCCTTCAAGATCACCCGCGTGGACGTTTCCGTCAGCCCGTATTGCGCCAATTCTTCCGGGCTCGCCCACGCCACGTCCGTCACGTCGCTCCCCGCGCGCGCCCCGCCGCGAACCGCCTCGCACAAATAGTCGAGCACCACGTAGTGATATCGCGCCTTGCCGTCGCCATCGAGATGAATCCGCTCGAACACTTCGATCAGCTCCAGCACCTTCACGTCGACGCCCGTCTCCTCCAGCAGTTCGCGACGCACGCCGAGCAGCAGCGTCTCTCCCGATTCGAGCATGCCGCCGGGAATTGACCACTGGCCCTCCAGCGGCGGGCTCCCCCGCTTCACGATCAGGGCGCGCCCGTCCGAAATCACCACTCCGCCCACCCCGATTACCGGACGTTCCGGGTATTCGCGATTTCGCGTCATTTCCTGGCGATCCTCCCGCAGATTCCTTGACACGGGCGTTATATAATACGCCCTCGGGCGGTAAACCGCCGCATAGGAGAGAGAGCCTTGACGAGATGCCCCGAGTGCGACGCTGAGATCGATCTGGACGAAGACGAAGTCGAAGAAGGCGAAATCCTGACGTGCCCGGAGTGCGACGCCGAACTCGAAGTCACGCAGACGCACCCGGTGCATTTCGTCGTTCTCTCGGAAGATGAAGACGACGAGGACGAAGAAGAGGACGGAGACTCGGATGAAGGCTCCGATGTCGAAGACGAAGAAGGGGACGAGGAAGAAGAAGAGGAAGCCGAATGACGAAACGCATCGCAGCGAGGGCCTTCGGAATTTTCTGCCTGGCGGCCCTCGCCCTAACGATCGCTTTTTCGTCCGTCGCGCAGGACCAGAAGGGCGATCTCGAGCTGCGCACGATTCACGGCACGGTCGTCGACAAGAACGAAAACGCGGCTCCCGGCAGCGTCGTCTATCTCCTCAACGTGAAGACGCAGGCCGTCAAGACCTACATCGCGGACGATTCCGGCAGCTATCGCTTCAGCGGGCTCGATCCCAACGTCGACTACGAAGTGCACGCCGAGCGCGGTGACCTGATGTCTTCCACCCGCACGGTTTCCAGCTTCGACTCTCGCCGCGACATCTCCGCCACCCTCAAGCTTTCCCGCAACAAAAAAGGCGCGAACTAACCTCCAGCCCAGCGTCTCCGTGTCTCAACGATTTCTCGGTGCTCTCTGTATTGAGTGCAGCCTCGACGAAACTCGTGCTCCCCGCGTCCGCGGCGGCAGGGGTCTTTCGAAAATTCCTATTGCCTTCCCATAGATGCCTGTGGCAGTGTGCCTATGGGCACCCCATAGGAGAAAACCGAAAAATGGCTCCTGACAAAGCCGACGTCTGGCAGGGAACTCTCGCGCTGATGGTCCTGAAAACCCTCGAAGTGATGGGCCCGATGCACGGCTACGGCATCGCCCGCCGCATCGAGCAGACCAGCGGCGAACTCCTCTCCGTGAATTACGGCACGCTCTACCCGGCGCTCCTCAAACTCGAGCAGGAAGGCGACATCGCCTCCGAGTGGGGCGTCTCGGACAACAACCGCAAAGCGAAGTATTACAAGCTCACGCGCGCCGGGCGCAAGCGCGTCGAAAAGGAAGCGCGCGAGTGGGAGCAAACCACGGCGATCCTCGCCCGGTTCCTGACGCCGCGCGAAGAATCGTGATGCGCGCACTCCG
>DATJRU010000210.1:0-7797 GCA_035504455.1 Vulcanimicrobiaceae bacterium
TCTATGAGACAGACGTGTGGGTCAAGGGTGTTTTCTAAACAGGGGTTTTCTGAGGCGGCGGGAAGCCGTCGGTGAGGGCGAAATTGAACTGGAACGGTTGGCATCGGTCGAGTTCGAGATTCGTCCTGAGCTTTTTAGTCGATCAGCGACCGGGATCAGCCGGGTCGCGATCATTCATCTATTCGAGCACGAAGGCTCCTGAGGACGGCTCGCCCCAGGAGGCGCGTGTCTCATGACATCAGAGAAAACCTGAGACTCGGGGCCGGCCTGCGATTACGCGCGGGAGGCGGCGAGGACCTTTTCGTAGTAGCGCTCGTAGAGCGGGATGATGTCGTTGGAGCAGTACTTGCGGCGGGCGTTGGCGCGGGCCATTTCACCCATCATGCGGCCGCGGTCGGGGCGCGTGAGGACGTCGAGAGCGAATTTGGCGCCGGCGTGAACGTCGCGCGGCTCGAAGAGATATCCATCGACGCCGTGGGTGACAACTTCCGGCAGGCCACCGACGTTCGTCGCAAGCACGGGCACCTGGCAAGCCATGGCTTCGAGCGCGGCCAGACCGAACGATTCCGAGTCGCTCGGCAGCAAGAATAAATCGGCGAGGCCGAGTTTTTCCTGCACGCGGTCCTGCTTCCCCAGAAAGAAAACATCCTTCGAGAGGCGTTTCTTGCGGACGATGTACTCGGCGGCGCCGCGGTCGGGCCCGTCGCCGATCAGGACGAGCTTCGCGGGAAGTTTCTCGCGCACCAGCGCGAAGATTTCGACGACGTCGGTGACGCGCTTCACGGGGCGGAAATTCGAGAGGTGCATGAGGATGGGCTCGCCGTCCGGCGCCCAGCGGGCGCGCGCGGCGGCGTCATCCGAACGCTTGTAGAGGTCGCAATTGACGAAATTGGGGATCACCTCGATGGGGCGCTTGACCTCGAACTCGGCGACGGTGCGGTCGCGAAGATAGTGCGAGATGGCGGTGACGCCGTCGCTCTGCTCGATCGAGAAGCGGGTGATGGGAAGGTAGCTGCGATCGTTGCCGACGAGCGTGATATCCGTGCCGTGCAGCGTGGTGATGAAGGGCAGGCGGCGCGGAGCGGCCATCATGCGGGCGAGCAAGGCGCTCACCGAATGTGGAATGGCGTAATGCACGTGCAGCAAATCGAGCGAAGCTTCCTCCGCCACTTCGAACATTTTTGTGGCGAGGGCGAGCGTGTAAGGCGGATGGTCGAAGAGCGGGTAGGATGTGACTTCGACTTCGTGAAACCAGATGCGCTCGCTGGTGCCGCTGAGGCGGATGGGCATCGCGTAACTGACGAAATGAATCTCATGCCCGCGAGCGGCGAGCTCCAGGCCGAGTTCCGTAGCGACGACACCCGATCCGCCGTAGGTTGGGTAGCAGGTGATGCCGATTTTCATGCTGGTTGGGCCGACCGACCCTGACTAGAACCACCCTGCAACACGGCGTGCGACGAACCGTTCCGCTGCTTACTGCCCGTTGGAACCGCCGTTGGCAGCCTCATCGCCCTCTTTGTAGACGTAGCGAATGCAATGTTTATAAAGAAGGAGATTAGGGCTACCGTAACGGGTGACCTTGATGCAATCGCGGTCGTACCACTCGATGGTGCCCCGGATCACTTCACCATCGGTGAGGACCACGGCAACGGGAGTGCGGGACTGCATCTGCTTCACGTAGTAAAAATTCTCCGCAAAAGTTTGATCGGGAGGAGCGGGTTTCTTTCGCGGACCTGCGACAGGCTGCGGTGCGGCTTGAGCGGGGCGGGCGGAAAACGATTCTTTGCCGTCCCCGAGAGAAGGACGAAACAGCTTACGATTCACCATGGCAGCTCCTAAGTAATATACTGGTTATGACTACGCGCGAAGGGATTCGGTTGCAACATTTCGAAAAAAACTTCCCAAAAAAGCTTTGTTTGGGCCCCTACCGAAGACTTAGTGAAGCAACGAGCGCATCCAGGCCCAGTTGGCGTCCCGTGTTGCGACGGATTCGGCTTTCCAGCGCGTCGACACCGCGAGTGGCTCGCAGAATCCACGCCCCGTCAATCTTCCTGCCAAGAGCTTCGACTTCCCGATGCAGATCCGGATTGCGAGGTAGCCTACTCGACGGATTGAGGGAGTTCTCGAGTAGGTCTGTGAGCACACTATAGAACAGGCTTAAGATGTTTTCAAAGGATTCCTGCTCTTGCTTAGCAAGCTGAGCAGTCGCGGCGAAGATTTCGGCGAAGCCTTGTCCCGAAGCGGCGCAGTCGAGGAGATGCAGCACGCTTTTGCGCAGACGAGCGGACTCTTCGATATCAAGCGATAGGGCGGCGCCGGGGCTGCCTTCGGAAAGCTGGGCCGCGAGCTTGCGCTCGGCGGGCTTGCGTTCCGTGCGCGCCTTCAAGAAAGCCTCGACTTGATCGACGGGAACTGGGGCGAAATGGAACTGCAGGCAGCGCGAGCGGATCGTCTGCAGGAGCGAATCGGGATTGGGCGCGAGCAGAATGAGGGTGGCCGATTCGGGCGGCTCTTCGAGAATCTTGAGGAAGACGTCCGCGTCGGTCCAGCGCATGGTGTCCGCGCCGTCCATGATGAAGATGCGGCGGCGGCCCTGCGGCTTGAAGTACGCGGCGCGCTGCACGGCACGCAACTGCCCGACGCGGATCATAGGGCGCGCCACGGGATTGCGCAGGCGCACGGGATCGGGAACGATCACCCAGACGTCGGGATGCGTCTCGAGAATGAGGGGCGTACGCTCGACGGCGGCGGAATCGGCGCTTTCGCCGCGCTCGGCGAGGCCAGCCTGGATGAGCGGCGTGAGATCGGCGAGCGGCGCCATGCGAAGGCAGGAACTGCATTCGCCACAAAAGTCGTCGCGAAGGCGCTGACAGTTGGCGGCCTGCGCGAACATGCGCGCGAGCGTGTATTTGCCGATGCCGCGCGGCCCGGTGAATAGCAGGGCGCTGGGCACGCGTTCGCGCTGGAGCGTGCCGCGAAGAGCGCGGACGATGCGTTCGTTGCCGAGGAAGTCGCCGAAGCCCATGCGTCAGGTGCTCCTGCCGATTGCGTGGGCGAAGGCCGCGTCGAGCGCGGCGAGAATTTCGGCGTGGATGGCGTCCGGCGGACGAAGCGCGCCTGATGCGGGATCGAAGCACTCGATTCGCGCCCAATGCGGCTGGCGGGCGAGAGCGTCGTACACCGAGGAGGCGGCTTCGAGGTGCGCAATGTCGGCTTCCTGCAGATCGCGGCGCAATTTGGTGTAGTCGCGAGCGCCGCGTTCGCCCCGCTCGCCGGCCAGGCGATGCGCCTCGGCGGCGGGCACGCGGAGATAGATCACCAGATCCTCGGCGGGCAGGCCGTAGATTCCGTATTCCAGTTGCTTGAGCCAGGCGATGAATTCGTCGCGGGTGGCGGCGGGCATGCGCGCGCCCTGGTGCGCGAGATTCGAGGCGATGTAGCGATCGGCGAGAATCGTTTTGCCCGAGGCGAGCGATTCTTCGAGCGCAGGCTTGGATTCGAGGCGGTCTCCGGCATAGAGCAGCGCGGAAAAGTGCGGATCGACGGCCGCAAGCGGGCCGAATTCGCCGTTGAGAAAGCGGGCGACCATTTTGCCGAAGAAGCCGTCGTAGCGCGGAAAACTGACTTCGGTGAATGGCAGGCCGCGTTCGCGCAAGGCGCGCGCAAGGCGTTCGAGCTGCGTACGCTTGCCGGAACCGTCGATTCCCTCGAGTACGATGAACTTTCCGCGGGCAGGCATTGAAGTGAAGGCCAGTGTAGCGCGCGGGGCGCCGGGTGGCCAGCGGTTCATGGCGCAACGCAGCGCGCATGCTAAAATCGCGCGCGTGGCGACGGAAATCACGGCGATTCGCGAGAATCTCGAGCGCGTGCGGGAACGGATAGCGCGTGCGGCGGCGCGGGCTTCGCGAGCGACGGACGAAATTACGCTGGTGGCGGTGTCGAAAACTTTTCCGGCGGAGGCGGTTCACGCCGCGTACGAGGTGGGCCTGCGGCACTTCGGCGAGAACCGCGTGCAGGAGTTCGAAGGGAAGCAGCGGAAGCTTGCGGGTCTCGACGCTGTGTGGCACTTCATCGGGCATTTGCAGCGGAACAAGACGCGGCGCGCGGTGCAACTATTTCAGCGCGTCGACGGCGTGGACAATGCGGCGCTGGTGAACGCCATGCAGGCAGAAGCAGCGGCGCAGGAGAAGCGGCTGCCGATTCTGATCGAAGTGCGGCTGAGCGACGAACCGACCAAGACTGGCGTGGCCCAGGCGGAGTTGCAGGCGCTGGCGGAGAGCGTGATGGCGTCGGCGAACCTGAAGCTGCGCGGGCTGATGGGCGTGCCTCCGTATTTCGAGGAGACGGAGCGGACGCGTCCTTATTTCAGCAAGCTGCGCGAGATGAGAGACGCGTTGAGCAAGCGACTCGGAATTCCGCTGCCCGTGCTTTCGATGGGCATGAGCCACGATTTGGAAGTGGCGATCGAGGAGGGCGCGACCGAAGTTCGCGTCGGGACGGCTCTTTTTGGTGAACGCGCGCGGCCTGCGACGTAGGCTCAGTCAGCGCCACATGCGTGCCAAGCGGGTCGTGGTGAAGCAGATCCCTGCCTGTCCGGCAGGCGGGCCTCACCCCGCCAGGGGCGGGGCTTCGGATGACAGCGCGCTGGTGGTTAGGGGCGACCTACGAAGAGTCCATGGTTGCCGCTCGGACTTTGAAAGCCCCGCCCTCTGAAAACCATAAAGCTAGTCGGGGAGGGGCTGGCCCGTGGTTTCGAGGCCGAACGGGAGCAGGAACAGGCCGAGGACGAACGGGATCGCCGTGAGCGCGACGGGGATGCCGATGGTGTGAAAATATGAGACGCCCGCGCCGACGAGGAACGAAAAGCCAGCGCCAATGAAGCGGCCGACCGACGTGGCGAAGGCGAATGCGCTGCCGCGGCACTGCGTTGGGTATTGCTCGGGGAGCCATAGCGTGTACATCGCGAAATTCGCGCCGCCGATTCCGAGGAAGAACATCCCGATGAAGAACCACTTCATCGCGTCTTGCGGAAGATAGAAGGCGTAGCCGAAAGCGAAGGTGAGCGACGCCGCCATGCAGCAGAAGAAAAGGCCGAGCGTGAACCGGCGCCCGAGGCGCTCGGCGATCCAGGGAAGCGGCAGGCAGCCGACGATCGTTCCTAGCGAAAGCACCATCGTGGCGTAGGAAGAGAGCCTTGGCGCGAGCGCGGCTGCGAGATGCTGGCGGCCGGCGATTTCGGCGACGGCCGTGGGGACGTACACGGTGCCACCCCACAATCCGATGATCGAGATCAGCACGTAGGCGGAATTCAGCAGCGTGCGGCGGCGGAATTGCGGGTTGAAGATCATCTCGAAGGGATGCGAGATTTTCTTCGCCGTCGCCTGCCAGCGCGCGGGCTCCTTCACGCCGTACATGATGAAACCGATCAACAGCGCAGGAGCTCCGCCGATCGCGAACATCGGGCGCCAGCCGTGCGTTTCGCCGACGAAGTGATTGGCGAGCGCCGCGAGGAAAAATCCGAAGTAGTATCCGGTGTGCATCAGGCCGGCGCCCATTTTGCGGCGGCTCTCGGGCCACTCCTCGGCGACGAACGTGCCACCCATCGCCCATTCGCCGCCGATGCCGACTCCGGCGAGCAATCGGCAGGCGGCAACCTCCCACACGGTGTGCCCGAAGGCCGCCAGAAGAGTGAAGAGCGAATAGCACAGGATCGTGAACGCAAGGGTGCGAACGCGACCGAAGCGGTCGGCAACCGGACCCCAGATAAGCGCCATTCCCCAGCCCACCAGGAAGAGCGCGAAGAGAAGGCCTCCGTAAAAACCGACGTTGGCGGGGGTGGCGGCGATGCCCGATTTGGGCAGGAGCTCGCGGAGAGCCGGCACGAGCACCAGCGCGTAGATGAACGAGTCCATGCCGTCGAGCGCCCAGCCGGCCCAGGAGGCCCAAAAGCCGCGGACCTGATTCGGAGTGAGGCGAACCGCTTCTGTTGCTTGGGTTGTAGTCACGACGGGCGTGGATTGTATGGCAAAAGCAGGGCGCGGTGGGAGGATTTCTCGAAGAGGAATTTACCGGGCGCGGTAAAGGCAGCCGAATGGTAGAGTCGCAGGTTGAAACAGATTCCACAATTTCGGTGCAGGAAGGCGGAGGGGCGATCGCGTTTGCGGTGCGTGTGACGCCGCGAGCGAGCCGCAATGCGATCGAAGGAGCGTATCAGGGCGCGCTCAAGGTGCGGCTGACGGCTCCGCCGGTCGACGACCGGGCGAATGTGGCGCTGATCGAGCTGCTCGCGGAGCGTTTGAACGTGCCGAAAGCGGCTGTTAGAATTGTCGCCGGGGCGAAGAGCCGCACGAAGAAGGTGCAGATCGCGGGCGCCCGCCGCGCGCAAATCATCGAGATCGTGAATTCATGCCGGACATAAAAGCGATTCAGGCGGAATTGCGCGCCAGCAAGATCGACGGCTGGCTTTTCTACGATCACCACCATCGCGATCCGATCGCGAGCCACATTCTTGGCCTCGACGGCAACGGCATGGCGACGCGCCGCTGGTTCTACTTCATTCCCTCGCGCGGCGAGCCCCGCAAGCTGGTTCACCGGATCGAAGCGGGCGCGCTCGAGCCGCTGCCGGGACGCAAAAACGTCTATTCGGGCTGGCAGGAGCTGCAGGGCGGCCTGCGCAAACTGCTCACGGGAAGCCGGACGATCGCGATGCAATATTCGCCGGAAAACAACATCCCCTACATCGGGCTCGTCGACGCAGGCACCGTGGAGCTGGTGCGCAAGCTGAAGAAGAAAGTGGTGACGTCCGCCGACCTGGTGCAGACGTTCGAGGCGGCGTGGACGCCGCCGCAACTCGAATCGCATCTGGAAGCCGGGAAGATCATCGACCGCATCGTGCGGGGGGCATTCGAAACTGCGGCGGCGAGCGTGCGCGGCGGCAATCCGTTAACGGAATTCGAGCTGCAGCAATGGATCCTGGCGCAATTCCGCGCGAACGGGATCACCACGGCGGAACCCCCGGTGGCCGCCGTGCAGCCGAACAACGGCAACCCTCATTACGAGCCGAAGCAGGGAGCGTCGCGGCCCATCCGCGCGGGGGACCTGCTGCTGCTCGACGTGTGGGGGAAATTCGCGAAGCCGGGCAGCGTCTACTACGACATCACGTGGGTCGGCTATCTCGGCGAGCGCGTTCCCGACGCTTATTCAAAGATTTTCGGCATCGTGCGGGAGGCGCGCGATCGCGCGATCGATTTCGTGAAGGAATCCGTCGCGAAAGGCAAGTCGATTCACGGGTGGGAAGTGGATCGGGTGGCGCGCGAGACGATCCGCAAGGCGGGCTACGCGAAGAATTTCGTTCACAGGACCGGGCACAGCATCGGGCAGGAAGTTCACGGCAACGGCGCGAATATGGACGGGCTCGAGACTCGCGACGACCGCAACGTTGTGCCGCATACGTGCTTTTCGGTCGAACCGGGAATTTACCTGGCGGAGTTCGGCATTCGCAGCGAAGTGAATGTTTACGTCGGCGAGCGCGAGGCCCGCGTCACCGGCGCAATCCAGGAAGAAGTGCTCGCACTGCTCGCGTGAGACGCGCAAGATGAACCGTGAGTGAAGAACCGTTGAACGAAACCGCGCCGGCCGCTGCCGCCACAGCCGCACCCGCACCCAGGAAATCCCTCAGCGCAATTCCCTACCTGGTGGCCCTTGCATCGCTCGCAGTGCCTGGGCTCGGACATGCGTGGATGCGCCGGTGGGGACGCGGGCTGGCGTTCTTCATCGCGGTCGGCGGGCTGGCGGTCA
>DATJRU010000211.1:0-26631 GCA_035504455.1 Vulcanimicrobiaceae bacterium
GCTAACTGTTCTGGAAAAAAATGGCGGGGACGACGAGACTCGAACTCGCGACCTCTGCCGTGACAGGGCAGCGTTCTAACCGACTGAACTACGTCCCCGCTGAAAGACTGCGATTAGCTCCTCCGCATAGGAGCGGAGCTACTCATAGAGAATAACAGCCATCGCGCATATCGACAACCGGCATTCGTCACTTGCGGAAATCCTCTAGACACGGAAACATGCGGGCACAGAGGCCTCGCGAAAGCTGCGCAACGATACTCAAGGAACGATCACGGTAATTTTCGCGTTGTGGATCACTCCATTTGCGGTTCCTGTCACCACAACTGAATAGGCGACGCCGTTTGCCGGGGGCGGCGGGGGCGGAGGCGGCGTCTGGGTTCCCGACCCGCCACCGCATCCGGCGAAAAACAGCAGCGCCGCGAAAAACCCGATTCCGGCAAGGGCGACTAGCCGACGTTTGCGAGGCGTCGCTGCGGCGAGCAGGAACAAGCTCAGCGCGAAGACGCGCGCCGCCCCGCGCACGAACGTCGGCGGAATTGCCAGGCGCCCCGGCAGAGCGGTTGTCTGAGGGACGGACGTCACCATCACCGTCGCCGTCGTGGCTCCATTGAGTGTTGCAGCGCTCGGATTGACGCCGCAGGTGACATTGCTTGACGCAGACGAGCACGAGAGATTCACCACGCCGTTGAAGCCGTTCACCGAATTCAAGTTCACTTCCACCGAACCGGAAGCGCCGGACTGTACGGCGATCTGCGGTGATTGGGGCGTCAGCGTGAAATCGCCAATCGTTTGTGACGCAGTGACGCTTGCCGCGGTGCTGGTTGAAGGCTGGTAGTTTGCGTCGCCTTCGTAGATCGCGGTGATCTGGTTGGCCCCGTTGCTCGCGAATGCGGAGGCGCTGAACAAAAAAGAGATGGAAGACACGCTGCCGGGCTTGTTTTGCGGCAAGATCGTGTACGTCAAGGACGCGCCATTGTCGAAGTATTCGACGACGCCAGACGGTGCGACTCCGGAATTTCCGGAACCCGTGACGGTCGTCGTGATTGTGGCCAGGCCCATGCCGGAGACGCTGCTGGGAGTGATGCTTAGCGTGGTCGTGGTCGCCGCCAGGTTGGATGGGGGTGCGACCGTGATCTGGTTCGTAATCACGACGTTGTATACCTGCCAGTTGGCGTCGCCACTGTAGCTCATTGAGAGAAGGTAGTACCCCGCAGCAAGATTCGTGAAGGTCGCGTTGCCCGAGGCGTACGGCCCGTATGCCGAGGTGACCGAAGCAAGCGTCACGGTTTGGGAATACGTTGGATTCAAGCAGGCGGCGCTGAAATTGGGGGTCGCGCTTAAGCAAACCATCACAGTACCCGTTGGGACTGCGGCGCCCTGTGGATATACTTCGCCGAGGTTGATGACATCTCCAATGCCGCTCGTAGGGCCGACTTGCACGTTGATTGTGAGGCTGCCGCCCACAGGCACAATAAAATTGGGGGCTGGACCAGGGATTGGCGCCACGATGCTTTCGTTCATCGTCGGAAATCCAGGGGTAACGGTGAAGCTTGCCGGCGCGGACGACGACGGATTGAAGCTCGCGTCGCCTGAATAGGTTGCGCTCACCGTGTGCGCACCAACTCCGGGCGCTGGAGGAATCCAGCTCGCGATCCCCGCGGCATCGAGAGGCACAGTCGAGGTGGTCGCGTCGATTTTGAAGGTTGCAGTGCCCGTGGCCTCGCCATCGGTCTGCCCGACTGGCGCATTGACGCCGACAGGCTGAATGCTGAGCGAAAGAGGCGAGTCGTAGGGGATGCTTCCTGCGTTGGGGACCGGGCTCGACCCACGCAGGACCGACAGCGTAACCGTGGAGTTCTCCGGCCTTACGGTCAGTCCAACCGGCTCGGATACGCTCGCGCCGAAAGTTCCGTCGCCCTGATAGCTGGCGGTGACGTCGTAATAGCCCCCAGGAAAATAGTTGATGCTGCCGGATCCAACGCCGTCATTGAGGGTCAGAAAACCCTGAGATTGGTTCGAGGGCAAGGGCGAAGTGGTGAGGATCGCGACGTCCCCGGTAGGAGCTTCTGCCCCAGATGACGAATGAACGGATGCAGTCGCGGTGATGGGCGTGCCGTGCGTGATACTCGTGGACGAGAGCTGAAGGCTGGTTGTAGTGGGCTCGAAGGAAATGGAGTTCCAGTTGTTGACGACAACGTTCGCGTCGACCGAACCCAGTCCGCTGGCCATGTCGTAGTTAGCGCCCGCTGAATACACCGTTGTTTGATACATGCTCGCCGAGTTCAGCGCACAGTTGGCTGAGCCCTGATCGCACGGCACACTGTCTGTTCCGACAGTGACATCATGAAATGCGGAAGGTTTCTGCTGACTCAGGGCGTACAACACGAAGTCGGCTTGCCCCTGTCGTCCGTATTTTTCGTCCACCAAAGCCATGATCCCCGCCATCAGGGGACTTGACGCGGAGGTGCCGCCGACGATCAGAACGTCGGCAGCTCCTCCGCTCCATACGGAACACTCCTCGTCGGAAACACAAATCGCGTAGCCGCTCAGATTCGCTCCGTTGGAGGCAAAGAGCGCGACATCGGGTATATCGCGCGCCCCATCGGCAGGTACGCCCGGTCCAGCTTGCCAGCTGGGTTTGGGGTAACCGATACAGATATTCGTGGACGAAAGCGTGGAGCAGTTGCTTGGGCCCCCGCCACCTGCACCGATTTCATTGCGCGCCAAACCGTCGGAAATTACGTTCAGCCCGAAGCCGTCGTCCCAGGCTTGCTCGGGCAGTGGAGCTTTCAGGGACCCAAGGTTTCCGTCATTGGTTTGGTTCCACAGAGTATTGGCGCTGGCGCCGCCCGTAGCGTAGTCGGAGTAGTAGAAGTCGGTTCCTCCCACCGCCACGTTCCATGGCGTCGAAGCAATTCCGCTGACGGAATTGGGGAAAATTTCGTTACAGTACGGACCGCTGTCTCCGGAAGCAACGAAGACGGTCTGTCCTTGCGCCGCAGCCTGTTCCCAAAGGCTGCTCCAGAATTGGTTGCCGGCGTTCCCGAGAGTCACTTCACAGTTGCCGAAGCTCACGCTTAGCACGGAGGCCTGATTATCCTCGACCGCCCGGATCGCGGCGAATTCGAGGGGATCGTACAGATCTCCGCCATCGGAGATGTAGAGGTTGACCGCACTCTTCGGGGCAACAGCGCCACTCACTTCCACGTCGAGGTAAGCCTCGACTTCGATGTTACCCAGCACGCCGGGGTCGGAGCCGTCGATAACGACTTGCGTTGGATTGGCCGGCAAGCCAAAAAGCTGCTGGTAACTGCCGACGACGCTGAGGTCGATGTTGGATTCGTTGACGATTCCGATTGTCTCGCCGGTACCGTTGACGCCCGCCTGATACAGCGGATCGAGATCGTATTGCGTCGCGAGATCTTCAGGGGCGACCAGGAATGCGAATTGGTTCGACGTACCAAACGGATTTGGCGCCGTCCATTCGGGAGTCACCGACCGCGCCGACGGGGAATAGGATGCCTCGCCACCCAATTTCACGTAGTCTTCAGCGCGAAAGTCGTTGAGAGGCGCGATTCCCCGGACCACTTGTGCCAGGGCTGACGGGATACTGATCTCGCTGGAGTTTGCGTAGTGCGTTTGGCCTTGTACCGCGTAGCGGTGGATCTGGGTGTGGAACGCGCCGCGGATTTGTCCCGCGGTTCCCGAGAACTCGACGAATTGCTTGCTGGCCGAGGTCTTCGTGATGCTGAAGCCGTGCGACCGAAGCCAGTCGGCCACGGTTTCGACATCCGCGTCGGCGGGCCCGAAACGGGCCCCGAACTCCTGCGGAGTGACCCAGCGATGGTAGTTGGCCGAGCCGCGCTGCTGCACTTCACTCAAGAATTGCTTGAGCCCCGCTTCGCGCTCTGGCGGGCGATTCAGCAAGAGAAGCATGCGCCCGGCGGAAAACGAATCGGGCACGGCTCCCTGGTCATAGCGCGCTTGCGCGAGGGGATGGACGTTGCCGTGAAGCTGGGTCAAGCTTGTTTCATCAATCGGTTGAGTGACGATGCTTCTGGCCGGCTGCTGGGCCAGGACCGGCGCGGACAGTAAAGACAGCACACTCCCAAGAAGGAATACCCACCCATTCCGTCTCATGTGGCGTCCTTAGTCTATGAGTTACGTAGAGGACAAATATACAGACGCGCATGCCCCGAAGCAAGTTACCGCTTCATGAGGGCGTCGTCCCGAAAGGTCGCGCCAAAGAGGCGAGAATCAGAAGGGGGAGAGAAAGAACCTATCGGGGGAAACTGCCAAACCGCTTGACGTAAAGTGGTGGGCGATCTCAGATTTGAACTGAGGACCTTCCGGGTGTAAACCGGATGCTCTAACCGCTGAGCTAACCGCCCGAATTCGTAGTTTCACACAGCTTCAGCACACGCGCCAGTAAATTGCGTCGCGCAGCTGGAGGTCGGCACGCATTTCATCGCCTCGAAGCCGCGAAAGGGAAACCGCAGTTACGCGACGGCGCCTACCCGCTCCAGCACCCAGAAGTTCGGGCCGAGCTTCGCTTCGAGCTTCGCCAGTTGCTCGCGATGAATTTCGCGGACGCGCGCGGGCGTGATCGCTTCCGATCGGTCGACCTCGTCAATCTTGAGGCTGGTCTTGTCCTCGTAGAGGTGCTCGCCGATCAGGCGCGCGTGATCGTCGTACGGCCAGATGAACGCCTGCCGGCTATGCACGTGGTAGAGCTTGTTCGCGTCCTTCACGTCGTAGCCGATGGCCCTCAGATCGGAGCCCACAGCGAGCTGATGAAACGTGATCTCGTCGCAGATGCCCCAGTCCTCCACGGCGAGCCGGTCGTCCGAGTGCCACAGCACAGCCTCGCCGACGCTGTGGTAAAACGCCTTCACGCCGTCCTTGCCCTCGACCACCGCCGGATTCGCGCCCCAGCTCACCCTGTACACCGGATGATCGACCATCATGTCGGGCGCGACGATCTTGTCGTATTGCCCGGCGCCCTCCAGGTGCACGTGGCGCCAGAAATTGAGGAGAATCGCCCGGTGCAGCGGCTTCGTGGTCTTCGCCAATAGGCTCTCGGTCGGCTTCATGCAGTCGTAGACAGCTTGCTCGAATCGATTCATTTGCTCCCCCGTTCGCCCGATACTCGCGGCCCCGAATATATACGCGGCCGAATCCTCAAGCAACCTCAAGCAACCTCCACAAGGCCCGCCTGCGGGTGCCCTGCGAGCGCCGCTCACGCGGGCCGTTGAAGTCTTCCCGGTAAACTTCCGATGAAATTACAAGTACATGTCGAAACGCTGTCCTTGTAACTGTCCGTTAACCTGTCCTTTGGTACAGGGACAAAATTTGTACCTGTACGCGGGTACAGGTTTCCAAGAATCGCATCGGCTGTTAGCTGATTCACCACGCGGGGTTAGCGTCTCCCTAGCTCGCCAGCAGCAACATGCTACGCTGACCTATCCTGCGGCGTGGTCCTAGTACCGCGGACGAACACCTATGTCTTCCCGGCTCGGCGAAATTCTGGTCAAGGACAGCCTGATCTCACAGGATCAGCTTAAGCAGGCGCTCGACTATCAGAAGAAGAATGGTGGCCGGCTCGGGACGTGTCTCGTCAAGATGGGCCTGGTCAGCGACGACGACATTACCGCCGTTCTCTCCCGCCAGTACGGCGTTCCCTCGATCAACCTGAAGTTCTACGAAGTCGATCCGGCGGTCATCAAGCTCGTCCCGCAGGAGACCGCGGTCCGCTACCAGATCGTCCCGCTCTCGCGCGTCGGCTCCACGCTCACCATTGCGATGACCGATCCGACGAACGTCTTCGCGATGGACGACATCAAGTTCATGACCGGCTTCAACGTCGAACCGGTCGTCGCCTCCGAAACCGCCATCGGCGAGGCGATCCACAAGTTCTACGGCGAAGCGGAGAGCGTCGAAGAGCTCGACAAGGTGATGAAGGACCTCACGGGCGAGGATCCGGACGCCCTCGAGCTGGCCAGCGAAGAAACCGAGATGGACCTGGCCTCGCTGTCCAAGGCCGCCGAAGAAGCTCCCATCATCAAGCTCTGCAACCTGATCCTCACCGACGCGGTGAAGCGCGGCGCCAGCGACATCCACATCGAGCCTTACGAGAAAGAGTATCGCGTCCGCTTCCGCATTGACGGAATGCTGCAAAACGTCATGGCGCCGCCCATGAAGCTGAAAGACGCGATGACGAGCCGCGTCAAGATCATGGCGAAGCTCGACATCAGCGAAAAGCGGCTGCCGCAAGACGGCCGCATCATGATCAAGTACCTTAAGGACGGCAAAAAGAAAGAGCTCGACTTCCGCGTCTCGACCGTCCCGACACTCTTCGGCGAAAAAATCGTTCTCCGGTTGCTGGACAAGGAAAACCTGCGCCTCGACATGACCAAGCTCGGCTTCGAGCCCGAGTCGCTCTCGATGTTCGAGCGGCAGATTCTGAAGCCCTACGGCATGGTGCTGGTTACCGGCCCCACCGGATCGGGCAAGACGAACACCCTCTATTCCTCCGTCGCGCGCTTGAACCAGCCCGACACAAACATCATGACCGCCGAGGATCCGGTCGAATTCCAGCTGCCGGGCATCAACCAGGTGCAAATGAAGGAGCAGATCGGGCTCAACTTCGCCTCTGCGCTCCGCGCCTTCCTGCGGCAAGACCCCAACATCATCCTGGTCGGCGAGATTCGAGACTTCGAAACGGCCGAAATCGCCGTGAAAGCGGCGCTCACCGGCCACTTGGTGCTCTCGACGCTGCACACGAACGACGCGCCTTCCACCATCAGCCGCTTGATGAACATGGGTATCGAGCCGTTTCTGGTGGCCACCTCGGTCAACCTGATCTGCGCGCAACGCTTGGTCCGCAGAATTTGCGTGCAGTGCAAGGAGCCGCTCCAGATTCAAACGCAGGCTTTGGTCGAGGCGGGATACAGCGAGGAAGAAGCCTCGAAAGTGGTGGTGCAGCATGGCAAGGGCTGCGCCGCCTGCAACAACAGCGGATACAAAGGCCGCGTCGGTCTCTACGAAGTGATGGAAATGCACGACGAGATCCGCGAGCTGGTTCTGGTGGGCGCCTCGGCGCTCGAACTGAAGAAGAAGGCGCTCGAACTGGGAATGATTACGCTGCGCCGCAGCGGTCTGCTGAAGTGCGCGGCCGGGCTAACGACGATGGAAGAAGTGCTGCGAGAAACCGTTCTGTAGTCGGAGGAGAAGATGGCTGGAATCACGCTGAGCGAGCTATTGAAGAAGATGATCGAAATGGGGGGCAGCGACCTGCACCTCTCGACGAACACCGCGCCGCGCATCCGCGTCCACGGCAAGCTGCGCCCGCTGGACATGCCGCCGCTCACCGCAGCGGACACGAAGGCGCTCGCCTACAGCGTGCTCACCGACGTGCAGAAGCACCGTCTCGAGGAAAACCTCGAGCTCGACTTCTCGTTCGGCTTGAAGAGCCTGGCGCGGTTCCGCGGCAACATCTTCCACCAACGCGGCGCCGTGGCCGCCGTCTTCCGGACGATTCCGTGGGAGATCAAGAGCTTCGACGCGCTCGGTCTGCCGGCGGTGGTCCGGAGCCTCTGCGACAAGCCGCGAGGCCTGGTGCTCGTCACCGGCCCCACCGGCTCCGGCAAGTCGACAACCCTCGCCGCCATGCTCGACAAGATCAACAACGAGCATGAAGAGCACATGATTACGATCGAGGACCCGATCGAATTCCTGCACAACCACAAGAAGTGCCTCGTCAACCAGCGCGAGGTGCACTCGGATACGCACTCGTTCGCCAATTCGCTGCGCGCCGCGCTCCGCGAAGACCCCGACGTGGTGCTGATCGGCGAAATGCGCGACCTCGAAACGATCGAGTCCGCGCTGCGCATCGCTGAAACCGGCCACTTGACCTTCGCCACGCTGCACACGAATTCGGCGGTCTCCACCATCAACCGTATCGTCGACGTCTTCCCCGCGCACCAGCAGCCGCAAGTGCGCGCGCAGCTCTCGATGGTGCTCGAGGGGATTCTTTGCCAGTCCCTTTTGCCCCGGCCCGACGGCCGCGGCCGCGCCATGGTGATGGAGATTCTGATTCCCAACGCCGCGATCCGCAACCTGATCCGCGAAGACAAGATTCACCAGATCTATTCGGCCATGCAGACGGGCACGGGAACCACCGGAATGCAGACGTTCAACCAGAGCCTCGCCAACGCCTTCGCCCAGAAGTTAATCACTTTGGAAACGGCGCTCGCGAGATCCTCCAATCCGGACGAGTTGCAGGATTTAATTAACAGGGGCGTCACCTCGCCGCCAGCGGGCGGGCGGGTTCCGGTTCGCAAGTAAGGGGAATTTGGGAGAGGGAGGATACAGATCATGCCGGTCTATACCTATCGAGGAGTGAATCGCGCGGGCGCCGCCGTCGCCGGGGAGCGCGTCGCCAACAACAAGAACGAGCTTGCCGCGATCCTCCGCCGGGAGCAGATCAACGTCAGCAAGCTTTCCGAGAAGGGCAGGGAATTCAATATCCCCACCTTCGGAACGGGCGTCGACGAAAAGGAACTCGCCATCTTCACGCGCCAGTTCTCCGTGATGATCGATGCCGGCTTGCCTCTCGTCCAATGCCTCGAGATTCTGGCGGGACAGCAGGAGAACAAGACGTTCCAGAAGATCCTCAACGGCGTGCGCGCCTCCGTCGAAGGCGGCACCACGCTCTCGGCCGCCATGAAGCAGCACGAGAAGGTTTTCGACCCGTTGTACTACAACATGGTGGAGGCCGGCGAGACGGGCGGTATTCTCGACACCATTCTGCAGCGCCTTTCCAGCTACATCGAAAAGAACGTCAAACTGAAGCGCGCCGTGAAGTCCGCGATGATCTACCCGATCGCCGTTTTGAGCATTGCGGCGGGCGTGATCGTTCTTCTGCTCTGGAAGGTCGTGCCGATTTTCGTGACGTTGTTCAACGGCCTGGACGCGACCCTGCCCTTGCCCACCCGAATCGTCATCGGGTTGAGCAACTTCGTCGGCAGTGTCTACGGCTTCCTGATTGCCGTGTTCTTCGCCGGAGGAGTCTTCGCTCTGAAGTTGTGGTACGGCACTCCGCAGGGCCGCATGATGCTCGACACGGTGATATTGAAGGTGCCCGTCGTCGGCGACGTACTGCGCAAAATTGCGGTCGCCCGGTTCACACGGACGCTCGGCACCCTGATCTCCAGCGGCGTGCCCATTCTCGAAGGTCTCGACATCACCGCGCGCACGTCCGGCAACGCCGTCGTCGAAAAGGCGATTTCGCAGACGCGTACCGCCGTCGAGGCCGGCCGTTCCCTGGTCGACCCGCTTAAGGAAACCGATGTTTTCCCCGGCATGGTGACGCAGATGATCGGCGTCGGCGAACAGACGGGCGCGATGGACGCGATGCTCCAGAAGATCGCGGACTTCTACGAGGACGAAGTCGACGCGGCCGTCAAGGACATGCTGACCGCCATCGAGCCGATCATGATCGTCGTGCTCGGCACGGTCGTCGGTGGCGTCGTGGTTTCGATGTACTTGCCGCTGTTCTCGCTGATCGGCAAATTGTCGGGGCACTAGAAAACACCGTCCGGCGATGCAGAGGCGGCTCGCGGGCCGTTTCTGCCGCGACTATCTACTCACGCATCCCCGTAAATCCGGATGCTTGACGGGAGCTTTGTTGGCGGCAATCGACAGTCTCCAATGGAATTGACTGCAAGCGCGAGCGAGTGGCTACCCTGGCTGGGCCGTGTCCGCTTTCTAAGCATCACGTTTCTTCTGGCGGTCGTCGTAGCAGTACATCAATTTACCCCGGTTTCGCTTCCCGTCGGCGTCCTGGTCTCCCTCTGCGGTATCTGGTACGTCCTCGCGAGCATTTACGTGATTTTGCAGCGCGCGCTGCCTCACGCTGCGTGGCACGGCGCGTTGCAGATGATTCTCGACGTGAGCGTCATTACCGGCGTCGTCTATTCGAGCGGCGCGCAGGACAGCTACTTCATTTCGCTCTACCTGCTGGCGATCCTGATGGGCAGCATCCTTTTCTCGCGCAGTGGAGCGTTCATGGTCGCCGGCTTGGCCTTCATCCAGTTGGGCTGCGCCGTCGAAATGATGTACTCCGGCTGGATCCCGCGCACCACCGCGACGCTGCTTGCGCCGCGCGCCCTCGAGACGTGGCTCGCCCTCAATCTTTTCGCCTTCTTCGCCGTCGCATATCTCGGCAGCCTGCTGACGCAGACCATCCACAAGAAAGGCGTCGAGCTCGAGCAAAAGAGCGAAGCCCTGAAAGACTTGCAGGCCTTCAATCAGGACATCATCGAATCGATGCGCGGCGGCCTGCTCACCACCGACCTTGAGGGACGCATTCTCCTGATCAACCGCGCCGGCGTCGAAATCACCGGCCACGGATTCGGCTTGATGCGCGGCGAGAATGTGGCGGACGCTCTTCCCGGCTTCTGGCCCGTCGAGGTCGACGAGCACGGAAATCCGCTGGCCATGCGCAAAGAGATCGAGTTCGTCACCAGCGCCGGCGACACGCGCTTCCTCGGAATTTCGATTTCCCCGCTTCGGACCGCGCAGAACCAGGCCAGCGGCTTCGTCTTCAACTTTCAGGATCTCACCGAGCTCAGGCGGCTCGAGCGCGAGATCGTGACCAAAGAACGCATGGCCGCGCTCGGGCGGCTCTCCGCCGGCATCGCCCACGAAATTCGCCAGCCGCTCACGGCAATGACCGGCGCTCTTAAGGAGCTCGTCCGCCTCGCTCCTCTCGAGGACGACGACAAGAAGCTCGTCCAGATCGTCAGCAGGGAATCGCAGCGCCTGAACCACATCATCACGGAATTCCTCAACTACGCGCGCGAAAAATCCTACGCCTTCACCGACGTCGATGTGGCGGCTTTGATCGAGGAAACCCTGGTGTTGCTCGAGCGCGATGCCAGTCGGGCGGGCAAGATACGCTTCGAGCGCAACTTCGTCGGGCGCAACCTGCGCATCCGCGCGGATCGCGACGCCATCAAGCAGGTCTTCTGGAATCTCACGAACAACGCCCTGCGCGCGATGCCCGACGGCGGAGTTCTCTCCGTGCGCCTCGAACCCGCCGGCGCCGAATGGGTGCGAATTTCCATTCGCGATACGGGCATGGGCCTCGATCCGGGTTCCTCCACCCGCATCTTCGAACCCTTTCAATCGGGCTTTGCCGGCGGCACGGGACTCGGACTGGCGATCGTCTATCAGATTCTGCAGGCGCACCGGGGCCAGATTCGCGTGGAAACGGAGAAGGGGCGCGGCGCCACGTTTATCGTGGATTTGCCTCGCGCCGCGCAAGTTCCCGCGAAGAAGGAATCCAATTCTCCCGCCAACCTGGAAATGCTGCGGCCGGCGGGGAGGGCTTAGCCGAATGGCGCACCTGTTGATCGTCGACGACGAACGCTCGATCTGCGAGCTGCTCGAAATCAGCTTTCGCAAGGAAGGGCATCGCGTCGAGATTGCCACCAACGGCGAGGCCGCCAAGCGCCGGCTATCGTCGCAGATTTTCGACATCGTCGTCTCCGACATTTGCATGCCGGACATGGATGGGGTCGAACTCCTGCGCTACTGCAAGGAAGTGTCACCTTCCACGGTTTTTCTCCTGATCACGGGCGTTCCGACGATCGACACGGCGATCGACGCGGTCAATTTCGGCGCCGACCGCTACGTCATCAAGGGCGACCGCCTGCTCGACGAGTTGCGTCCTGCAATTCAGCAGGTCGCCGAGAGCTTGGCGCTGCGCAAGGAAGCCGGTTATCTGCGCCGCGAACTTCGCCGCCTGACCGGCCTCGACCACATGATCGGCACCGCGCCGAAAATGCGAGCCATTTTCGAGCTGATCGAGAATATCGCGCCGCAGTCGAGCCGCGTCCTCATCACCGGCGAAAGCGGAACCGGAAAAGAGCTGGTCGCTCGCGCCATCCACGAAAACAGCGCCCGCGCCAAGCACCCTTTTATTACCATTAACTGCGGCGCTTTTCCCGAGACGCTGCTTGAATCCGAACTCTTCGGTTATATGAAGGGCGCTTTCACCGGCGCCAACGAGAATCGCCGCGGCCTTTTCCAGGCCGCCCACGGCGGCACGCTCTTCATGGACGAGATCGGCAACATGAGCGTCACGATGCAAGTGAAGCTCTATCGCGTGCTTCAGGAGGGCAAGGTCCGGCCAATCGGCAGCACCGAAGAGTCGGACGTCGATGTCCGCGTCATCGCCGCCACCAACAAAGACCTCGAAAAGGAGATCGCCGAGGGGCGTTTCCGCGAGGACCTTTATTACCGCCTCAGCGTCATCCCCATTCATTTGCCGCCGCTGCGCGAGCGCCGCGAGGACATTCCGTTGCTGGCCCGCGAATTTCTGGAGCGCTTTTCGAAGTCCATGTCCAAGAGCATCGACGGGATCGAGGCGGAAGCGATGCGCAGGCTAGAGGTGTACGACTGGCCCGGCAACGTCCGCGAGCTCGAAAACACCATCGAACGCGCCGTGGCCCTTGAGAGCGGCCACAAGGTAACAACCGAGGCCCTGCCGGAACGCATCCGAACTCACTTCCAGGAGAATGTCCCGGCCGCCGCGCACAACGGCAACGGCACAGCCCTCCCTAAGGAAGGCCTCAATCTCGAGGAGCACATTCAGGGCATCGAGCGTTCGTATCTTCTAGCTGCCCTCGAGCGGTCGGGCGGCGTTCGCACGCAAGCCGCGGAATTGCTGAAAATGTCGTACAGGTCGTTCCGTCACTACGCCAAGAAGTACGGCGTCTGACAGATGGACAATGGCGCCTTTCTCTCCATCCCGACAGAGTGTGCCGCAACGGACCAATGCGGCCCTTCCGGCCCATTTCGTCATTCTAATCGGCCAAAAAACGTCAATGTCACGACTTCGGCGGAAGGGGCTCTACGCAGATTTCGGATTCAATCTGCAACTGCCTCCGTATCTGCTTAATGGTGAGTGGGATAGACTCTTGTGCGGTAACAGTAAACCATCCGGGGATCGATGGCATCTCCCTTGCGACATAGCTGGCATCCCCCCAGGGATAGAAAGACAAGATTTCGAGCACTGACTCGAGGAGACGAAATGAAAAAGAACCAGAAGGGTTTCTCACTTATCGAATTGCTGATCGTCGTGGCGATCATCTTGATCATCGCGGCCATCGCAATTCCGAACCTGCTTCGCTCGAAGATGGCGGCCAACGAAGCTTCGGCTGTCGGCTCGGTCCGCACGATCGTGACCTCCGAGGTCACCTTCAACTCCACGTGGGATATCGGCTATGCCGCGAACCTCGGTGTTCTCGGCGGAGCCAGCCCGTGCACGGCGTCTTCGACGACCGCTTGCTTGATCGACCCGGTTCTGTCGGCCGGCGCCAAGAGCGGTTATAACTTCGCGGCACCTGGCGGCGCAGCGGTGGGCGGAATCGTCCCGACGTTTGCGGTGAGCGCGGTGCCTCAGCAGGTTGGCAGCACTGGTCAGCGTGCGTTCTGCTCGGACGAGTCCGGCGTGGTTCGTTATGACCCCACCGGCGCGACGGCCGCGGCGACCGATACGGCTTGCCAGGCTCTGACTGTGCTTCAGTAACAATCACGTTTTGGCGAACGCGAGGAGGACTCAGTCCTCCTCGCATCGCCTTCACTCGAAACACGGGCCCGAAGGTAATCTGACTAAGAACGCAACTCACGACCAAGGATTGCATGCCATCATGCGAAACACCTCCAACACGACAGGCACGAGCTGGAGCCGGAAAGGCAACCGGGGCTTTTCGCTGATCGAACTGCTGATCGTCGTCGCAATCATTCTGGTCATTGCCGCAATCGCGATTCCTAACTTCCTGCGGTCGAGGATGGCCGCAAACGAAGCCGCCGCTGTCGAGAACGTCCGGTCGATCACCACCGCATCCCTGGTCTACAACACGACGTGGGGAAACGGTTATCCTCCATCGCTTTCGGCGCTGGGAGGCACCGGAACAACGGCCACTTGCGACCAGGCGAACCTGCTCGATCCGATCATAACGACCGCTCCTTATTCCAAGAGCGGCTATGTTTTTGGCTATGTGGGTAACACTGCGGCCACGCTCGGCGCGGGCTGTGGCGCTCCAGGCGTGCTCGACTACTTGGTGACAGCCGTTCCCCAGAGCGCCGGCATCTCCGGCATCCGAAGCTTCTGCAGCACCGAACCGGCGGTCCTCCACTACGATCTGACGGGCGCGGTCTCCGGGTCGGAGGCGGCCTGCAACGCCCTTCCCACGCTGCAGTGAGCGTCTCCGCCACAGAGGCAGTTCAGCACTCGTCTGACCGGGCGCAGGGCATCTCGCACTTCTGGCGCTCGCGTTCCCGCACCGAACGCATTCTCTTCCTGCTGTTTCTTCTCTCGCTGCCGTTCATTCATCCAAACGTGCGATGGGACGGAATCGGTTACTACGCCTACCTGCGCTCCCCGCTCATCGATCACAATTTCCAGTTTGCCGGCGACTGGAACAAGCCGCCCGAGAAGATGTTTTACCTGTGCCGCGCGTGCGGGAGCGACGCGAAGCTCTACTGGAATAATCCAGCCAACGAATTGCTGTTCGTCTCTCTCGATGGCCACATCTACGTCAACCCGATCACCAGGACCGGCCATCTTCCGAATTTCTATTCCGTCGGACCCGCCATTCTCTGGTTGCCCTTCGTCGCGGTGACTCATCTGCTCGTTCTGGGAGGCAATCACCTGGGATGGGGCATTCCGCCGGACGGGCACTCCTGGCCGTACATCGTCACGCTGGCGGTCGCGACGGCCTTCTATGGTTTTGCCGGCCTCTTCCTCGCGTTCCAGCTCGCGAAAAAATACATGGAAGAGAAGTGGGCGTTTTGGGCGGTGGTCGGAATTTGGTTCGCCAGTTCGTTGCCCGTCTACATGTACCTGAATCCGTCGTGGTCGCACGCCCACTCGGCCTTCTGCGTTTCTTTGTTCCTGTGGTATTGGGACCGCACGCGCGTGGATCGAACCTGGAAACAATGGATCCTGCTAGGCCTGATCGCCGGCCTGATGCTCGATGTGTATCTCGCCAACGGAATTCTTCTGCTGGCGCCGGCTCTGGACTGCGCGGCGGCGTATCTTCGAACCTCCGGCAAGATCAAAGCGATCTGGGAGAATCTGAGGCTGCACCTGCTTTTCTCGGCCAGCTTCCTGGCTGCTTTCTCGCCCATGCTGATCTCTCGAGAGATCGTGTACGGCAATCCGCTCACTCTCGGGATGTACGCCAGTGTTGCCTGGAACTGGCGCAATCCCGCCTTTTGGAAGGTTCTCTTTTCGAGCGATCATGGCATGTTCGTCTGGACGCCGATCCTGGTGTTGGCGGTCGCAGGACTCCCCTTTCTCTGGCGCAAGGACCGCTTCATCGGGTCGATCTGCCTCCTGGTGCTGGCGGCCTTCTACTGCCTGATTTCCTTTGACCCGTGGTGGTCCGGCACGCTCTCGTTCGGTAATCGCTTTTTTGTCTCGCTCACTCCCATTTTTGTGTTGGGACTGGGCTCTCTGTTTTCCGCGGCCTCCCGCCTGTGGCCGGAGCCCCGGGCGACGGCTCGCCGTCTCGTACCGGTCACTGCTTTTCTGATCCTTTGGAATTTCGGCCTGATCTACCAATGGTCGACTCATATGATCCCCACTCCCGGCGTCGTCCAGTGGAGCGAGGTTCTCTACAATCAGTTCAGAGTCGTCCCGGGCAATATTTTGAATGATGTAGTTGCGGCCGTGACGCAGCATCCCAACCCCAAGTCAAAATCACAGATCGTCGGCCTCTGATTCGTTTTCCGCCGAAAGCCTCTCCACGCTTTCCTGTTAAACTCTCCGAGTGATCATACGCGCGGCGTTTTGCCTTGCTTTCTTCTCCCTGCTTGCTGCCTCCGCGCGGAGTAGCACGGGCGATGTGGATGTAAAGGACGTCGTCCGGGCTCTGCAGGCGCGTTACCAGCATGCCAGCACGCTGAAGGCGGCGTTCTTCGAGCGCTACAGCGACGGTAACGGCGGCCAACAGTCGGAATCCGGCACGGTCTACTTCTCGCGCCCCGGGCGCATGCGTTGGGAGTACGAATCGCCCGAGCGGAAGCTCTTTCTGGTCGACGGGAAGAACGTCTGGTTCTACGTGCCCGCCGACCACACCGCCAGCCACGCCAAGTTGAAGGAAAGTTCCGACTGGCGCACGCCGATCGCCCTGCTCGTCGGCAAAGCGGATCTGTCGCAGCTGTGCCGCAAAATCGAACTCGCAAGCGCCTCTTCCGAAGGCGATCAGGAGTCGCCCACACCGGGCGATACCGTCTTACGCTGCACGCCTCGCGGGGAAAGCGCCCAGGAAGCCTCGAAGCAGATGATTCTCCTCGAAGTGGATCCCAGCGACTATCTTTCGCGCGTCATAATTCACGAACCCGGAAACGTGACGACCGAATTCCGCTTCGGCAATTGGGAGGAGAACATCCCCGTCGCGGAAACGAAGTTCCACTTCCAGCCGCCGCCCGGCGTTTCGATTGTCGACGAGGAATCGCTCGCCGGCGAAGTGCACTAAGCGGCGAGTCGCCCGAGGCTCAGTCTCGCAGGAATGCCGCGCTCTCCCGCAAGAACAAATCGAGCTGGTCGTGATGCAGCCAGTGGCCCGCATTCTCCACGCGGATCAGGCGCGAATCGCGGATCGCTTTCCGCCGCGCATCGGTCTCGGGCACCGGTAGAAAGCTCTCCAGTCCCCAGAAAAAAAGAATCGGGCATGCGATCTGTCCGAAGAGCTCGGTGACATCGTCGATGCGGTGCCCGTACGGCGGAAAGAGCCGCGCAAAATTGTCGAACTTCCAGACGAGCGAGCCGTCCGGCTCCCAGTTCGTGCCGTGAAGAGTCAAGTGCTTCGCCACTTCATCCGAAAGATGGGGATTCGCCTCTTTCATGCGCGCGATCGCCGCCTCGAGACTCGGGTAGCTTTTCTGCTTCCGCTTCTCGATGTTGCGCACCGATTCAATCCAATGCCGCAGTTGTTGCGACGCCGGCCCGTGAACCAGGCTCTCCGGCGGCATGCCGAGCCCTTCGATCGACACCGCCTTGTGAACGCGCTGCGGATACACCCCCGCGTAATGCAGGACAATCCCTCCTCCGAGCGAGTGCCCGATCAGCCGGATAGGGAACTCGTTGACGATGTCCAGCAGCGCCGAAAGATCGAGGACGTGCTCGGCCAGGCTGTACATCGCTCCCGGCGCCCACGCGCTGTTCCCGTGGCCGCGCAAGTCAAGAGCGTAGACGTGGTAATGCTCCCGCAACGACCGCGCCACCCAGTCCCAGTTCCGCGCGTGATCCAGGCCGCCGTGCACCAGCACCAGCGCCGGCTTGCCGTCCTGCCCGTAGTCCCAGAATTGCAGCTTCAGGCGATCGGAGTAGAAAAAGTGTGAGATCGGCTCCATGGGGTGGGGCAAGACGCGACTGTACCACACCGTGTTTTCGCGTTCGCCCGGATTCTCGGGTTTGTTAGCGCCACGTGAATTTCTGCACCGCCTGTATCGGGGCGATACAGCCTTTTCCGGGTTGTCACATCCAAATAATGGTCTGTTTTCCGGCCTCCAGCCTTGACCGGGACGGAGTATGCTAGAGTTTGCTCACCGCCCATCGGGCGCTGAGCCCACCGAAAATGGCCGAATTTGTTTGCAAAGTCGGGGATACGACTGGCCGCGTCTTCCAGCAAGTGGAAACCGCGCAGTCGGAGGACGAAGCCAGACAGAGGCTGGCGGATCGCGGCTTCTACGTCTTCTCCGTCCGCTCCCATCTCAATTTGCTGTCGCAGCTGAGTCGCTCGACTCAGAAGGGCGCGATCCGGCCCCGCGATTTCCTGATCTTCAATCAGCAGTTCCACACACTCATCAAAGCCGGTTTGCCGATTTTGAAGGCGCTCGACCTGCTTGCCGAACGCGCCGCGGCGGTTCGCCTGCGCCCCATACTGGGCGAGGTCCGCCAGCGCGTGAAGGACGGCTCGCTCTTATCCGAAGCCTTGGCCGCCCAGGGATCGTTTCCGCCGGTCTACATCACCGTCATCGCGTCCGGCGAGCGCAGCGGCAATCTCACGGGCGTCCTCGAGCAATACATCGCCTATCTGCGCGTCAGCACCGGCTTCCGCAGCCGCTTGCTGACGTCGCTCATCTATCCGTCCGTCCTGGTGGCAACGGCCGTGCTCGTCGTGGCCTACGTGGTCACTTACGCGCTTCCGCAGTTTGCCGAGCTCTACCACGAGCTGGACGTGCCTCTCCCGACGCCCACGCGCATTCTCCTGGCGATCGCGCTGCCCCTGCGAAGCTACTTCATCGCCCTCGTGATTCTTTTGGCGGCGGCCGCCGTTTTCGTCTTCCTTTGGACGCGTTCGACCCGCGGCGCGCTCGCGATCGATCGCCTCAAGCCGCGCGTCCCCGTCCTGGGCGACGTCTGGCTCAAGGCCGAAATCGCGCAGTTCGTGCGCACTCTTTCGACGCTTCTTTCCGGCGGCGCGCCCCTCGTGCCGGCGCTGCATACATCCGCGGCCGCCATCGGGAGCAAGCTGGTCGCGACTTCGGTCGAGCAGGCGGCCGAGAGCGTAAAGGAAGGGAAGTCTCTGCACGTCAGCCTCGCCGAGACGCGCCTGATTCCCGGCCTGGCGCTCGAAATGATCGAGGTCGGCGAAGCGTCCGGAGCGCTGGCCGCCATGCTCACCAGCGTCGCGGAATTCTACGAAGAGGAAGTCAGCACGAGCCTCGAGCGTTCGCTCTCGCTGATTCCCATCGTAATTTTGGTGGTCATGGCCGTTGTGGTAGGCTTCCTTTTGATTTCGCTCTATCTTCCGATGTTCTCTCTTCAGGTCAGGTGACGAAGGCATAGAACCCATGGCAACGACGAGCAATAATCCAATCCCCGGCGTCACGACGAACGACGCGTCCGAACGCGAACAGGCCCGCAAGCTGGCGGAGCGCTACCGCTGTCCCTTTATCGATCTTCAGGAGCAGCGCATCGATCCCGAGCTCGTCCGCAGCATCCCGGCCGAGTTGATGTTCCGCTACAACTTCGTCCCGCTCGAATCGCGCGACTCCGTCCTGGTGGTCGCCATGGCCGACCCCAGCCAGCTGCAGCTCACCGACGAGCTGTCTCTGTTGCTCGGCAAGCGCCTGCAGATCAAGGTCGCCACAGCCTCGCAAATCGGCGACCTGCTCAAGAAAACCGAGCAGTCGCAGCGCGTGCTCGACCAGGCCACCGAAGGCTTCACCCTCCATGTGGTCGCCGACGAAGAGGACAGCGAAGAAAACATCTCGATGGAGAAGCTCACGCGCGATACGGGCGAAAGCCCCGTCGTGCGCCTTGTCCATACCGTGATCTTCACGGCCCTCGAGCGCCGTGCGAGCGATATCCACATCGAAACGCGCAACTCCGAAGTCGTCGTGAAGTACCGCATCGACGGCGTCCTTCAATTCGCCATGCAGCCGCTCGCCAAGGACTGGCACGCCACGATCCTCTCCCGCATCAAGGTGATGAGCGAGCTCGACATCGCCGAGCGCCGCGTCCCGCAGGACGGCCGCTTCCGCGTCCGCTACAAGGGCCGTTTCGTCGACTTCCGCGTTTCCATCATGCCGTCCGTTCACGGCGAAGACGCCGTCCTGCGCGTCCTCGACAAGGAAACGCTCAGCGAAAAGTTCCGCAACCTCACGCTCGACGTCGTCGGCTTCGACCACGAAGAGGTCACGCGTTTCCGCCGCTACATTCGCGAACCCTACGGCATGGTGCTCGTCACCGGTCCCACCGGCTCCGGCAAGACGACCACGCTCTACGCCGCCATCAACGAAATCAAGAACGACGAGGACAAGATCATCACCATCGAAGATCCCGTCGAATACCAGGTCCGCGGCATCACCCAGATTCCCGTCAACGAAAAGAAAGGCCTCACCTTCGCCCGCGGCCTGCGCTCCATCCTGCGCCACGACCCGGACAAGATCATGGTCGGCGAAATCCGCGACCAGGAAACCGCCCAGATCGCCATCAACTCCGCCCTCACCGGCCACCTCGTCTTCACCACCGTTCACGCCAACAACGTGACCGACGTGATCGGCCGCTTCATCAACATGGGCGTCGAGCCTTACAATTTCGTCTCCGCGCTGAACTGCATCATGGCGCAACGCCTCGTCCGCGTGATCTGCGACAACTGCAAAAAGAAGATGACCTACGCCCCGGAAGTCCTCAAGGAATCCGGCCTCGATCCGGCCGAATGGGCGCACATCCCGTTTGCCGAGGGCGCCGGCTGCCTCGAGTGCTCCGGCAGCGGCTACCGCGGCCGCACGGCCATCACCGAGCTGCTCGACCTTTCCGACCACATCCGCGAAATGATCGTCGATCGGCGCCCGACCTCCGAGATCAAGCGCGCCGCGCGCGAGGAAGGCATGACCTTCCTTCGCGAGTCCGGCCTGCGCAAGGTACGCTCCGGAATGACGACGCTGCGCGAGATCAACAAGGTGACCTTCCTTGACTAGCCTGACGGGCGCCGGAAATTTCGAGAGCAAGTTCTTTCAGATCGGGCTCGTCCGTCGCATCGATCGCTGGCTGCACGCCATGCCGCATCCGTCGATGGTCGCCGAAATCGCTTCCGATCACGTCGCGGCGGCGCGCTGGGGCAGCGGCCATGGCGAGCTCGAGGACGTCGTCGTCGAGTCGCTCCCGACGGGCGCTGTGATGCCTTCGCCGGTGGAGAACAACATCACGCAGCCCGATGCCGTGCGGGGCGCCCTGCGCCGCCTCTTCGATCGCATCCCCACCCGCAACGCGCCCATCACGGTCCTCGTTCCGGACCCGGTCGTGCGCGTCTTTATTCTCCCGTTCGAAAATCTCCCGCGCCGCGCCGACGAAGCCCTGCCGCTGCTTCGCTGGCGCCTCAAGAAAAGCGTCCCTTTCGACGTGGATGAGACCGTGGTCTCCTGGATGCGCCAGGCCGCGCGCGACGGCAGCCTCGAACTCGTCACGGCGGTTGCCCGCCAGCGCATCGTCCGCGAATACGAAGAAATCGTGGAATCGGCCGGCGCGCAGATCGGCGTTCTGCTCAGCTCCACGCTGGCCGCCCTGCCGCTCCTTGAAGAGCGCGGCGCCACGCTGCTCGTGCGCCTCTCGGGCAAGAGCCTCACCACCGCAATCGTTCACGGCTCGAACTTGTGCGTCTATCGCTCCACGGACATGCCCGCCGACGTCGCCCTCCTCGAGCCGCAGGTCGTGCTCGACGAAGTCTTCCCGGCGATCGCGTATTATCAGGATAATTGGGACGCGCCGGTCGACCGCGCGCGCTTCTCGGGATTCGGCACGCGCGAGCAAATTTTCCGCGCCGCCCTCGCATCCGAGTTAAGAGTCTCCGTAGGTTCGATGAACGAGGTGGAAGCCGCCCAGGCCCTCAGCGAGCCCGCGAAGGATTTGATTCGCCACGGCCTCGATGCGCTCGCGGGATGGATGTTGAATGCCGGCTCCTAGCCGGCGCTTGGAGATTCGCGAGGAACGATCATGAAGCTTCACCTGAATCTGACAACGGCGCCCGAGCCGAATAAGCGGCCCTTTCTGGCAGGCGCTGCTGCGGCCGGGACGGTGGGCGTCATCGCCCTCCTGATCTTGTCGTACGCCGCCTACCAATCCTGGCAGTCCAGCCGCGCGCTTCATGCCGAAATTTCCGGCCTGCAAGACCAGATCGAGCACGACGAGCAGCGCCAGCAACAACTGCAAGCCTACTTTCGCGGCCCCGACGCAAAGCAGATATTGGACCGCTCCGCCTTTCTCAACTCCCTGATCGACGGGCGCAGCTTCCCGTGGACCAAGATCTTCATGGACCTCGAGAACACCCTGCCTCCGGGCGTTCGCGTCGTCAGCATCGCGCCCAAGCTCGTGAACGGCCGCGCCGAAGTGACGCTCGTCGTTGGGGCAAAGAGCGACGAGAACAAGATTCAGTTCCTCGAGGCCATCGAGAACTCCAAGACTTTTTCCGGCATGGTCGTCAAAGATGAGCGCCGCTCCGACCGTCCCGGAACCGATCAAATCGAGATGCAGTTGACGGTTTGGTATTCGACCACATGACCATGACAGGCAACTGGCGCACTTGGAAGATATCGATCGGGACCGCCCTCGGGCTGCTGCTGCTCGTGGATGTCGCCCTGGTCGTCTTCCTGTGGAACGGCTCGCGCCAGGGGCCGGACGTCCTTCGCGCCGAGCGCAACCGCCTCGCCCTCCAGGCCAAGCTCCTGAAGGCCGACCTCAAGCGAGGCGATTCCATCCGCGCGTCGCTGCCCCAGGTCGGGAAGGATTGCGACGCCTTCTACCGCAATTCGTTTCTCGACGAGAAAACGGGCTACTCGCAGATCGAATCCGATCTCGGCTCGATCGCCCAGAAAGCCAACGTGAGGACGGCGGAGCTGTCCTTCCAGCAAAAGCCAATAGAAGGCCGGGGCGTCAACGAGATTTCGATCAAGACCTCGGTCGAGGCCGACTACCCGTCGCTCGTTCGCTTCATCAACGGCCTCGAGCGCTCGAAGAATTTCTACCTGGTCGACGAGCTTCATCTGGCTTCGGCAACCGTGGGCGGCATCCGGCTAGAAATCGAAATGCACACCTATTTCAGGACGAGCGATGTCAAGACGTAACGAAATCTACGCGCTCGTCGTGCTGCTCGTGATCCTCGGCGGCGTGGTCTACTATTTCGAGGGCCGCACCCCGAGCGATGATTCCACGCCGCGCGTCGTCGCCGCCGACACGAAATTTCAGCCGCTCGACGTCCAGGAGCCGCAGCTCCGCGTGGATTTGTTGGCCAAGCTTCAAAAGCTCGAATACACGGGATCGCACCGCAACATTTTCGTCGCCGAGGCTCCGCCTCCGCCGGTAACCGCGGAGGTTAAGCCGCAGGAACCTGCATTTCGCTTCGTCGGTCCGCACCAGCCGCCTCCACCTCCACCCGTGGAAGTGCCCGGCCAGCTCTTCGGATACGCCTCAGAGCCTGCCACCGGGCACCGCGTCGCCTTCTTCACCGAGGGTGACGACGTGCTCGTTGTCGCGGAAGGCTCTACGTTCCTCGGCCGCTTCCGCCTGATACACGTCACAGACTCTTCGGCCGACGTGGAAGAAATCTCCGACGGCCGCCACGCGATGGTTCCAATGGTTCAGCCTTCGGCAGGTCAGGAATGATTCGACGCCGCCACACCGTCCATCAGCGAGCGGGCGCCGCTCGTTCGCCGCGCCGCGCCGGTGAGGCCGGCTACGCCTACATCATGGCGCTGGGCATCATTCTGGCCGTCATCATCGGCTCGCAGGTCGTGATGGAAAATCTCGTCACGCAAGGCCGCCGCCAACGCGAGGAAGAGACCATCTGGCGCGGCAAGCAGTGGGCTCGCGCGATCCGCCTCTACTACCGCAAGACGGGCCACTACCCGCAGTCGATCGACGATCTCCAGACGGGCGTGCCCGACGTCCACTTCCTCCGCGCCTCCGCCGTCAAGGACCCGATGATGCCCGACGATGGCTCCTGGCGCCTCATCTACGTCAATTCCACAGGCCAGATCATCGGTAGCGTGCGCTACGCCACCCTCCAGCAAATGGCCATCCTCGATTTGAACAACGGTCAGATGCCGCAGGGCAGCGTCTTGCCCGGCGCCGTATCCGCGGCCAGCCTCTCTTCGACGTTCGGCAACAGCAGCACGGGCGTTTTCGGAACCTCGGACGACAGTTCCGGCGCTGCCGGCGGAGGCACGGGTGCCGGAGCGAGCTCGAGCACCGGGACCGGCCAGGGCGGAGCCAGCGTTGGGGGCACAGACAGCCAGGGCAACTCCACGCCCGCCGGAGACACTTCTTCGCCGGGTTCGACCGATAATTCCTCGGGCGACACTTCCTCGGCGACATCGTCCGCGCCGCCCGGCCCAGGCGCTTCGCCGACAGGCCCAAGCTCGCCATCAACCTTCGGCCAGGGACAATCGGCCAGCACCTTCGGCTCGTCGAGCGCCGCCGGACAAAATGCGAATCCTCTCGCTGCGTTGACGCAGCTCCAGCCGACCGGCCCCGTCGATGGCCCGGTGATCGGCGCGTTCATCACCGGCGTTGGCATCCCGGTATCCGTCGACCAGAAATCGATCCGCATCTACCACGGCGGCAAGAAATACAAGGACTGGGAATTCATCTGGAATCCGCTCGAGGACCAGGCGCAGGCCCTCCAGCAGGGCTTGGGAGCCGCGCAGGCCGGCGGCGGAATCCTCGGTGGCCAGCAGGGCCAGAACAGCGGCTCGTCGTCCAGCCCTTTCGGCAATTCGTTCGGCACGGGTTCCAGCAACCCGGGCGGCTCGTCGCCCCAGCAACCGGGAATGCCCACTCAGCAGCAGTTTCCGAACAGTCCGAACAACTAGCGCTCCTCGATGCTCACCGACGGCACGCCCGACTCCGGCCCTGGCAGCGGGATTCGCGCGTACATCGTGATATCCGGGATCATCCTCCTGCTGGCTGTCTCCTACGTGGGCTGGGTCTTCTGGTCGCGCGCTCATGAAGACAAGGTGCTCGAGCAGCGCGCCGCGGACCAGCGCCGCGAGCAGGATGCTCAAGCCGTCGAAAGCATGGGCGGCAACCGTTTCGAGATCCTCGCGTTCTATGCGAACCCGGCCATCGTCAGCCGAGGCGATAACGCTGATCTCTGCTACAGCGTTTCCAACGCAAAATCCGTCACGCTCGAGCCCCAGCCGCATCCCGTCTGGCCGTCTTACGAGCGCTGCGTCAGCGTCACGCCCCGCAAGACCACCACCTACACGCTCACCGCAACCGACGCCGCCGGCCACACCAAGTCCGCCACGGTAACCGTCGACGTTCAATAGGCGCGCTTGCAGGGCGTATCTGTTAGATTCTCACTGCGCGGCGGCAACACGCCGGGGCAATAGCGCCATTATTGAAGGAGTCTTTCATGAAGCCAGCAGCATTCTGCGTTGCGGCCATCGTTGCGTTGGCAGGATGGTTTGCCTCCGCCTCCCCGGCAGCCGTCGACGAACCCGTTCGTCTGGATTCGGGCTTGGTGTCCGGCATGGCAGGCTCGGATGCCGGCGTCCGCGTGTTCCTCGGGATCCCCTACGCCGCGCCTCCGGTGGGACAACTTCGCTGGCGCCCGCCGCAGCCCGTAGCGCATTGGGATGGCGTTCGCAAAGCCGACCAATTCGGCGCGGAGTGCATGCAATCCGCATTCCGCGGCGGGAATCCCTCGGCCACGCCGCCGAAAATGAGCGAGGACTGCCTCTTCCTCAACGTCTGGACAGCAGCGGCTTCGGCTACCGAACGCCGGCCCGTCATGGTCTGGATTCATCCGGGCGGCTATCAAACCGGCTCCGGAGCCTCGCCCGTCTACAACGGAGAAGCGCTGGCCAAAAAAGGCGCCGTGGTCGTCACCATCAACTATCGCCTCGGCGTCTTCGGATTCTTCTCGCATCCCGAGCTGACCAAGGAATCCGAACATCACGCTTCCGGCAACTACGGCTTCATGGATCAGGTCGCGGCGCTCCAGTGGGTTCAGGAAAATATCGCCGCATTCGGCGGCGATCCGCGCCGCGTCACCGTCTTCGGCGATTCGGCGGGAGCGGCCAGCATCTCCGTGCTCATGGGATCGCCCCTCGCGAAAGGGCTGTTCCAGCGTGCGTCGGGTGAAAGCGGCGCCTGGATGGGCATTTCTCTGGCGCCCATGCGCACTCTCGCGGACGCGGAACAGGCCGGCGCGAAAATGGCCGAGACGCTGCACGCGCAAACCCTGCGAGACCTCCGCGCGATGCCGGCCGAGGATCTGCTCAAGGGCGGCCGCGGCGGCGGGCCCGTGATCGATGGCTGGTTCATTCCACAAGACGTCGCAACGATCTTCGCCGAAGGGAAGCAGAATGATGTGCCGCTGATCAGCGGATCGAACAAGGACGAAGGAACATTCTTCCTTCAGCCCACCACGGCCGAAAAGTTCATCGAGCGTTCGCGCGCGCGCTTCGGCGATCAGGCGGACGCTTTCCTGAAGCTTTACCCCGCGGATTCAGACGAAGAAGCCAACGCGTCGCAACTCGCCGCCTTTCGCGATGAGCTGGCGTTCGTGAATCGTACCTGGGCGCGCGCACAGGCCAAGACCGGCCATTCGAAAGTATTTCTCTATTACTTCACGCACCAGCCTCCGTCGCCCGCTGGGGCGACCTCTCGCGGCGGTTTCGGTTCGGGCGCCACTCACGGTTCCGAGGCGCAGTACATTTTCCAGAACCTTCTGCCGCCCCGCGCGTGGACCGACCTCGATCATCAGGTCTCCGACACGCTGTCTTCGTATTGGGTCAACTTCGCGGCGAACGGCGATCCAAATGGAAAGGGCTTGCCAAAGTGGCCCGCCTTCCACGACGCCACCAGCAACTCGCCCATGGTCCTGGGCGATCGAGCCGAAGTCGGACCGCCGCCAAACGCGGCCCAACTCGCCTTCTTCGAGCAGCTCTACGAAAAAGAGCAGAGAGGCGCGCGCTAAGCAAATGACTACAAAAGAAGCGAAAGACTTCCTTGTACAGCAGGTGGCCGAGCAAGCGGCTCTGGAGAAGGTCTCTGTTTCCGATCTCGAGAAACGAATGATGTATTTTACGGAAACCGATCCCGCG
>DATJRU010000212.1:0-4772 GCA_035504455.1 Vulcanimicrobiaceae bacterium
ACCGATTCGGTTGGCAGCACCACTCCCGCCGCCGAAGCCATGGCCAAGCGCCTGCGCGACGCCGGCATCCCCGCGAGCGATATCCAGGTCCTCGGCCCGAATAGCCGCCGCGAAAACATGGTCGCGCGTTACCGCGGCACCCGCGCGCGCCGCCCGATTCTCCTGATCGGCCACCTTGATGTGGTCGAAGCTCCGCGCCTCGATTGGTCGACCGACCCATTCCAATTCGTCGTAAAAGACGGCTACGCCTACGGCCGCGGCACGCAGGACATGAAAGATGGCGACGCGATCTATGTGACGACGCTGATCCATTTCGCCGAGGAACACTATCGGCCGGATCGCGACATCATCGTCGCGCTTACCGCCGACGAAGAAGGCGGTGACTCGAATGGCGTCGACTGGCTGCTGCGCAATCATCGCGACCTGATCGACGCCGAATACGTCCTCAACGCGGACGGCGGCGGCGTCTACACGCAAGACGGCAAAGCCGTGATGATGTCGGTCGACGGCAGCGAAAAAATTTACGCGGACTATCAGCTCGAAGTGAAAAATCCCGGCGGCCATAGTTCGCTGCCCGTGCCCGACAACGCGATCTATCACCTCAGCGACGGCCTCGCGCGCCTCGAGCACTATAAATTTCCATTCGAATTAAACGCGGTCACGCGCGCCTACTTTTTGCAAATGGCTGCCATCGAATCGGGCCAGACAGCCGCCGACATGCGCGCCATCGCCAGGAAAAAACCCGATGCCACCGCGATCGCGCGTCTCTCGAGCGATCCGCTCTCGAATGCGACCATGCGCACTACCTGCGTCGCCACGCGCCTCGACGCGGGGATCGCGAATAACGCGCTGCCGCAAACCGCGCGCGCCATCGTGAATTGCCGCATTCTTCCCGGCCACACAAAGGAAGAGGTGCGCCAAAAGCTGATCCAGATTCTCGCCGATCCCGCCATCACGGTCCGCTACGTCAGCGACGCCGGCCAGGTGATGGACGGAGCGCCGCCTCAGCCTCCGGCGGCGCCCGTCGAGCTGCGCCCCGAAGTGATGGACCCGGTCGAGCAGATCGCTCACGAACTTTGGCCCGGCATTGTTGTGATTCCCACGATGTCCACCGGCGCCTCCGACGGCGTCTACACCAACGCGGCGGGCATGCCCACCTACGGCATCTCCGGCGTCGCGATCGACTTCAACGACGTTCGCGCCCACGCCCGCGACGAGCGCCTGCGCCTCAGCTCGCTCGACGAAGGCGTCGTTTTCTACGAGCGCCTCCTGAAAGCGCTCACCTCGCAGCCCGCCGCGGCCGATCAAGGCAAATGACGAGTTCCACGCTGTCCCGGACATCCGCCGCGCGATGAGTCTGCTGCGCACAATTTTTCTCAAAGCGTCGCAGAGCGCGTGGCTGCGCGAACGCGCTCCGCGTATGGGCTTCGTTCGCCGCACCGCCGGGCGCTTCCTGCCGGGCGAAGACGCGGATGCGGCGCTCGCCGCCGCACGCACGCTCGCCGAGAGCGGCGTCATCACGCTGCTTACGCACCTCGGAGAAAATGTGGCGACCCGCGACGAAGCCGAAGCGGTCACAAATCAGTATCTCGATCTGATCGCGCGCGTCCGCCCCGCTGGGCTACCGTCCGAAATTTCCGTGAAGCTCACGCAGCTCGGGCTCGATCTTGACGCCGAATTCTGCTTCGCGAATCTCGTCAAGCTGATCGAAGCTTCCGCGTCCGCCGGTCCCGCCGCGTCGAAAACGCTGTGGATCGACATGGAGCAGAGCCCGTACATCGACGTGACGCTCGAACTCTACCGCCGCGCCCGCGCCGCGCATCGCAACGTCGGCGTATGCGTCCAGGCCTATCTCTATCGCACCGAAAAAGACGTCGCATCGCTCATCGCGCAGGGCGCCACGGTGCGCCTGGTGAAGGGCGCGTACAACGAGCCCGCCGAAATCGCCTACCCGAAAAAATCCGACGTAGACGAAGGCTACTTCCGCCTCGCGCAAATGCTGCTCAGCGCGGAAGCGCGCCGCGCAAAAGTGCGCGCCGCCATGGCCACGCACGACCGTCAATTGATCGCGCGCATCACCAGCTGGGCAGCCGCGCAGCAGATTCCGAAAGCCGAGCTCGAATTCGCCATGCTCTACGGCATCCAGCGCGCCGAGCAGTTGCGCCTCGCGGGCGAAGGCTATCGCAGCTGCGTGCTGATCTCCTACGGCTCCTATTGGTTCCCGTGGTTCATGCGACGGCTCGCTGAACGCCCGGCGAATGCGTGGTTCTTGGCTCGCAATATGTTTGCGAAGTAGCCGGGCAGCCGACGCGCATCACAATCGCTGGGAACCACAATTGCAGATTTGAAATTGGAAACCCGAAATTTGAGATTAGAAATTCGCAATCGCGGAGCCCCGCGCGGTCCTCGACTCAAGGACGCACCGGCGGCGGAGTGGACGAGGGGAAGCTTCCGGATTGGGGAGTGGAGCGCCGGGGGGACATTCTCCCGGAAGCAGAACTGACAGTTCCGCTTCCGGGAAACTGATGTTGCTAGTAGATTACTACGAAAAGGGGATATTGGCCCTGAGGGAACAGTAACCTCCAATTGCCGCTGGGCTGTATGCGTCGCCCCGCGTGCAAGCGCATGGCCCACTCGAGTGCCACACCCGCATCCACGGCGCTGATCGGGTAGGTGTAAATCTGGTCCCCAGTCACGGCGAGCGTCTCCCAGATGAACAACTCCAGACTATCTGTGCTGTGGAACTTCAGATGCTCCGTCATCGCCCGCTGGATGACTTCGTCGCGGGCTGACGGTTGTGGTTCGGGGGTAGGCGCGAGCCAGCCGCCCGGTAGTTCGTTGTACGCGTTCATTATCAATATCCTGAATTGACAGGTTGGATTTGCCCGCCCTCCTCGATGCAGCAGAGTGGGCGTGCTCCGGTCAACCTTGTCCAATACCGAGTTTTTGGGAGAAGCAGCGAAATGCCTATCGGTTTGTCCGGCTGGCAGGTACACGGATCCAGGGCGCCCCGTCAGCCGGCGATTTTGAAACCCGACCGAGTCGGCGGCGCCCCTGCCTTGCCCCTTCCGATCCGCGTCCGCCCGTCGATGATCGGCGCCGAGCTGGGACCCGGGCGATCCGGTGCGCGTCCCCGGTACGGCGTGACCGCCGGTTGCGGCGCAGCCTGTCTGGCTAGAGCCCGGCGGGCGCGCGGACTGGAATTTCTCGAATACGGGGGTCATTAGTGTGGGCATAGGTTTGGAGTCCCCAGAGGGGCGAGCGCCAATTGGCTGGCGCCCTCCGAACCAGCCCACCAATAACGGCTAACTTCGCCCCCGAGCCAAACGCAAATCGGACGCGGCGGAAACCGCATATAGAGCACCACATGAAAAACGACGACAAGGGGTCCCCTGTTTCGAGCCGCAAGCTCGAGGCAAATCGCCGCAACGCGCAAAAATCCACCGGTCCGCGTACAGCCGCCGGGAAAGCCAAGAGCTCTGCGAATTCTTACAAGCACGGCTTCTTTTCTTCTCGCCTGTTCCGCGATGCGGCGCAGCGTGCCAAGGAGGAGCCCGAGTATCTGGCCATACTCGATGGCTTTCGCCAGCATTACGAGCCCATCGGCTTCTTCGAGAATTTTTGGGTCGAGCGGGCGGCCGCCGAGGCGTTTCGGTATGCGCGGAACTTAGAACATGAGCAACTGGTTTGCCGCGCGCCGGTCAGCTACGTGACCGTCGCCCCCTCCAACCTCCAGCGCTATCAAGCCAGCATCAACAAGGGGCTGGCGCAGTGCATGACCGTTCTCGAAAACCTGCAGGCGGCCCGTAAGGCAGCCGAAGCCTCTGAGGCACCGGAGGTAGAAAGTCAACCGGGCGAGACGGAGGCGACTGACGGTGGGCCGTCACTTTCCCTGTCTGCTACGGACGAAGAACCTGCTCCGGCCACCGATGAAACAATTGCTGAAACGAAGGCAACCGATCCGCCAGCAACCGCCAAAGAAGCCGAAATTGTTGAAACGAACCCACCGCAGTTGGCACCGAAGCAAGGCTTGTCGAGCCCAGAGGACTACGAGCTATAGGGGGAGCGACGTGCTCAGGGTAAGAAGGACGCGGCGTCTTCACGCCGACGCGAACGGCTTTTCGGATTTCGAGCTACAGGGTGTGGAGATACGCGACGAGATCGTCGAGTTGCTGTTGGTCGAGCGCGTCGCCCTGCGGCGGCATCATGCCGCGGCCGTTGACAATCGTCTCCTCGACGAACCGGTCGTTGGCGGGCAGGCCGCTCGGCAGGAATCGTTTTTTGTAGATTCCCTTCAGGCTCGGCCCTTTGCTTCCCGATGACGAATACGCGTTGTGGCACGCAGCGCAATAGTGCTCGAAGACGCGCCGCCCGCCGGCCTGCTGCACATTCAATCCAAGCTGTGCATCGGATTTCGGCGCCGGATCGCCGCAGCCAGCCGCAAAAATCGCAAGCGCGGCGATCACCGCTACACTTGCCGCAATGAAATTTCGCGCTCGCACGAGTCCATGATACTACCGCCGCGGCTGCGTACTTTTACTGCTGCAAGTGCAGTATGTTCCTCGCTTTCGTCGGGAGGCTTAAAAGGCGTTAAATGGTCGAGAAAAGCCAAAATTGGCGGGTCTTTGGCACATGTCGCGACAGCCGACGCACAAAGAGAAAACTGAGCGCGCTTTTCGCGCCTATCTCGACCTGCTTGACGCGGAAGAGCGGCTCAAGGCGGCGTTGCGAGGGCCGCTCGAGCTGGTCGGCTTGACGGTGGAAGGATTTCG
>DATJRU010000213.1:0-6221 GCA_035504455.1 Vulcanimicrobiaceae bacterium
GACCTGAAGCGCATTCGTGCGGTGATTCTTGCCGACATGATCGGCCAGAAGGATCTGCACATCCTGCGCGAGTCTGATTCCACCAAGTGGCTGACGAATTTGGTGTGGTCCACGGCCGCTCGCCTTGGCTATTCGAATATTTTCCTGCCGTCCGAGGCTGCCGTTTCCGACGATCACGACCCCTTCTTGAAGCGCAACGTTCCCGCCGTCGACATCATCGACTTCAACGATTACACGAACGCCGGCTACTGGCACACGCCGCAGGACACCATGGACAAGCTCAGCCCTCGCAGCTTCTCGATCGTAGGGCACGTCATTTTGGAGTCGGTTGCGGAGTTACAGCGGTAGGAAGCCTCGCCGTTCGTACGAATGCACTCGCGCGCTACGCCCTTCGCGGCGAACGCAACAGGCGCGCAGGCAGCGTGATGATCGCAGCCACAAGATCGAGCGCCCCGCCCACCGCAATCCCCACCAGCCGGAACGGCAGCAGAATCAGCCACACGATCGGATACAGGACGAGCGCCACCAGCGCCAGCGGCCAGCACAGTACGAACAAAATGCACCAGAGCACGAAAGTCCACATCGTCTTCCGCCGCCTCCTCGACTAGATTACGCACCACGCGTGCGGTTTGTTCCAGCGCTCCACGGCTTCGATCCGCCCCGCGCTTTCCCCTGCCGCGCCGCTTTCTTTCTGCTACATTGGCTTCCTCGCATGGCGACGATTCGCGTAACCAGCTCCACTGGCCCCTACAACGTCTACTGCGCTTCCGGCGCGCTGGCCCGAGCTGCGTCTCTCGTCTCGCGCATTCCGGATGCGACGGGCACGTTCCTGCTTTCCTCGCCGCCGGTCTGGCGCAATTGGGGCAGGCCGCTGACGAAAATCTTCGGCAAGGCCGCGCGCGGCGTGATCCTTTTCGACGACGCCGAATCGGCGAAGCGCCTGGCCACCGTGGAGGGCATCGCACGCGAGCTCGTGCGCGCGGGCGCGGACCGTCGCGCCGTCCTCGTCGCCATCGGCGGCGGCGTGGTGGGTGATGTCGCCGGATTCGCCGCGGCCAGCTACCTTCGCGGCGTGCGTCTCGTGCATATTCCCACGACGCTCGTCGCCCAAGTCGATAGCGCCATCGGCGGAAAAACGGGCGTCGACCTGCCCGAAGGGAAAAACCTCGTCGGCGCGTTCTATCCACCAAAATTCGTGGTGGCTGATCCCATCACGCTCGGCACGCTGCCGCACCGCGAATTCCGCGCCGGCCTCTACGAAGTGATCAAGTACGGCGTGATCGCCGACCCCAAGCTCTTCGGCTTCCTCGAGCGCCGCATGGACGCGATCCTCCGCCGCGATCCCAAGGCGCTCGCGTTCATCATTCCGCGCTCCGCGGCGATCAAGGCGCGCGTCGTCAGCCAGGACGAGCGCGAGGGCGGCTTGCGCCAAATTCTGAATTTCGGCCACACGCTCGGGCACGCGCTCGAAACCGCCACGAACTACCGCCGCTTCCTGCACGGCGAGGCGGTCGGCTGGGGCATGCTTGGCGCCACGCTGCTTGCCGTGGGCACCGGGCGTCTCCGCGAAACGGACGCGGAGCGAATCATCCGGCTAGTCGCGAGCGTAGGACCTCTGCCGTCGCTAGGCAAGATTCGCGCGCGCGAGCTTCGTCCAATTCTTCTCAGCGACAAGAAGGCGCGCGCCGGCCGCCTTCGCTGGGTCTTGCCGCGCCGCATCGGCAGCACGCAATGGGGCATCGAGGTCCCGTGGCGCGTTGTCGCACGGGCGTTCGCCGCTCTGCCTTCGATTGCAGCAAAAGGCGGCCTCGGCTCGTAATCCTCCGTCGTTTCAAACCGGAACTGCCGGCGCCAATCGGCCTGTGCGGTCCCCGCTATTTCATTTTTCGCCAAAACTGTACTCTCGGACAGTCGCCACGGGAATTCGCCGCGGATTACTCTGCGGATGCACATGTTTCGGCTGGACTACATTTCCTGCATTCTGACGATCGTCTCCACGGTTTTGGTAGGCAAGAAGCTTTGGCATGGCTGGATTGTCGCCGCCCTGAATAGCGTGATCATCTGCCTGATCGGCATCCAGACGGCGCAACTCGGATTCGTCCCCGCAAATCTTTTCTGCATCGGTCTCTACGCGAACAATCTGTCGCGCTGGCGCACCAAGTAGAGCGGGCCGTCGCCTTTCCTTTGCGCCGCCTGTGCGCACCGTGTAGTCTTACACACGGCTCAGGCCGCCACTCCGTTCATGCTCGCCACGCAAAAGTCGCCGTCGCTGCCCGGCACGCGCCCTGAAGGCTCGCGCGACGAACGCGAAGCCTCCGCGCGCGTCCGCGAAATGTTCACGCACATCGCGCCGCGTTACGACTTCCTCAACCGCCTCCTATCGCTTTCGATCGACCGCGTGTGGCGGCGGCGTGCGGCGCGGCGCTTTGCCGGAATTCTCGGGCGTCCCGACGCGCGCATCCTGGATGTCTGCTGCGGCACGGGCGACCTGGCGCTTGCGCTCCAGCGGTTACGTCCGCCCGCGACCCGCTCTGGCGGCGTACAGCCGATTATCGGCAGCGACTTCGTCGAGCCGATGCTGATGCGGGCCCGCGAGAAGTCGCGTACCGCAAACGGCTCGCTCGCCTTTGCTGCTGCGGACGCGCTGCACCTCCCTTTCAACGATGCAAGCTTTGACCTCGTCACCACTGCCTTTGGCTTTCGCAATCTCGCGAATTACGAAGATGGCCTGCGCGAGTTCGCCCGCGTCCTGAAACCGGGCGGGGAACTCGGCATCCTCGAATTCACGGAGCCGTCCGGGCCGATGGCGGGGCTCTTCCGGTTCTACTTCCGGCACATTCTGCCGCGCATCGGCGGAGCGATTTCCGGAAACTCCGAAGCCTACAAATATCTGCCGGGCTCGGTGTCGAAATTTCCGTCGCCGCCGGCCCTGGCCGCGCTCATGGAACGCACCGGCTTCGCGAACGTGCGCATCGCCTCCTGGAATTTCGGCAGCGTCGTCCTACACTCCGCCCGAAAGGAATAAGAGCCTATGGGGCAGCCAACGAGGAGCGAATTGGTGGAAGCAGTTCTGAGGTGCGACTACGCTGCGATGGAACGAGCCATCGCGAACGGCGCGGACGTCAACGAACTCAAAGAGAGCATGACACCGCTGCTGTGGGCTGTAATGCGCGGAGACATCACTGCGGTTCGTCTTTTGCTCGAATCAGGTGCAGATCCGAACCGTCGGCCGAATGCCGACGACTCCCCGCTTTGGAGTGCCGAGGACGATTTCGGGCTTCACGAGATCGCTGCCCTCCTTAGATCGTATGGAGCTACCAAGTAATCAGGCCCTTGTGAGTCCCTCCCGCCTCCGGCGTGTTTGACACCTTCAACTTTTCCGTTAAGAGAGCAGTTTCCTCAAACTCTGGACTCTCAACTGCCAACTCTAAACTTGGTATGATGGTCAGGTCATGAGCGAAACCAAACAATCCATTCTCGATTTGCGCAGTGATACGGTCACGCGCCCCACGCCTGCCATGCGGCGCGCGATGGCCGAAGCTGAAGTCGGCGACGACGTTTACGGCGAAGATCCCACCATCAACCGCCTGCAGGCGCGCGCCGCCGAAATTTTCGGGCGCGAAGCGGCGCTGTTCTTTCCGTCCGGCTCGATGGCCAACCTCACCGCCATCAAGACGTGGACGCGGCCCGGCACGGAAGTAATCTGCGAGGGTAAAGCCCATATCTACCTCTACGAAATGGCGGCGCTTTCCGCAGTCGCGGGCTGCATGCCGAACACCGTGCCGACCGCCGACGGCATCCTCACCTGGGACGTGATCGAGCCCGCCGTCCGCCCGCACATCTATTACCGCGCGCAGACCGCGCTGATCGAGATCGAAAGCTCGCACAACATGCACGGCGGCACCGTCTATCCGCCCGAAGTTATCGACGACATCTGCGAGCACGCGCACGAGGCCGGCATTCCGGTGCACATGGACGGCGCTCGCGTTTTCAACGCCGCGACGGCGCTCGGGCGCAACGTCGCGGACATCACGCAAAAGCTGGATTCTGTGATGTTCTGCCTGTCGAAGGGACTGGGCGCACCGGTCGGATCGATGCTGGTCGGCTCGCGGGATTTCATCGAGAAGGCTCGCGCGACACGCAAGCTGCTCGGCGGCGGAATGCGCCAGGCCGGGGTGCTCGCGGCGGCGGGACTCGTCGCCCTCGAGGAATCGCCGAAGGGCTTGCAGCGTGACCACGACAACGCGCGCTACCTCGCCCAAGGGCTTTCGCGCCTGCCCGGAATCGCCATCGACCCGAAGCAAGTGGTCACCAATATCCTGATCTTCGACGTCACCGCAACCGGGCGCACGGCTGCCGATATCTGCGCCGCGCTCGCCAAACAGAACATCCTCGCGGGACCCACCGGAAAGCATGCGATCCGTATGGTCACCCACTACGACGTAGACCGCGCGGGCATCGACCGGGCGCTGGGCGCGATCTCCGAGATCGTCGCCGAGCGGGTCGCCAGCGCTCCATAGCTGGCTCCTTCGGCTAGCCACCTGGAAAAACTTATCCAGCGCCGGGGAGTTTTTGCTCACCGCAGTCCGGGTTCACCCCGCCGCCCTGCGCGCGCAAGGCGCCTGCGCGGCCGCAAAAGCTAAGTCGCACACTCTCATCACTCGCGCCATTCACTCAAACGGCACATCGCGAGAAGAAACGGCGCACCCACCCGCTCGACGGCAAAATTTGTGCTCGCACTCCAAACGACTTTCCGCTGCTCCCAGCGCGGCGGCATCCTCGGGGGAAACATGGCTACAAACGCAAGTGCGCTGGACTCGCGGGTGTTTTTCGACGCACCGTCAGGGGTCGAAAAGCGCCTGTGGCAGGCGGTGATCGTCACCGCGATTCAGGAATGGCTCCACGGTCCTCTTCGTTCCAAACGCCAGGCGGAGGAATACCTGTTTCAGGATCAGAAGGATTTTCCGGTCGTGTGCCAATCCGCCGGCATGGACTCGGAACGCTTACGCGCCAAGCTCAATCGCCTTCTTCGCCAGAACCCGTCGCTGGCGGCGTCGGCGGATTCCTTTTCCTTGAATCGCTGACCGCTGCCTGCCGCCGATATCTGCTCTGCCTTCCCGCAGATGCGAACGCGCGGCTCCCACCTCCGCCACCGGGAGCCGCGCGGTTTTCGCGACAATTCCGGGCGCAGCTTCCATGCTAGTCGCCGTCTCACAAATGCTCTTTAGGGGGTCGGAGCTTCCAGCGCCTGTGTGGCAACTCGCCGTGTGGCGCGTCCTCGCTGGCCATTCCCACGCCGCCTCCCGTGGATGCGCGAATGCGCAACGGTTTGCCGGTGGAAGCGTGAGGCTTCAGCCTCGCGACAGAGATTCAGCCGCGGGTTTTCCGGCCTTAGGGGGTCGGAGCTTCCAGCTCCGACATCACGACGCAAGGAACACAGGGCTTTTAGCCCCTGAAGACACTCCTGGGCTTCGACACGCACGTTCATCAGATAGGAGTAGGTCTAGAGGCCCAAGCGGGGGGAAAAACCGTAGGCGCTAGGTTGGTTCGAAAATCCGAACGCCTTTCGAGTTCGGGGGCTCTTTCAGCACGGCGGCGATGGCCCTGTGCAGCTCCGCTGCCGCCGACCGTTTGCTCACACACGCATCGGCGCCGATAAGCCGCGAAAGCTCCACGACTGTCTCCGAGTCGTGCATCGACAAGACCACGATCTTCGTCGCGGGCGACACGCGGCGAATCTGCCTCGCCGCAGCCGTCCCGCCCATGATCGGCATGCTCAGGTCGAGCACAACCACGTCCGGCTTCAGCTCCAGGACCTTGGTGACCGCCTCCAACCCGTTGGCGGCTTGCCCGCAGATGTCCCATGCGCCTTCGAGCAGTTTGGCCAGGCCGGCTCTCACAACTTCATGATCATCCACCAAAAGGATGCGTCGCAAGGATTCCGCTTTCCACACTTCGAATGAGCTGGGATAACTCTGAATGCTCATGCAGGCTTGCGGTTTGGCGCCATACCCGGAGTCCTGTAGCGTTCCCTAGAAGCCATAGTGAGGGGGCGGAGCTTCCAGATTAGAACGCGAAAAAACAGAAGGCTTCAGAATCTGTCTGGCAACGACCGAGTCTTTGTGGGTCGCGGCTTTCAGCCGCGACATAAAGCCCGCAAATTCTTCACAGGCTTCAGCTCTTGAAGTTCCCGAAGGCGGTCGCCACAAAGACTCTTTAGC
>DATJRU010000214.1:0-5582 GCA_035504455.1 Vulcanimicrobiaceae bacterium
CCCGTGGAGTGCGGCGGCTTGCCGCCGCCCTTTGACGCCGAAGCTTGCTTCGGCGTCCGGCGTGGCAACCTCCACCCGATCCGGGATTCGCCTCCCCGGCGATAGGTCGTCGCGAGAAAAGCTGCCGGGCTGAAGCACCCGGCGCTACGTTTGAACCTCAATATCCCGGCGGACGAGCAGCTTCAGCGAAAAAGGCGGGGCGCACCAGCGACGCGCGGCAAAACTTGCCAGAAACGTCCCTTTTGGCCTTTTAAGGCTGATATAGGGTCCCGCTAGGGGGATACTGGAGTCCCCTGTTATTGCAATGTTTTCCGGCGAATCATGTTGTCAAGGCAACGTTTCCGGAGGCACGCGCTATTCGGTCGTGAGCGCAGCCGCGGGCGCGTGCGCCCGCCGTCCGGCCGCAAATTTCGCGAGCGCGACGATCATCACGAGAAGACAAAACACGCAAACGCCGGTCCAGCCGCGCACGCGCCACGCGTAAGCGCCGAGCAACGAGCCGATCGCGCCGCCTACGAAGTAGCAGACCATGTAAAACATGTTCAGCCGGCTCCGCGCGTCCGCATCGAGACTGTAAATTCGCGTTTGATTCGCGATGTGTCCCGCCTGCGTGCCCATGTCCATCAGCAGCACGCCGACGATCAAGCCCGCGAGAATTTTTCCCGCGACCCACATCAGGCCAAACGACAAAAGCACCGAAAGCATCGCCAGGCCAACCGCAAATCGCGGCCCGCGCCGGTCCGCAAGTCGTCCGAAGAGCGGCGCGCCCGCCGCGCCTCCCGCGCCGATCAAGCCGAAGAGCCCCGCCGCTTCCGCGCCGTAGTGATAGGGCGGCGTCCCGAGAAAAAATACGAGCGTCGTCCAAAACGCGCTGAAGCAGCAGAAGAGACAGCCGCCGAGAAACGCGGCCTCGCGAAGATCGCGGTGCTCGCGGATCAAGCCGATCGTCGATCGGAGCAGCGAAAGATACGGCAGCTCGACCGCAGGCTTGCTGCGCGGCAGGAGAAATTGCACGAGGATCGCCACGCACAGCATCATCGCGGCCGCGATGGCGTACACCGCGCGCCAGCCGAGATGCGCGCCCACCGAGCCGCTGAACGTTCGCGCGAGCAGAATCCCGAGCAGGATTCCGCTGAAGACGGTGCCGACCACGCGGCCCCGCTCGCGCGGCGGCGCGAGATGCGCGGCGAATGGCACGAAGAGATGCACAGTCGCGCCCATCATGCCGACGACGAAACATGCTAGCGCGAGCCACACGGCGTTGCGCGCAAGCGCGATGAACACGAGCGCGACCGTCGCCACTGCCAGGAGCAGCGTGATCAGCGAGCGTCGCTCGCGGCTGTCGCCCAGCGGAACGAAGAAGAGCATGCCGAGCGCCGTCCCGATCTGCGTCAGCATCGCGATGAAGCCGACTTTCGTGACGCTGAGTCCGAAGTCGCGCGCGATATCGGCAAGCAGCGGCTGGATGTAATAAATATTGGCAACGATCACGCCCGTGCTCGCCGCCATAAACCACACGGTCGTGCGGGAAATTGATGGCGCGTCGGAAGCAGCGTGCGAGCGGTCAGGCATCGGAATCGAGCATCAATGATATCCGATTCCCGACGCCATCTTTCGGTGCCGCCGCAGTTTCTGATAATCCGATAAAGAGGGACCTAATGGACAGAGTGCTGGTTACCGATTCGTTACTCAATCCTTCGCGTTCGCTTTCCCTCTTTGGGGGTTTATCTCACATTTGGGTTGCAAGCTCATGCAAATCTCGCCGGACCAAATTGAAGATTTGAAACACGCATATCGTGTGTTCGATCTGCCGCTGTCCGCCTCCCCATCATCGATTAAGAGCGCTTACCGGAAATTCCTCAAGAGGTGGCATCCAGACTTGTACCCCCTTGGAGACCCGGCGCAGACCGAAGCGACTCAAATGACAAAGCTGATAAACGAAGCCTACATGGCAATCAAGAGCGCACCGTTGCGTTACTACATCGAGGCTTGTCCGCCGGGCTACGTCAAGACCAGACGAGCTGCTTATCCCCGGCACGACGAACGAACGCGTGTGACCCGATCGCTTCCGAAAACGGATTGGCTCGAGTTCTGTGTTCGTTTCTTCTGCGGTTCTGTGCTCGGAGCATTGCTGAGTTTTCGCGCGCTGCTTTTTAACTATGACCGACCTTCCAGTTTTATCCAGGGTGTTGTCGCGATTACGCTTGTCTGCGGATTTGGTGCGGCGTTATTCGGGGACAACTTTTGGCACACGCTATTGCGACGTTGGTGGATGTGGTGGTGACTCGATTGGTTCCGCACACGGACGCCTGCGCCGAAACCTAGGAGACGGGCTTGAGCTGGGTGACGATTTCGGCGAGCCAGTCTTCGAGGAGCAGGCGATGGTCCGGCGACATCTCGGTGAAGGCGAGGCCCATGCCGAAGCTGGCGTGGGTGTAGACGACTCGGGCTTTCGCCTCGAACACGCCTTGATCTCTCATAATTTTCAACTCGACGATTGCGCCTTCGGAGAACGGATTAAACGCGTCGACGTAGCAGCCGCCCAGGCCGAGTTCGGACGTGCGCGCGGAGAGTCGCGTCTTCGAGGACAGCTCGAGCACCTCGGCGGTCGCGACGAACGGACAGCGCCGCACGGTGCGCTTCTGCTTGTATTCTCTGGTTCTTCGCATGGACAATCGCTGATGCGCGGCGCGCTGGCGGCGGGCGGCTCGTTGCAGTCGCTGCCGTCGAGAGGCGCCTATTCCTCCCCCGCATTCATCCCAAAGCTACCACGACCTTCGCCCCGCTCGTGCAAGTTGGTGCGGCGGGCGTTCTCGCATGCTAAACAGTGCCGGGATCGGAAATTGGAAATTGGAAAACTGCGAGTCCGCGACGTTGTCCCGCGCACCCTTCGCTTGATTCCTAGGCCGTGAACCGGGGGCAAAGCTGCAAATCATTTGAATGCAATCGGTTACGTCGCGCCCGGGCGCGGCACCTGTACCTTCGGACGGTTGGGCTTTGGAATGGTTGGATGCGGCGCAACTTTATGGTGGGGCGGGTGTTAGATAAGCTGTGGAGGCCATGGCGAGGACCGACGTCGAGCTGATGCTGGACGTGAAGGCCGGGGACGATTCGTCCTTCGACTTTTTATTGCAGAAGTATCGCTCGCCGCTGGTGAATTTCCTCCACCGGATGGTGCGCGACACGGCGACGGCCGAAGACCTCGCGCAGGAAGTTTTTCTGCGCGTCTACCGGGCGCGGAAGCAATATACTCCGAGCGCGAAATTCACGACGTGGCTCTTCCGGATCGCGACGAACCTGGCGCTGAATTCGGTGCGCGACAACCGTTACGCGAAGCTGGCGGTGGCGCTCGACGCGCCGGCGGACGAAGAGGCGGCGCCGATGGAATTGCCGGCGCCGGTGATGCGCATCGACGAGCACATGATCGAGCGCGACCGCACGGAGTTCATCCGCAGGGCCATCGCCTCGCTGCCGGAAAAGCAACGCGCCGCCGTGCTGCTGCATAAGTACGAAGAGATGGATTACGGAGAGATCGCCAAAATTTTGGATTGTTCGGAAAGCGCGCTGAAGTCGCTGCTGTTTCGCGCTTACGAAAGCCTGCGGGTGCAATTGGCTCCGCTTGTGACCCAGCCAGTCGAGCAGCGCGCAGGTGAAGGAAGGCCATCATGAAGTGCGAAGACGTTTCAAGGGAACTGATTGCGTATCTGGACGGCCGGGCGAAGGCGTCCGAGCGGCAGAAGGTGGAAGGCCACCTCGGCGAATGCGCGGCGTGCCGGACGCGCGCGGAAGAGATGCGCAAGGTGTCGATGCTGCTGGGCGAAGTGCCGGCGATCGAGCCTTCGTTTGGCTTCGATGCGCGCGTAAGGCAGCGCGTGGCGGCCGAGCCGCAGCGGAGCTGGTTGTGGCGGCTGGTCCCCGCGCCGCGGCCGGTGTTCGCCGTGGCGCTGCTGATCGCGCTGACCGTGCTGGTGGCGAAACTGCCGTCGAATCGCGCGCCTGTCAACCCGCCCGCGGCGACGAGCGCTCAAGAGCAGGAAGAAGATTTCAACGCGATCAAGAATCTGGGCGTGCTCGAGAACTACGACGTCCTGACGAAGTTCGATGCGCTGGCGGAAGCGCCGGCGACGCCGTCGCAGCCGGATGGCAAGCCGCAGCAAGGCGATGAGAGCAATGACTAGCAGACGTCTCATGAATGTTTGCGGCAAAAGCGAAGAGTGTCTTCAGGGGCTGAAGCCCACCTCTTCTGCGTTTCGTATGTCGGAGCTGAAGCTCCGACCCCCTAAACAGTCGACGCTGTCGAGCGTCCGCGGAGGATTCTAGGTTGCGTCGATGCGCCGCCATTTTCGGGATCTGCTTGGGGCTCCTTGTGGTGCTTGCGCCGCAGAGCGCTCGCGGGCAGAACGGCGAGCGGTTGCGGGCGTGGCGCGCGCGCCGTCAGGCGGCCGCCGCTCAGAGAGAGAAGGCCCGGGAGGAACGCGCGCAGCCGAACGCCAATGGCGCGCCGCACCAACCGAATGGCGCGGGGCGCGAACCCAGTCCGCGGGCCGAAGCGGGGCTTCCGTCGAAGTGGGTCGAGAACCTGCGGGACATGCCGCCCGGCGAGCAAGAGCGGTTCATGCAGAACAACGAGAAGTTTCAGAGTCTCCCGCCCCAGCGGCAGGCGCAGATTCGCCAGAATCTTCAGAAGTGGAACAATCTCTCGCCCGAACAGCAGGACCGGATCCGCGCGACGGAGCGGATGCTCGAGAACGCGACTCCCGAGCAGCGCGAGCATTTCCGCAACGACATCGTGCCGGCGCTGGCCGCAATGCCGCCCGGCCGGCGCGCGCGTGTGATCGGCCACTGGCGCCGGCTGCAGGGAATGACTCCCGAGCAGCAGGAGGCGGCGTTGAACGATCCGCGGTTCATGCAGGGGCTGAGCCCGGAGGAGCAGGCGACGGTGCGCGATCTGAATTCGCTGGGCGCGCCGCCTCCGCAGTAGCCGCCCCGAAAAAAACCTCCTACGCAGGGCATCTGGGCCAAGCGGACGCCACGGCGAGGGCGAAGATGCCGGGCTAAAGCACCCGGCGCTACGTTTAAACCTCGACCGCGCTCGCGCCAATCTTCCAGAGTTCTCCCACTTTCAGCCACCGGCTTTTCCTGCTGCGGGGACGCAAAAATCTTCGGCGGCGAGTGTTGACTCTTACAAAACAATTTCCCGCTTTTTTGCGTCCGAACCACAAGGCCTCGCGAAGCGGCCGGAGCGCTCCACAATGGGTTGTGTTTTTGGCGTTCGCGCGCGCAGTTCGAGAGCGGAAAAGAAATTTTTGCGGCGGAACGCGAATTCTTCTCATTTTTGCGACTTTCCCCTTGACAAGAAACGGAAGCAGTCTAGAATCGGGCACCAAGTGGGAGAAAGTGGCAGGCAGTGGAAAGAGAATTTGGGGTGCAGCAGGGGTTCAAGAACCAGTGACAGCGGGCGCGAACACGCGGGGCGGCGTTCTGAAGGTCTTCGATGCTGCGGGGCAACTATCTAGCGACGGTCGACGAGAAGGGAAGAATGAAAATTCCCGCGGATTTTCTCGCCGAGCTGCGCAAGAGCG
>DATJRU010000215.1:0-6939 GCA_035504455.1 Vulcanimicrobiaceae bacterium
AGCTCGAGGATGCGGCGCTTGCCGAGAACGATTTCGGCGACGGGGACGAGCGTGAATTCGAAGACCTTGCGGACGATCGAGCGGCCCGTCCCGAAGAAAAGATTTTTCACGAGCTGCTGCGTGATGGTGGAGCCCCCGCGAAGGCGGCGGGAGCCCTGCATGTCGTCCTCGGCGGCGATTTCCATGGCCTGCCAATCGAAGCCGTGATGCTGGTAGAAGCGCGCGTCTTCGGCGGCGATCACCGCGTGCTGGAAATCGGGCGAGATCTGGCTGAGCGGGACGAAGTCGTAGCGCTTGCGGTAGGGCGCGGGGCGAAACCAGGATTCGATGCGGCGTTCCGCCTGGACGGCGGTGGTGGGCGGGTCGATCCATTTGGCGGCGACGAGGGTGAGCGCGGCGAGACACCAGAGAAGCGCGGCGGCGATGAGGAGCCATTGGAGGATCGAGCGGAGAAGGTTTTTGCGGCGCGGGGGAACGGGGATTGCGTCGGGGATTTCGTGCACGATTCAGGATAAGCGGGCGCGGGAAATTTACATAGTGCGCGTGCGTGCCGCATTCGAGGGTGCCGCACCTACGGCGCTTGGGGATTTTTTCGCATTACGGACCCGGCGCTTCCGCGCTGGGCTAAATTCTGGCGCACCTCCGGCGCTTTAAGAGGCTGCCTGCTCGCAAAGGGCGCGAGCGGGCGCTACGGAAGAATTCTCGGCCGAGTGCGAGGTTTCGTCCGGGCGGCCGCGAAGTGCCGCGCTGAAGAACGCGGCGCTACTTTTAAACCTGTGGCGCTCACGCGCGGCCACGCGACATTCGGGCGGCCAGCGCGAACACCAGACCTTGATCCGGGGAGCGGGGCGGGACTATAGTCTGCGGCATGGCCACACCAATGGCGGGACCGCAGAGCAGGCTGGAACTGATTCGAGTGGACGCGGAAGACGGAGTTGCGCTGAACGGGCTGCTGTGGGAGCCGCAGCGGGCGAGCGATTCGCTGGCGATCATGGTGCCGGGCGGCACGACAGGCGCGGCGCTGTTCCCGGCGCACGATTACGCTCCGCTGGCGAGCGCGCTGACGGAGAAGGGCTACGCGTTTCTGCTTTCGAACATGCGCGCGTCGTACAACAACGCGTATGCAGAGTACGGCGAGGCGGTGAAGGACATCGCGGCGTTTGTCGCGTACGCGAAAGCGCGGGGCTACGAGAAGATCGCGATTCTGGGCATCAGCCTCGGCGGGGCCCGGGTGGCGCAGTACATGGCGGAGCGCGGCGATGCGGCGGTGAAGGCGGTGGGGTTCGTCGCGTCGATTCCGTCGCCGTACCTGGAATTTCAACTGCGCAACAGCGAGGCGGACAAGCGGCGGCTGGAGGAGACGCTGGCGCACGCGCGCGAACTGGTGGCGGCGGGCAAGGGAGAGCAGCCGGTGGCGTACGACGGCTGGTTTCCGGGCGTCTCGGTGATGGGATCGGCGAAGGCGCTGATCAGCTTTTTCGGAGCGCCGAGCGATGAGAGCGCGCCGAGTTCGGTGAAATTCGGGCCGAAGATTCGCGTGCCCGCGCTGGTGATCCACGGCGACAAGGACGAGCTGGCGTTGCCGCCGAACGCGCAGGCGATCTACGACAGCTTGAGCGCGTCGCCGCAGCGGGATCTGGTGTGGGTGAAGGGCGCGAGCCACTATCTGTCGCCGGGGCCGCTGGCGGAGGCTTACGCGAGGCAGACCGTTGAGTGGCTGGTGAAGAACGCGCCGGCGGCAGCGCGGCGATAGGCATCCCCGCCGATCGCACAAGCACCGATATTCCCGCCCGCTACGGTACACAGAAATGTGCTATTCTTACACATTGGGAGGGGCGACCATGCGTACGAACATTGAAATCGACGATCGCCTGATGAGGCAAGCAATGCGGAGTAGCCGCGCCCGGACGAAGCGTGCCGCGGTGGAAGAAGGCCTGCGCCTCTTGATACAGACCCGCGCCCAGATTGGCATTCGACGGCTTCGGGGCAAGGTTCGCTGGCAAGGGGACCTTCACAAGTCGCGGCTCGGCCGATTCGTGGAATAAGAAGCGATGGTAATCGTAGACACATCGGTGTGGATCGATTACCTGCGCGGCATACAAAATAAAGAAACCGAGTACTTCGACCGCGAAATCGGCCGTCAGCGCTTCGGACTTACCGACGTGATACTTTGCGAGACCCTTCAGGGAGTAGCCGACGGGAAAGCGTTCGCTCGTGTACTGCGGGAGCTACGGAAATTCCGGGTGTTTGAGACAGGCGGCGAGGAGTTGGCAATCGACTCCGCGCGGAATTTTCAGGAGCTGCGCTTGCGAGGACACACCGTTCGCAAAACAATCGATTGCTTGATCGCGACGTTCTGCCTCCGGCGGACTTACTCGTTGCTGCATCGGGACCGCCACTACGATCCCTTCGAGAAGTTTCTCGGTCTCTCTGTGATCCATCCAGCCTAAGTGCCGCTAAAACGGCAAAGACACAAAGAACACAGCCCGGAGCGATCCAAAAGGCAAAAGCAGATCCCTCACGCGCGTCATACTGCGACGCGGTTCGGGATGACAGCTCGCAATACCGCAAGCTACCGCGGCGAGAAGGCGATTAGGACGTTGCCGGAGTTGCTTCCGACGACGGCGTAGCCGGAGCCGATGAAGAGCATGCCGCCGGCGATGCTGGGGCCGATGGAGTTGATGGCGCCGCCGTGCGCGGGAACTTTGTTTACCGTGTCGTAGGGATGCGCGGTGTCGTAGCTCCAGAGGACGTGGCCGTCGGCTGTCGAGACGGCATGGAGCGAGCCGTCGGAGCCGGCGACGAAGACGACGCCGGGCATCATGGTGGCCGCGGCGGAATTCGACGGCGGGCGCGGCGCGGCTGAGGGGAAGCGCGTCTGCCAGACGACCTCGCCGGTAGCGAGTTTCAGCGCGACAATGCCGCCACGTTGCAGGCCGTAGTAGACGTTGTCGTCGTCCGCAGCGCCACCCCAGACGATGCCATTCAGCAGCGCGGCGAAAGAATTTTCCTGGTCCTTCGGGATTTCGACGACCGCGGTTTCCCACAGCTTGGCGCCGTTGTTATCCGGATCGAGCGCGAAGACACGGCCGTTTTTCGTGCCGAAGACGACGACGGACTTGCCGTTCGCGAGTGTTTTCAGGATGGGCGAGTTGCCGATGTCCTGGTCGGGGCCGTTCACCTTGGGGCAATTGTCGGTGCGCGTGGGGCCGTTGCATCCGCCGACGAAGGAATCGTTGGCGGTGACCTGGTAATGCCAGAGCGGCGCGCCGGTGTCCATGCTGATTGCCATCACGGAGTCGGTCGTGTCCGGCACGGGATCGCTCTGGCCGTCGCCGGTGCCGAAATAGAGCGCGTGGCGCTTAGGATCAATGGTCGGCGCGTTCCAGACGGAGCCGCCCGAGGAAATGTACTGTTGCACGCCCTTGGAATTTTTGCGGCTGGGCTGCGGCGGGGGTACGACGAAAGTCTCCCAGATGATTTTGCCGGTGTTGGCGTCGATCGCGGTGATGGCGCCGCGCGACGTGCAGCAGGAATAATCGAGCGTGGACGCCGAAAATTCCTCGGAATTCGAAAGAGGGACGTAAACGCGGCCGCCGTAGACGCTGGGAGCGCCGGTAATGCGCTCGATGAAATTCTGCGAGATGCGCGTAACCCAGAGTTCCTTGCCGGTTTGCGCGTCGATGGCGTAGGCGTTCGCGTGGGCGTCGCCGAAGTAGGCGGCGTACCTGGTGGCGCCGAGGCCGGTGACCGGCGCGATCGTAATCGCGGTGCGGACGGAACCCTTCGTCTGATACGACCAGTAGACGCAGCCGGTGTCGGCGTTAAGCGAATAGATGTACCCGATATCGGTGCCGACGAAAACACGGCCGCTGACGACGGTGGCGGGGCCGAAGGCGGAGAGGCCGTCGGGATAGCCGAAGGCCCATTTCACTTTCAGATTCGGGACTTCGCTCGCGGGAAGGCCCGCGGCAGCCGCGGACTGAAAGCGCGTGTTCGCGGGACCGTTGCCCCAGCCGTTCCACTCAGGCATGGAAGAAGGATCGGCGAGCGGCGGATTCGACGGGCAGTGATTGGGCATGTCCTTGGCGTCGCCCTCTTGAGCGCTGCCGAGGGGGCGGCCGCTGAGGAAGGTGGCGAGCATGCGCTTCTGGCTGTCGGTGAGCGAATCGCCTTGCGGCTTCATTACGCCGGTGGTGAGCGCGGCGTAGATGCGCTCGGCGGGCATTTGGCGGATGGCGTCCGGCGCGGGAGCCTGCGGCACGGCGGGATTGCCGTGGCAGATCATGCAGTGCTGGAGGAATGTGGCGATGCCGGTTTCCGTGCCCTGCGAGAGATTCGCGGTGATCTGCGCCTGAGTTTGAGGGGGAGCCTGCGGCGCTTGCGATGATTGCGGCGCGGGAGCTTGCGCGCGCGGCGTGCCGGCCCACGCGAGAGAGACGGCGAGTGCGGTTGCTGCGAGCGTTGCGATGCGCGCCGATTGTTTCATGAGCCGAGGGTCCTTTCGTGATCCGCGAAGCGTCCCAAGCCACAGCCAAAGCCGGGCGAGACGACGCACTACTTGTCGCTGATTCCGCCCCAGGCGGAATTCAGGTGGTACTGCAGACCTGAGCCGACCATCTCGATGCGGTGAATCAGGCCGCCGGTGATCTTGAACGCCTCGGTGCCCTCGATGCTCGACGGTCGGTTGAAATTCTTCATCGAGACGGATTGGCCGTTGGTCAGATGGATCGTCTGCACGGTGCCATTCTGATCGAAGATGAAATTGGCCCAGACGACGCCGCGTTCCTGATCGACGATCGGGAAGCGGCGGTGATGGATGCGCGTGACGACGGCGTAGTAGCCGCTCTTGAACTGATCCATGCAGCTCATCGCGAAGGCGTTGAAGGACGCGTTGGGCGAGAGCGTTGCGTTGTTCGTGGTCTGCATTCCATTTTCGGTGCGGTTGCAGTCGTCGGCGAAGGGATAGACGCCTTTGCCGTTGTTGTTTTCGAGGCCGGCGAAATACATGTTAGCGGTCGCGATCATTTGCGCGCGAGACACGCGCTCGGCCGGCGGTACGGAGGTGGTCCAGATTGCGTCGGGCGTGCCGGCGTCGAGCGCGGGAATGCCGCTCGGGCCTCCGCCGCCCTGCCGGTAATACGTCGTCTCGATTTCTGTGATTCGGCCGAGCTCGACGCGCAGGCGCATCGCCATGAGCAGCAGATGATCGCCTTCGTGCATGGAGACCATACAGCCGATCTGCTCCATCACGAGATCGGAGAAGCAGAGGCGGAAGTGGCCGACCTCGGTGGCCGTGCCCCAGAAGCCATCGCCGACGTCCATCACCTGATCCTGCTCGGTGTAGCGGACGTCCTGGGCGAGCGGGAGAGTCTTGGGATCGTGCGCGACGAGGGCGTTCAGATATTGCGTGGCTAGATTTTCGAGGCAGGCGCGGTCGCAATCGGTGGGAATGGGGCCGGCGGCGCGGACCGCGCGAGGCGCAAGAACGCCCGCGCCTATGGCCAGCGCCAACGAACAAAGCGTGGCCGTAAGTATGATTTTTGCACGCATTGTCGATCTCCTTCCAAATGGGGCGCAGCAAGCAGCGCCTCTGCAAACCCAATAAACAGCTGAAATCAGTGGCCGGAGCCTTCCGTCCAGCCGTTGCCGAGGCCGTAGGGCAGCGTGACGAACGGAAACGCTTCGACCTCGTGGATCAGGCCGCCACGGATGCCGAAAGTTTCCATGGTGTCGAGATTGAGCATCATGGCCGGCGGCGAATCGGGCGGGGCGCCGCGCCGCGTGCCGTCTTCGACGAAGAACGGGAAAGTGGCGACGACGCCTTTCTGCTCGTCAACGACGAGCACTCTGCGCGGGCGAATAAACTTGATGAAGTTGAGGACTTTTGTGGAGATCTGCGCGGAGCAGGTCATCATGCTCATCTTCAATTGATACTGGCCCTGGTCCGTCTTTGGATCGGGCAGATTGGGCGAAGGCATCATGCGTCCGCCAGGGGGCGGATTGTTCACCGTCTGATAGCCGTTTTCATGGCGGACGCAGTCGTCGGCCAGCGCGGCGATTTTGCCGTCGTCGCCTTCGAGGGCGTCGAAATAGGAATTGGCGGCCCAGATCATCACGTCGCGCGGGGTGCGTTCGGCGGGCGGAACGTCGTCAACCAGATCCGCACGCGGGGTCGTAAGCAGGGGGATGGCGGTTTTGTCGACGCCGCGCGTATAGAGGTGCTCGATCTGCTGAATCTGCCCGCGATCGATTTTCAGGCGCACAGCGATCAGCGAATCCTGGCCGTTGATCGTGATGCGGGCCTGTTCCGCCACCTGGCCAAACACCGGATCGGCGACGACGATCTTGAAGCTGGTGGGCGCGACCTTGGAGCGCCAGAGCATTCCCTCGCCGACGTCGAGCTGCGCGGAATTTTCGGTGAAGCGGACGTCGCGCGCGAGCGTAGGCAACTGTGACGGATCGTGCGCGAAGATGGCGTTCATGTAGCCGTCCATGATGCCGACGAGGCAGGCGCGATCGCAGGATTTCACCATGGAGGGATTCCACTCCGGCGCCGGGACCGGCGCGTACGGAAGCTTCTGGGCGCGCGCGAGAGGCGCGGCGAACATCGCGCAGGCGACGGCGAGCAGCAAATAGCCGGGAACGCGGCGCAACTGCATGAGATTTCCCCCCACGGGGTGCAATGTCTACTACTGTTTTGCGGATGCTGCAAGCGCGGATTTTTCGATAGAAGAAGCCGTGCGGGGCGATTCACGCGCGGAACTCTACTGGTTTTGGGTGGCGATGCAGGCGGCGAGGGCTTTGCGGGTGGCGTTGGCCCATTGGGGGAAGGCGCGGGTTTCGACGAATTCGACGGCTTCGGAATCGCTGCCGCCGACCGATTCGTGGAATTCGTAGAGGATCGGGTGCTCGGCGACAGGATCGGCGTCGTGCGGG
>DATJRU010000216.1:0-8701 GCA_035504455.1 Vulcanimicrobiaceae bacterium
ACGTCGAACGACATCAACTCGAGCGAAAGCTCGCGGCACAGCTCGAACATCGGCAGGATGATCGTGCCGCCGCCTTTGATGATGCGCGTCCCCCGAATCCCATAGATCACCAGCGCCTCGTGCGGCCCCGCCTTGCGCAGCATCTTGGCGAAAGCGATCATGAGGAACAGCACGACGAGCACACACAAGCCCGCCATTACCCAAACGCTTGAAAGATCCACCGACGGATGCATAGAGCCTCCCTCTTTCTCTCGTCTCCGAAAGTTTTCCCTCAGGCCTCTTCAAACTCTTTAGCGCGTGAAATCCTCCCAGCGCTGCACGAATGCGATTCCGTTTTCGTAGCGCGAGATCACCACCTCGGCGCCCTTGGGCAACGGCTTGCCGTCCTCGGTGCGCGCGTTGGCGCTGGCGATCGCGCCGTTCCTCTCGAAGGTGATTTCGCCGACGCCGTTTTCGCGGATCGCGCTGCTCAACGTCCCAACCGCGCCTTCCAGGCGGAAATCCCAGTCGAGCATCCGCGCGTCGCTGATTTTCACGACGCGCGCCATAAAGCTGAAGACGATCCAGCCGCCCGCGAGCCCCACTCCCGAAGCGATCAGCAGCGACAGCGCCGCTACCAGGTGCGAATTCCGCGTCAGGATGTAGCCCGTCCCGCCGAACCACGCGAGGAACGCGAGAATCGTCGACGCGTTGAACCACGAAAGATCGCCGTGCCCACCGCCCGCCCGTGCGCCTCCGCGGAGTCCGGTGATCGCCTTTCCGTGCAGCGCCTGCGCCGGCAAATGAAGATGGAGCCGCGCCGGCAGATGCAGATGGACGGCGCCCGCCAGAAACGTGAGCAGGCTAAGAGAGAACCCGATCAGAAAACAGAACAAGTAGAAGCTTGCCCATGTCATAGAGCACCTCCGCCACTTCGAACGTGACGACGATAACCGCCTGCGCCTCTAGTAATGTTTCCATCTTCAACTCCGAGCGCTCGCGTCTAACGGCTCCTGCCGCCGGCCGGTGACTTCGTCATCGCCGGCGCTTTCCGGATGAAGGACTTCGCCGAGCCTTTCCGCCAGACCCGGCGTGCGGACAATTTCCCCGAGAAGCAAAATCAACTGGCGCGAATCGTGATGGTGCGCCACGTCCAGCAGCGCGCGCCGCAAATCTTTGTCCGACGAGAATTGCTCCGCGCCCGCGAACAGCCACGAATCGACCTTCGCGTCGAGCGCCCGCAGATCGGACTGCAGATCCGCCGAGTAGCCCTCCGGGTCGTTCACCAGGAAGCCCGGGTAGACGCGGAAGAAGCGCGCCAGCAGTTCCCGCGTCGTATGCGTGATGTGGGGACGCACGCCGTTCTCGATCTGCGAAAGGTACGCCTGGCTCAAGCTGTGGCCGATCTCGCGCTTCATGGCCTTGGCCACTTCCACCTGAGTCATGGGGCGATCCAGCCCGCGGAGAATGCCTTCGACGGACCGAAGCGATCGCAGTTTGTCGCCGAGTTTCATGGAGCCGGGCCCTCCGCCGAGTATTACGATGTGCAATTGTTATATTGCAATCTGTAAAGCGTCAAGACGAAAATTAAGCGAAGATTTTGGCCATTCCATTGCCCCGAAAAACCGGGCTAGCGCATCGGGTGGGTGGCTTTGAGGACCAGCGCGACCGCGATCAGCAGGGCTGTCGCGGCGTTGGCCCAGATGACGGCCGCAGCGTGAATCATCAGGCCATAGACGAGCCACAGGACGATGCCGGTCAGGTACAAAAACAGCATCGGATAGGAGAGATCGCGCCCGCCCTGGCGGCGGATTTTCAGTATCTGCGGAATGAAAGCGACCGTAGTGCACACGGCCGCGATCGCCCCGATAAGACCGGCGATTGGCATTGGTGATTCCGATTATGGCCGAAGATTTCGTTTTCGCCAGAGTCTTCGGAGGCGAATTTCAGCGCCCGGTAGTTATCGGTGCTGACTTTCCGGCAAGCGTGATAGAGTGCGTCCCCGGCATCAGCCAACCATCAGGGGGGAATCGGCACATGAAGCGCCTACTATTCGCCGCAGCTTTCTTGGCAATGGCCCTGCCCGTCTTCGCGCAAGGCCCGGAGGCTTTCGTTGGAGATTGGAAGAGCGATCCGGGCACGCCCACGATGACGCGAAAGCTCGCGCTCGACGGCAAAATCATCGTGATGACGGAGCTGCAGCCCGGGCGTAACGGCGGTCCCGAATTGACGATCATCCGCAAGTATCCGACCGACGGCAGCACGGTCAAGATGGATACAGGGATGTGGGACGGCTCGACGGCCACCGGCAAGATGGATAACGGCGTCCTGACCTGCGATACCACGATGCCCAACGGCACGAAATTTCACGACGTGTGGACGCTTGCCGCGGACGGCAAGAGCTATACGAATGACATGGTGATCAGCGGCGGTCCCCCGCGCAACGGCGGACAAGGCGGCAACGGCGGCGGCCAGGGCGGGAACGGTGGCCAAGGCAATAGTGCCCCTCCACGTACCATAAAATTCTCGTTTACCAGAGTCGACTAGCGCCGCGGCGATTTGGGCCGCCTGCCCGGCAGCGTGTTCCTGGACTACCGCGGCCACCCTATTGCGGGTGAGCGGCCCTGACGTGCTATACTTTTTGGCCTGTCGCCTGTGGAGGCTTTTTGCGGAGCGGGCGACAAGATAACGGTTGGCGAGGCTGGTTCTTGCCACCGGAGGTGGGTTTATCGCAGAGAGAGGTTCGGGCGGTCTTCGAGTCAACGAGCGTATTCGCGCTCGCGAAGTACGTGTGATTGACGAAGCGGGGAATCAGCTAGGCGTGATGTCCCTGTTCGACGCAATGAAAGCGGCGCGCGACGCGGGCTTGGATGTGGTGGAAATTTCTCCGAGCGCGGTGCCGCCGGTGTGCAAGCTGGTCGATTACGGCAAGTTTCTGTACGAGCAGAACAAGAAAGCACACGAACAGAAGAAGAACCAGAAGAGCTCGCACATCAAGGAAGTGAAGTTCCGGCCTTCGACCGCCGAGCACGATTACCAGGTGCGGAAGAACCAGATCATCCGGTTCCTCGGCGACGGTTTCAAAGTGAAGGCGATGATTTTCCACCGCGGCCGCGAAATGGCGCACCAGGACGTGGGCCGCGCCAAGATGGACCGGCTGCTCAAGGAAATCAACGAGCACGCGCAGGTGGAATTCGGGCCGCGCATGGAAGCGAACATTCTGCTCGCCCTGCTCGCGCCCAAAAAGGGAGCGGTGGCTCCGGCGCCGGCTCGCCCCATCCAGCAGACGGCGTAGAAGAGTATCTTCAGGGGCTAAAGCCCATTTGCTTGTGGCGCTGAATGTCAGACCTAAAGGTCCGACCCCCTAAGAAACAACGGAATTGCTAAAGAGGGATTTGTGAAAAAGAACAAGAAGATGAAGCTCAAGACGCATCGCGGAGCCGCCAAGCGGTTCAAGATGACGTCGACGGGAAAAGTGATGCGGTGGCACTCGGGAAAGCGCCACCTGCTCGGCACCAAGCTGCCACGCCGCCAGCGGAAACTCGCCGGCAAGGTCGAAGTCAATCCGGCCGATGTGCCGAACGTGCGGCTGGCGTTGCCCTACGGGGTCTAGCAAGCTTTCCGATTTCTTTTGAGCCAGGCAGAGCGTAATCCGCCCGCGGCGGGCCTGCCGGCTTACCCTGAGCGCGCTGTTTGCGCGAAGGTTGCGAGCTGAATTTCAGCTTGCTCTGCTCTCGCCTCCGATTCAGGTCGGAAGCGGCGGGAGCCCAACGAACACGCCGCGGAGACTTGGCGCTGTCGCGTTGCGCAGGCCCGGATTCCGGGCGAGGCGCGTGCGGCTGCGCATCCTCTCCGCGTAACCGACTTTCGGAATTCAAAACAGGAGAAGCACAGCCATGCCTCGAGTAAAACGCGGAACCAAGCGCCGCGCACGGCGCAAGAAGCTGTTGAAGCACGCCAAGGGATTCTTCCTCACCAAGGGAAAGCTCTTCCGGTCAGCGAAGGAGGCGGTGAACCGTTCGCTGCGCTATACCTATCGCGACCGCCGCACGCGGAAGCGCGATTACCGCACGCTGTGGATTCAGCGCATCGGCGCCGCAGCCCGCGCGAACGGCACGTCCTACAGCCAATTGATTCACGGGCTGAAGGCCGACGGCATCGACATCGACCGCAAGATCCTGGCGGACATGGCCGTGCGCGACGCCGAAGGCTTTGCAGCTCTGGTGGCAACGGCGAAGCAGCACGCGGCGGCAGCGCCTGCGCGAAAACCCGCCTGAACGGCAGGCAAGCCCGCGGCGTAGTTTTCGCCTCCGGGTAATCGTAAGGAAGATCAGTGGGGACGAAGCGGGCAATCTCGAGCTGGATTGCGATCGCAGCGCTTCTGATCGCGGCTCCGCCGTCCTTTGCCCATCATTCGCGAGCGATGTTCGACATCGCGCGGAACGTGACCTATCAGGGCATCGTGCGGGAATACCGGTGGGAAAATCCGCACAGCCACATTGTGGTCACGGTGGCGCCCGGCGCGAAGGATCCCTCGACCGTGGGGACGTGGGACATCGAGGCTTCGAGCGTCCGGCTCATGATCGCGGAAGGCTGGAGCCGGACGTCGTACAAGCCGGGCGACCCGATCACGGTCGTCGCGCACCCCATGAGGGACGGCTCGAAGGGCGCGCTGCTGTTCTATGCGATCGAGCCGAACGGAACGCGGCTGTATCGCGCGGAGCATCGGTATCCTTCGGAGGTAGAAACGCCTTAGCTGGACCGAAATGACCATCGACCCGACAACGCAGACTCTCGCGCAGCTCGGCGACGCGACACCCGAAAAAGTGGCGGCGCGATTCGCGGAAGTGCGCGCGCGCTTCGAAGAGCAAGCCGTTGTGCACAGCGCGAAGAAAGACGCCGAAGAATGGAAAAGCTTCGTCGTCGCGTGGACCGGGCGGAAGTCAGGCGTCCTCACAAACATCGGCGACAACTGGCTGAAGCCCGCGCCGAAGGAACTGAAGCCGCTTGTCGGGCAGGAATTTCAGAAGCTGAAGGCGCACGTCGAGGCGACGCTCGAAGAGAAGCGGAAAGAAATCGAAGCGGCGGCGGAGCAGGCCGCGGCGGCTCGCGATCAGGTCGACCTTTCACTGCCGGGCGTCGAGCGGACGATCGGGACGCGGCACATCATCCGACAGACGTTCGACGAGCTGCTACGCATTTTCCTTTCGATCGGCTTCAGCGTGGTCGAAGGGCCGGAGATCGAAACGCCCTACTACAACTTCGAGGCGCTCAACATTCCCGAGCACCATCCCGCGCGCGACAACATGGACACCTTTTATATCGAGGGTTCCAGCGCCGGCCCCGTTTCGGCGGGCAAGCACCTGCTGCGGACGCACACGTCGCCGATGCAGATTCGCACGATGGAAAAGCAGGCGCCGCCGGTGCGCATCGTGGTCCCCGGAAAAGTCTACCGGCGCGACAATCCGGATTCGACGCATGGGTACATGTTCCACCAGATCGAAGGGCTGGCCGTCGATACGGACATCACCTTCTGCGATTTCAAGGGAACCGTGGAATATTTCGTGCGCGAGTTCCTGGGGCCGAAGGCAAAGACGCGCCTGCGGCCAAGTTACTTTCCGTTCACGGAGCCTTCGGCCGAAGTGGACGCAACGTGCCACGTCTGCGGCGGGACGGGTTGCCGCGTGTGCAAATTCTCGGGATGGATCGAGCTGTTTGGCGCGGGCATGGTGAATCCGGCGGTGTACGGCTTCGTGAAGTACGATGCGGAAAAGCTGTCGGGCTTCGCGTTTGGCATGGGCGTCGATCGGCTGGCGATGATGAAGTACGGCATCACCGAATTGCCGCTGCTATTTCAGAACGACGTGCGATTCCTGCGGCAGTTCCCGTGACTACGGCGTCTGAAGTAGCACTAATGTGCTACACTCATACTATGACGAGAGAAGTCAAGCTGCGGCAAGCTGGAGGGTCTGTCAGCGCAACGGTGCCGAAGGATATGGCCGACCGATTCCGATTGGAGCCGGGCGATCGCGTGCTGGTCGTGGAAACCGACCGTGGCATTCTTTTGACGCCTTACGATCCGGAGACCGAGCGAGTGCTGGGAATCGCGGCAAAGGCGGCGAAGAAGTACCGCAACGCGCTGCGCGCTCTCGCGAAGTGAACCTGTGGCCGGTCGCAGGGTCGAGCCGCACTGGTTGACACGGATCGCACTCGATGCAATCCATTTCGAGCAGTTGCGCGAGCACGGCGGGCTGCATGGCATTCGCGACGAGGGCGCGCTGGAATCAGCGCTCGCTCGACCGCGCCAGAAATGGTGTTACGAGCGAAAGACAGATGTCGTATCGCTGGCCGCCGCATACGGATTCGGCATCGCGAGTAACCATCCGTACAGGGATGGAAATAAGCGCGTGGCCTTTCTGGCTCTGGTCACATTTCTGGAGCGCAACGGTCACGGCTTCGAAGCTGCCGATGACGACGTCGTATCCGAAATGTTTGCGCTAGCTGCGGGGCGGGTTTCCGAGGGAGAACTCGCAGAATGGATCCGGCGTCGTAGTGTGCGGCGGAAGTGACGAGTTGAACGCGACAGCGCATGCGAAATGGCGACAGATTCCAAAGAGCGGTTCTCGAGTCGCGTGGAGGATTACGTCCGGTACCGGCCGGGGTATCCGCGCGAGGTGCTCGATGTGCTGCGCGAGGCGTGCGGGCTGACGGCGGAGTCGGTGGTTGTCGACCTGGGCTCGGGCACTGGGTTGCTGACGCAGCTTTTTCTCGAGAACGGCAACGTGGTCTACGGCGTCGAGCCCAACGCCGCGATGCGGGACGCGGGCGAGCAATTTCTCGCGAGCTATAAGCACTTCTGCAGCGTGACGGGATCGGCGGAAGCGACGGCGCTGCCGGATGCGTGCGCGGATTTCGTCGTATCGGGGCAGGCGTTTCACTGGTTTGAGCCGAAGGCGACGCGGGCGGAATTCGCGCGCGTGCTGCGCCGGGGCGGGTGGGTCGCCATCATTTGGAACGAGCGCGTGAGCGACCGCACCGCGTTCCAGCGCGACTACGCGGCGCTGCTGCGCGATTACTGCGACGATTACGCGAAAGTGGCGGAAACCTATCCGCAATACGCGCGCATGCAGGAGTTTTTCGGAAGCGGCGCGGGCGGTGAAAGGCTGCTGCCCCACGAGCAGGTGTTCGATTTCGACGGGCTGCGCGGGCGCCTGCTGAGTTCGTCGTATGCGCCGCGCGCGGGAAATCCGACGCACGAGCCCATGCTCGCGGCGCTGCGAGAGATTTTCGACCGGCACGCGAAGGACGGCCGCGTGCGATTCGAGTATCAGACGCACGTGTATTACGGGCGGTTGGACTCTGGCGGATAAGGGGTGCGCAAGGCCAGCGTTCGCCTCGACTACTTGTTGCGGGTGAAGCTGCACAAAGGTAGGCGCTTCGCGCGACAGTTTCATGTCGGAGCTGAAGCTCCGACCCCCTGAAAAAGCAAGAAGGGGCCCGCATTCGCGAGAATCGCGAATGCGGCCACGGGAGTGATCGTGGACTGGGCAGTCAGATAAGATCACTGCGTAACGGCACAGGCAGGATTGCCTGTGCCACTGAAAAAAAGAATGAAGATCGTTTACAACTGGCTGAAGGAATTTGTGGAGGCGACGGCGCCCGCGGATGACTTGCGCGCGCGGCTGTCGCTGGCGGGCGTGGCGATCGATTCCATCGAAGAGACGCCGGCGGGCCCGGTGCTCGACGCGGAGATCACCGCGAATCGTCCCGATTGCCTGGGGCACTACGGCGTGGCGCGCGAGGTCGCCGCGATCTACCGGCTGCCGGTGAAATCGCTGAAGCCGAAGCTGAAAGAGTCGGGCGAAAAAGTCGCCGGTGCGGCGCGCGTCGAAATCGAGGCGCCGGAATTGTGCGGGCGCTACACGGCGCGCGTGCTGCGCGGCGTGAAAGTGCAGCCGTCGCCGGACTGGCTGCGGCAGCGCCTCGAAGCGATCGGGCAGAATTCGATCAACAACGTGGTCGACGTGACGAACTACGTGATGTTCGAGCTCGGCCAGCCGCTGCACGCGTTCGATCTCGATAAGCTCGCCGGCAGCAGCGGGCAAACCGAAAAGCGCATCGTGGTGCGGCGCGCGAAAGCGGGCGAAAAAATCCGCACGCTGGATGGCGTCGAGCGCACGCTGGCGAAAGAAATGTGCGTGATCGCGGACGCCGGGCGCGCGGTGGCCATCGCGGGCGTGATGGGCGGCGCGGAAAGCGAAATCGGGTTCAGCAGCCGGAATATTCTGATCGAGTCGGCGTGGTTCGATCCGATTTCGGTGCGGCGGACGGCGAAGGCGCTGGGGCTGCGCACGGAGGCGTCGTACCGGTTCGAGCGCGGCGCCGATCCGGAGATGGCGGAGCTGGCATCGCGGCGCGCGGCGGAGCTGATCCAGCAGGTTGCGGGCGGCGAGCTGCTGGCGGGCGTGGTCGACGCGTATCCGGGGCGCGCGGAAGGCGCGACGATCGAGCTTTCGCGCAAGGAGCTGCTGCGCGTGATGGGCGCCGATGTGCCCGATCGCGACATCGAGGAAATTCTGGGCGCGCTCGGCTTTCATCCCGTGCGCAAGGACGCGCACCGCGGCAGCAACGGCTCGCTGCTGGCGGCGTGGGAGTGCAAGCAGCCGTCGTGGCGGCAGGACGTGACGCGCGGGATCGACTTGATCGAAGAGGTCGCGCGGCA
>DATJRU010000217.1:0-24947 GCA_035504455.1 Vulcanimicrobiaceae bacterium
ACGGTACAGTTGCACTGGGACGGCCGCACGACCGCGGAATACTACCCACCACAGGTGACCGTCGCAGCCAGCGACTTACAGAATCCCATCGCGTTGAACGTTGGCCCCGACACCTACTCGGTGAATTTGTTTCTGACCGTGCGTTATACCCTTCGAGCCCGAACCTTCTGTCGATCGGGTGCGAAGGGAGCGATCGATACGCCCGCCGTGACGATTGAGGGCGCAGACGCTGCCGTCGCGAAAGTCGATCTGGCTTTCGGCGAAGGCGCGTGCCCGCCGAAGTAAGCCGCGAGTCGCCGACCCCGAATGGTTTCGCTACTCATCGCCCAGCGCCAGCCCGCGGCGAGACCTACTTGGAGTCTTGCGCCATTCGCAGCGAGCTATCGGCTTGCTGCTTGCAGGTGGCCTGGAAACTGCCGGGGACTTGCGCGCAGCGATTGAAGGCGTCGGCGGCTTCCTTGAAGCGGCCGAGATTCTCGAGATCAGCGCCCAGCACCAGGAGATCGATGGGATCGGGATTGGCGACGCCGGCCATCGACTGCTGCATTTCCTTCAGCGAGTCGTCGTATTTTTCGCGGCGGAAATAAATCAGGCCAAGCGCGCTGTGGGCGATCGCAGCCTCCTCCGTTTTGTATTGCGCGAACATCTGATCGCTCATCGCGGAAGGCTTCTGGAGACCGTCCATCGCGACCATGGCGTGTTTCGCGTCGGCTTCGGCCGTGTCGAGTTTCTTGTCGCCATCGGGGTCTTCGGGTTTGTAGACTCGCGGAATCACCCATCCGGTAAGGACCAGCAGCGTCACGTCGTCGGGAAAGCGAGCCAGGCCCTTGTCGGTCCAGGCATAGAAATCGGTCAGGGCCTGCTCCGCGTAGTAGGTTTGCGCAACTTCCTCGTAGACGGTCTGCGTGTAGCGATCCGACGGATATTTGTTGATGAAAGCCTGCCCGAGCTTGACCTTCTTGTCCGCTTGTTGCATCGGGACTTTGTGAAACGCCTGGTAGGCGGCTTCCTCTCTTGGGTCGCCGAGATTTTGCTGCAAGTATTTCTCGGTCAAGTCCTGGTTCGCCTGGGTCGCGTCCATTTGGGTCAGCGTGTTGTTGTTCACATTGGGGCTGTTGCCCTGTGCGCGCGAAATCGAAGGCCACAGCAGAGCGGAGACTAGAAGAATTGCTGCGAAGGGAATCCCTGGATTGGTCGGTGGTGAAATCATCAGCTTCCTCCCCCGGTAGGCACTTATACATCCGGCGACGCAGTGCGGGAAAGCAGAATCGTTAGGTGGCTGATCTTGTAACGCGCCGGAAGCGGCGGAGGATCACAACGGCACGGAGGCGGCGGCAGCCAAGCGGCGGAGAGGCTCGAGGCGCGTTTGCTCGAGCGAATCGCGATAGAAGAGGTTGTAGGTGTCGAACGGGATTAGCCGGCCGTCGGGATGAACGATGTGGATGCAGGTTTTCTTTACCGAGCGAACGTCGAAGGAGTAAGCGTCGATGAATTGCACAATGAGGACTCGAAAGATATTCGCGTAGCCGAGCTCTGCGGGCACGGCGACGCGCGGCAGGCAGCAGAGCAAGTCGCGCAGGGTGCGGGCGCCGGACTCGGGCGAATGGTTGGTGGCGAAGAGCTTGAAGACGCCGTCGCGCACGGCTTCGTCCTGCTCGTAGAGGATGGTGTTGCGGCCGGCGTTGATCAGCACGTCGGGAGCGATCATGCCGGTGAGCGGCACGACGCGGCCGTCGAGTTTGAGCGCGTAGGCCATCGCGAGGCTATCGGGATGGCACGGAACGGGAATCAGATCCTCGGGGCGGAAGACGGAGGTTTGCTCGAGGATGCGGCGGCGCACTTCGGTGAGCGTGAGGCGATCCCGCGCAGGATCGAAATTTCCGAGGCGGCCGGCAGCTTGGATCGGCTGGAAGGTGACGCCTCGGACGCATTTCTGCGTGAGGGCGAAGTCGATGATGCGGCCGAGCTCGCCGTCGTTGAGTCCTTTCTTCAGCGTGACGACGAGCGTGGTGGAGATGTCGCGCTCGTTGAGGTGCTGGAGCGCGCGCTCGCGGACCGATCGCAGGTCGGCGCCGCGAAGAGCAACGAGCGGCTCGCGCTCGAACGAGTCGAACTGGAGGTACACCTCGAAGTCGGGCATGTACGAGGCGAGGCGATCGGCGAAGGCCGGCTCGCGGGCGATGCGGATGCCGTTGGTATTCACCATCACGTGGCGGATGGGGCGCGCCTTGGCCATGTCGAGTACGCGGAAAAATTCGGGATGCAGCGTGGGCTCGCCGCCGGAGATTTGCACGACGTCGGGCTCGCCTTCATTGCGCACGACGGCGTCGAGCATGCGCTCGATCGCCTCGATGGAACGAAATTCCTGGCGCGCAGGGCCGCTTTCGGCGTAGCACACGGGACATTCGAGATTGCAGGCGTCGCAAATCTCGACGAGCGAGAGGCAGGAGTGCTGCTGGTGATCGGCGCAGAGGCCGCAGTCGTAGGGGCAGCCCCATTTCACGGGCGTGTTGAAGGCGCGGGGCATTTCGGGCGGCTTGATGAAGACTTCGCGGCAGCGGCGGTAATAGTCGATGTCGTCGGCGAGGAGGATGCGCTCGTTGCCGTGGACCGGGCAGTGCTTCAGCAGCAGGACGCCGCCGTCTTCGAAGACGATTTTGCCCTCGACCTTGCGATAGCAGGTGGAGCAGATCGAGACGGCGACGTCGTAGAAGAGATAGGGCCGAATGCGCGCAGTCATGATTGGTCCCGGCTCCCGGTGACGTTCCTCAGCGAAGCAGGAACGGCAAGAAGTGCGCCTCAAGAAAACGGATGAACACGAGGTAGACGATTACCCCGACGAAGCTCGCGCCGACCAGAGGCAGGTCGTCGCCCTCGGGCGGAGCGAGCCGCCCCGCGCGGAACGCGAACACGGCAACCACGACGTGGCCGATCAGAAACAGGCCGGGCCAGAAGAACAACAATCGATCGGGTCCCAGGAGAAACATGCCGCGCGGGCGGAAGAGCGGCAAGAGGCCCTCGACGAAAAAAACGCAGCTCGCGGCGAAGGCGATGGCGATTCCCAGGCGGTCGAGGCCGCGCCGCGTGCGCGCGAGGGCAAAAGCGTACGGAACCTGCGAAAGGACATAACTGCTGAGAAACAAGAAAATGCTGGGATAGGCGCGGAGGCGATTGAGGACAATGAGGACGGATGTGGCGACGCTGGCAAGCGGCAGAAGCATAAGAACGACCAGCGCGATCTGGAGTTGACGCAGGACGGGCTGTTCGCGCGACGCGGTGATGCCGAAAAGCCCGGGAGAAGGCGAAACGGCAGCTGCACCAGCGGGCGCCTCGGCGATGAGCAGGGAGGGGGCCGCGGGCGCCGGTAGGCGGAAGGCATCGACGAGAGCACGCGCAACCGCGATCAGCAGCAGAACGCAGCCGATAAAAGCAATGATGACCCCTCCGAAGAAGCCGATCATGAGTATCGGCGCCAGGGATTGGCCGCTGGAATTCATCGTGCCGAGAAAGCCGACGCAGGAGGAGAGGCCGAGGACGATGCCGCTCGCGATAATGATGATCGACTGGATTATCGTCGGGAATCGCTGTTTTTTCGCGGGCGTCATGCTTTCCTCGCATCGCGCGAAGGCGCGGCTTGGAGCGTTTCGATTTCGAGCGACGCGTGAGGCGTTTTGCGACCAAGCCAGCGGCGAATGTCGGCGGCGTAATAGAGGAACATGGCGGCGCAGGCCCACTGGATGCCGGAGAAAATTCCGAGGCGGATTTCGGGCTTCAGGAAGTCGACCGCGAGGCGCCAGCCCAGATAGGCGAGCATGAACGCTTTGAAGACGTCGCCATTGCGGTGCGGACGCTGGAGCAGATGGAGAAGGACGAAGAAAAGGGCGAGCGCGAAGAGCGATTCGTAAAGCTGCGTGGGATGGCGGCGGACGCCGTCGCCGAAATCGACGCCCCAGGGGAGCGAGGTGGCGACGCCATAGGTGCCGTCCGGCAGGCCGGCGAGGAAGCAGCCAATGCGCCCGATGGCGATGCCGAGCGCGATGGGCGCGGCGAAGAGGTCGCCGGTGGAGCGCGTCTCGCCGGCGAGGCGCTTGGCCAATTCGACGAAGAGCAGGCCGCCAATCAGCGCGCCGACGATGGTCTTGCCGCCGAGCAGGTAGACGGGATCGCGCCAGCGGGCGAGCGTGGCGGCCGGGTCCTCGAACCAGTAGAGGACGCGGCTGCCGATCGCCGCGCCCGCGACGCCGGCGGTGATAACCGTCCAGCGGGAAGCGTCTGAAACAGGGTCGCCGAATCTGCGGCGGAGAACGCGGAAGCAGAGAAAGCCGATCGCGTACGCAAGGAACTCGAAAACCGGATGCGCGGGAATCGCGAGCGAGCCGAGGCGCAGATCGAAGGGGAAGTGAATTTTCCGCTTCCTTTGTGCTGCCGCGAAAGGCAGCCGGATGCGCGCATGATACGTGATGGATCAGGACGGCGCAATCGGCGAGGCCGCGCAGGCTGACAGCCGTGCGACCGGCCGATCAGGAATGCGAAGGCGTCTCGCCGCCGCGGAAGAGCCAGTGCGTCACGGCGTAGAGAACGCCCAGCAGGCCGAAGACGATTAGGATGAACGCGATTTTGTGCGCGGTAAGGAAAAAGAGGACGGCGTTGCCGTAGCGCACGGCGAGAATTCCTTCGACCGTGTAGTGCAGGCCGCGCGCGAGAAGCAGGGCAAGGATGAACGTGCGAAGCGGCACCTGAAAAACGCCGGCCGCGAGCACGAACACCTTGAATGGGAACGGCGGCGGAAGAATTCCGGGAATGAACGCGCTGAGAAAAGCGTTGCGGTCGACCCACTCCCTTGCTTTCAGCGAAGCCTTGCCGCCGTGGCGGTGGAAATAGGCTTCGCCGCCTTTCTTCGCCAGCAGATAGAGCCAGATGCAGCCGGCTAGCGAGCCGACGGCGGCCATCAGGACGTAGTAGGGCATGCGCGCCGGGTTCTGGGCGGAGAGGCTGATCACGAGCGCGTCCGGAATAAACGGGAAGCTGAGCACGGAGGAATCGAGAAACGTGACGAGGAAAAGCCCGCCGCCGCCCATCACTGCGACAATTTTGGCCAGCCAGTGCGGCAGCTTGAGCTGATTCATGCGCGAGTGGCCCGAAAAGAAGAGCACGTGATTGTAACAGAGTTTGCGGATGCGTCCGCGCGCGGGCGGCGTGCGATTTCTCATCGGATTGCGGGGCAGTTTCTACGCCGGACAAAACACAGAGTCCACCGAGGAGGCACGGAGGACGCGGAGAAAGCTTGCCCGTGCCAAGGCTTCGCTGCAAACGTTTGCGGCGACAGCGAAAAATTGCGCCGAAGGCAAATTGCCGAATCGATTTTGGTCGGCTACAATTCGTGCTTGAGCAATTTCCCTCAGGCAATGACACTTCTCGACGGACTCAATCGGCAGCAACGTGAAGCGGTGGTGGCAACCGAAGGGCCGGTGCTCGTCCTTGCAGGCGCGGGCACGGGCAAGACGCGCGTGATCACGTATCGCGTGGCGCAACTGATCGAACAGGGCGTGCCACCGAGCGCGATCCTGGCGGTGACGTTCACGAACAAGGCCGCGGGCGTGATGAAAGAACGGATCAACGACCTGCTGCGATCTGGCGGGCGCGACGGTTCGGACGTCTGGGTCTCGACGTTTCATTCTTTCTGCGCGCGGCTCTTGCGGCGCGAGGCACGCCACGCGGAACTGCCGCGCGATTTCGCGATTTACGACGACGACGATCAGGTGGCGGCGGTGAAACGCGCGCTCGTCCAGCTCGACCTTTCCGCCGAGGATTACCCGCCGCGCAGCATCCGGGCGCAAATCAGCCACGCGAAAAATCACGGGATCACCGCGGACGAGATGGAATCGCAAGCGGCTCAGAATCACGACCGAGAGCGGCAGGACGTGGCGAAGATTTTCCGCGCGTACAACGAGATTTTGCAAAAAGCTGCCGCCGTCGACTTCGACGACCTGCTGCTGAAGGCTGTAGAAATCCTGCGCAAGAACGCGGACGTACGCGCGGCCTGGAGCGGGCGGTTCGAGTACATCATGGTCGACGAGTTTCAGGACACCAATGCGGCGCAGGAAGAGCTGGTGCGGCTGCTGGCGGGAACGCGGAAAAACGTGTGCGTGGTGGGCGATGAGGACCAGTCGATCTATGGATGGCGCGGCGCGCGCGCGGGCAATCTGAAGCGCTTCACCCAGGATTTCCCGGACGCGAAGATCATTCGCCTGGAAGAGAATTACCGCTCGACGCAGACGATTCTCGATGCGGCCGCGGCGGTGGTGAGGAACAACTCCGACCGGCTCGGCAAGAATCTGCAGGCGATGGCCGGGGCGGGCGAGAAGCTGCAGTTTTTCGAGGCGCCGGATTCGACGGCCGAGGCCGATTACATCGGGGGCCAGATCGCGGCGCTGATGCGCAACGAGCCGGACGCGCATGTGGCGGTGCTCTACCGCACCGGCGCGCAATCGAGATCGTTCGAGGAGGTGCTGCGGCGGCTGGGCGTGCGGCATCGCGTGGTGGGCGGCTTCAGTTTTTACGAGCGCGCCGAGGTGCGAAACGCCCTGGCGTACGTGCGGCTGCTGTTTCATCCGGAGGATGACGTGGCGCTGCTGCGCGTGCTGAACGTGCCGCCGCGCGGGATCGGGGCGACCACGGTGGCGGCGATGGAGGCGCGCGCGAAAGAGACCGGCAAGTCGCTGTGGGAAACGCTGGCGGACGACGCGTTTCTCGAGGGCAAGCGAGCGGCGGGGGCGCTGCGCTATTTCCGGGGCATGATCCAGGATTTGCGCGAGGAGACGCGCGAGATGTCGCCGGCGCACCTGATCGAGCGCGTCCTGGACAAGAGTGGATACCTCGGATGGGTGGAGCAGGAAGACAATCTCGAGCACACCACGCGCGCGGAGAATCTGCGCGAGCTTTCGAACGCGATGTCGGAAGCGACCGAGCAGGGGCAGACGCTCGAGGATGTCCTCGACCGAGCCGCGCTGGTGGCGGATTCGGACGAATACGACGAAGCGATGGGCGTCTCGCTGATGACGCTGCACAGCGCGAAGGGGCTGGAATTCGAGGCGGTTTTCCTGGCAGGCCTCGAAGAAGGAATTTTGCCGCATAGCCGGTCGATCGATACGAACGCGGAGGTCGAAGAGGAGCGGCGGCTGTTTTACGTGGGCATGACGCGAGCGAAAAAATCGCTCACGCTGTCGCGCGCGGTTTACCGGCGGAGTTACGGCGAGGACCGGCTGCGCGCTTCCCTGCCCTCGCGATTTCTCGGGGAGATTCCCGGGGATTTGATTGAGGCGGCGGAGGGATCGCAGTCCGAGCCGGGCGAGACGCGCCGCTACGAGGCCGATCCGGAATACACAGACTACTCGTATCGGCGCGCGGGCGCGGGATCGGCGGGATACGGGCAGCGGAATTACGGCGCGGGCGGGGCCGGCGGATACGGGCGAGCACCCTATGGGCGGACTCCCGGCGGGCGAGGAGCATCGGGCGCGGCGAAAGGTTCAGGAGCGGGATCGTCTGCCACGCGCGGATCGAAGGATCCGCTGATCGGAATGCGTGTGCGCCATTCCAAATACGGCATCGGGACGATCATCGAGGTCGAAGGGGAAGGCGAGGAGCGCAAGCTCACGGTGAGTTTCCAGGATTACGGGCCGAAGAAACTGGTCGAGCGGTACGCGAATTTGCAGATTGCCTAGCACCAGCACAAACCTCGCCAGCATGTTCAATCGTCCCTCCCGGGACTCTTTTCGTTCGTCCGCCTGTTCCCGGCACTCCGCTCCGCCTGCCTCGCCGGCAGGCGGGCTCCATGCCGGGCTCGTTACAATCGTCCCTCCGGGACTCGCGTCTCTTGAGCAAAAACACTGGGTCGAGGCCCCTTCCGCACAAATCGGAAGCTTGCCCGCACGGACAGGTTGCGCGGCGGGGCGGTGCAGGGTAGAGTTTTCCAATCTCTTGGGAAGGTGACGATTGGATCCGCAGCTTTTCCGCACCAAGAGCATCGACCAGCTCATCTCGGACGCCGACAGCCCGGAAAAGCGGCTCCAAAAATCGCTCGGATGGCTGAGCCTCACGGCGCTCGGCATCGGCGCGATCATCGGCAGCGGCATTTTCATCCTGACGGGCACGGCCGCCGCCGGTGAATCGGTTGAATTTCCCTCGATTATCAAAGCCCCTCTGCTCGACGTGCTGTTGCACGGAAGGCACGCGCTCGGCATCGCAGGCCGCCCGGGCGCGGGACCGGCCATCGCCGTATCTTTCTTCCTCGTGGCAATCGTGTGCGGGCTCGCCGGGCTGTGTTACGCGGAGCTCGCGTCGATGATTCCGATTGCCGGAAGCGCCTACACCTACACCTACGCGACGATGGGCGAGCTGATCGCGTGGATCATCGGCTGGGACCTGATCCTGGAATACGCCGTATCGAACATGGCGGTGGCGGTTGGATTCTCGGCGTACATCAACAGCCTGCTCGATTCGTTTCACATGCACATTCCCGACGCGCTGAGCACGCCCGCGTATTCGCCCGAGACGGGATGGGCGCTGCACTTCAACATCATGGGATTCGTGATCGTGATGTTCCTGACGGTGCTGCTGGTGATGGGCATTCGCGAGTCGGCGGGCGCGAACAACGTGATGGTGGGAATCAAGCTGCTAGTGATCGTCGTGTTTTGCATCGCGGCGAGCAAGTACATCCATCCGTCGTATTGGAAGCCGTTCGCACCCAACGGATTTCAGGGAATCCTGACCGGCGGCGCGATCGTCTTTTTCACGTACATCGGATTCGATTCGGTATCGACGGCGGCCGAGGAGTGCAAGGAACCGAAACGCGACCTGCCGATCGGAATCCTGATCTCGCTCTTCGTCTGCGCCTTCTTCTATATTGCCGTGGCGCTAGTGCTGACGGGCATCCAGCACTGGAGCACGCTGGGCAACGCGGCGCCGGTGTCGCAGGCGCTCGAAGCCATCGGGCTGAACGGCGTGAACCGGTGGGTTACGGTCGGTGCGCTGCTTGGGATGATCTCGTCGATCCTGGTGTTTCAGCTCGGACAGGCGCGGGTTTGGTTCGCGATGTCGCGCGACGGCTTGTTGCCGCCGGCTTTTTCGCGGGTGCACCGGAAATTTCGGACGCCCGACGTGGCGACGTGGATCGCGGGCGTGGTGGTGGCGATTCCTTCGGGCATTTTCGATATCGGCACGCTCGCCGATCTCACCAACATCGGCACTCTCTTTGCGTTTATCCTGGTTTCGCTCGCGGTGATCATCCTGCGGCGGCAGCAGCCGGACCGGCCGCGGGGATTCCGCGTGCCCTGGAATCCGTGGATTCCGATTGCGTCGGTAGTGTTCTGCTTCGTGCTGATGGCGAGCTTGACGATCGAGAACTGGCTCCGGTTTTTCGCGTGGCTGCTGATAGGACTGTGCGTGTACCACTTCTACGGGCGGAAGCACAGCGGGCTCTCGAACGCGAAACTCGCGGCGGCCGCGGCAAAGGATGGAGCAAGCTGATGCGGCGCGCGATCCGCCGGGCCTGCGCGGGAGTGGCGCCCGTGATGCTGGCGCTGCTGGTTGGCGCGCCTCCGTCGTTTGCGTGGGGCGAGAACGCCGAGCGGCTGATCGCCAACAAAGCAGTGGACACGCTGCCGGATGAAATGCTCGGGTATTTCGGCGCGAACCGGCAATTTCTCGTCCAGCATGTGACCGACCCGGACGAGGGCAACGCGAAAGCTCCCACGGACCCGCGAAACAATTTCATCCAGCTCGATCACTATGGGCAGTTCCCTTTCAGCTCGCTTCCGCGCTCTTACACGGCTGCGGTGGCCAAGTACGGGCGCCGGGCGATCGAGACCTACGGCTTACTTCCCTGGCAGATCGGCTTGTACAGCCAGAAACTGACGGATGCTCTGCGCGAGCATAATTGGAGCGAGGCAAAGCTGGCGGCCGCATTGCTGGCGCACTACGTGGCGGCGGCGCACGATCCCTTCAACACGACGATCAATAACGACGGGCGGCTTTCCGACCAGCCGGGCGTGAACGAACGATTCGGCGACGCGCTCGTGGACCGCTACCAGCTTTTCTTTTTCGTGAAGCCCAACGAAGCGGCTTTTATCCGCGATCCGACCGACGAGGCCTTCGAGATGGCGCTGAGCGCGCACGCCTGGCTCGAGAACGTGTTGCTGGCGGACCGCATCGCACACGAAGGCCTTTCCCGGTACGGCGACGAATACTACGATCGCTTCTACGCGCAGGCGGGAGCGGTGCTGATCCGGCAGGTTTCGGATGCCTCAACCGACGTGGGATCGTATTGGATGACCGCGTGGCTGAACGCGGGGCGGCCGCAGTTGCCGTCGTACTGAGAAATTGACGTGACAGAAACAAACAGCCGACAACCGACGATCGTCGATGCCCTTCCCAAGGGCGAACTGCACCTGCATCTCGAAGGAACGATCCGTCCCCAGACGGCGGTGGAACTTGCCGCGCGCCATGGCGTGGAGGTGAAACCGGAAGAGGCGGCCGCGAGGTATCGTTTCAAGAATTTCGCGGGATTCATCGAGACATTCAAATGGGTAACGTCGTTCTTGCGCGCCCCCGAGGACTACGCGATCATCGCGCGCAGCGCGCTCGAAGATCTGATGCGGCAAAACGTGGTCTACGCGGAAATCACGATTTCGGCGGGCGTGATGCTGCGGCGCATGCAGAACGTGGAAGCGAATTTCGAGGCGATTCGCGAAACCGCGAGCAGCGTGATCTTCAACCGCATCCGCACGGGATGGATTCTGGACGCGACGCGGCAGTTCGGGCCGGATGCGGCGCTCGAAGTGGCGCGCGTGGCATCGAAGCTGGAACGCGAAGGCGTGGTGGCATTCGGGATGGGCGGCGATGAACTCGCGTTTCCGGCGGTGAATTTCAGGCACGCCTTCGACCTCGCGCGCCAGGGCGGGCTGCACATCGTCTGCCATGCGGGCGAAATCGGCGGGCCGGACTCGGTGAGGGACGCTGTGGAAATCCTGGGCGCCGAGCGCATCGGGCACGGGATCGCGGTGATGAACGATCCGGCGCTGGCGGACACCTTGGCGACGCGGCGCGTGGTGCTCGAAAACTGCATCGCGAGCAACGTGGCGACGGGCGCGCTGGCGAAACAGACCGGGAAAGCGGACGCGTCGTTCGCGGATCACCCGCTGCCGAAGCTCCTGGCGCGCGGATCGCTGGTGACGCTCTCGACCGACGATCCGGGGATTTTTGACACGGATTTACACACGGAGTATTCACGTGCGGCGGCGCTTGGACTTTCAAATGCGCAACTCGCGCAATTGGCGCAGCAAAGCTTCAGCGCGGCGTTTTTGCCGCCTACCGACAAACGCCGGCTGCTCGACGATTTTCAGTCCGCGGCGCGGTCGGCCGGGCTGCTATAATCGCGCTTCACGCGAGGAAAGAATGAAAGCACACGTCTGGGTGATGTTGAAGACGACGGTACTCGACCCGCAGGGGCAGACGATTCAGCGCGCTCTTTCGTCGCTGGGCCATGAGAAAGTGCAAAGCGTGCGGCAGGGGAAATTCTTCGTTCTCGACCTCGACGGCATGGGGCGCGATGAAGCAAAGGCCGAGGTCGAGCGGATCGCGAAGGACGTCCTCACCAATCCTGTGATCGAAGATTACCGGTTCGAAATCCTCGACTGAAAATCTCCGAGACTTATGCGCGCCAAGGCGGTCGCCTAAGAGCAAGGCCACCCCAAAACAAGAACACCTCGGCTAGTTGCCGCTGCCTTGCGCGGCCGGCGCGGCGGCCTTTTTCGTGGTGATGACGATCTGCTTCAGCGTGGCGGCGTCGCTGGGCAGTTCGGTCTTGCCCGACGGGAACTTATTGTATTTCAGGATGTACGAGATGATATCGGACGTCACTTGCGGCGTGAGGGTGCCCGGCTTGTCCTGCGGCATCGTGTCGTGGATCACCTCGAAGAGGTCGTCGACCGTCTGGCCTTCCCAGGATTGCATGAAGGCGTCACCGCTGAGAGGCAGCGCCTGGCCGCTCCCGCTGAGGTCGTCGAGGTGGCACGTGGCGCAATTCTGGCTGTACTGCGCTTTTCCGCGCGCGGCCTGATCGTCGGTATAGACGCCATCCTGGGTCGACTTGGCGGGCTTGGCATCGTCGGCCTGCACGGGGCGAATCGTGGCGCCGGCGTAGGCGACGAGCAGCGCGGCAAGCCCGATCGCCGGAAGAATGAAGTTTCGTGCGGCAAAACCTTTGTTTCCGCGGTGGCCCAGTTTCATAGGATTCCCGTCCCCTTTGGTATGAGTCGTTAGATGTGGTCGGCGCTTCTCTCTCGCACAATGATAACAACGGCACCGGCGTTTTGTCGCGCCTCTAAATCTATAGACGGACGAGCCGGCCCAAGGCGTTACAAACGATTTGCGGCGGGCGACCAGGGAGGCCGGGCGGCGGAGTTGCGGTTCCCATCGCGTCTCAACTAAGATCGTCGCGCACACATAGCAAAGCGGCACGGGGGAAACGTGATCAAGCGCAAACTTGGAAATACAGGATTGGAAATAGGACCGCTGGCGTTCGGCGGGAACGTGTTTGGCTGGACCGCGGATGAGCCGATGTCGCACAAGCTTCTGGACGCTTTTGTGGCTTCCGGGCTGAATTTGATCGACACGGCGGACGTGTATTCGAAGTGGGCCCCGGGACACAAAGGCGGCGAATCGGAAACGATCATCGGGAATTGGCTCGAGAAGAGAGGCGGGCGAGGCAAGGTGGTGATCGCGACGAAGGTCGGCGTGGAAATGGGGCCGGGCGAGACCGGGCTTTCGAAGGCGTACATCCTGCGTGAAGTGGAGCGTTCGCTGACCCGCCTGAAGACCGAGTACATCGACCTGTATCAATCGCACCGGGACGACGCCGAAACGCCGCTCGATGAGACGCTCGAAACGTACGCGGAGCTGATCAAGGCGGGGAAGGTGCGGGCGATCGGAGCGTCGAATTACAAGGCGGACCGCCTCGCGGAGGCGCTGAAGGTGAGCGCGGCCAAGGGCCTGCCGAGATACGAAACGCTGCAGCCCTGGTACAACCTGTACGATCGGGCCGATTTTGAAGGCGCGCTCGCCGATCTGTGCAAGCGTGAAAATGTCGCCGTGATTCCCTACTTTTCGCTGGCCAGCGGATTTCTCACGGGGAAATATCGCTCGGAGAAGGATCTGGCGGGCCGGGCGCGGGCGTATCGCGTGAAGGACATGCTGAACGAGCGCGGATTCCGCATCCTGAAAGGGCTGGACACCGTGGCGGGCGAAATCGGCGCGACGCCCGCGCAGGTTTCTTTGGCGTGGCTGACGGCGAAGGGAATGGCTGCGCCGATCGCCAGCGCCACGAACCTCGATCAGTTGAAGGAGATCATCGACGGCACGGCCTTGACGCTAAGCCCGGAGGCGGTGCGGGTTCTCGACGAAGCCAGCGCCTATTCGAAGGCGGCGTAGATCGCGGGCGCGGCTTTTATCTTTTCATCAGCATGTAGACTTCTGGCGGAATCGGCGCCACGTCGATCGATACGTTGATGCACGCGGGCTTGCCGCTTGCGAATGCGGCTTTGATGGCCGGGCCCAGATTTTCGATTTCGGTGACGCGCTGCGCGTGGCATCCGAATGCCGCCGCCACTTCGTGATAGTTCGCGTCGCGAAGCTCGGTGCCGATCAGGCGATCGGTGCCCGAAACGATTTCCTGGAAATGCTGCGACGCGGCCCAGCTGTGGTTGTTCATCACCACCGCGACGATGGGAAGCTTGTGGCGCATCATCGTGTCGAATTCGGCGATCGTGAAGCCGATGGCGCCGTCGCCGACGAGGCATAGCACCTGGCGCTTCGGGTGGGCGACCTGCGCGCCGAGCGCGAGGCCCAGTCCGAACCCCACCGCGCCGAGGAACCCGTGCGTGATGTAGCTTCCCGCGTGATTCTGGTGAATCACCTCGTTCATCCAGTGATAGGCTTCGGCGCCGTCGCCGACGATGATGGCGTCTTCGTTGATATTGGCGACGATCGCCGAAACCGCCTGAATCGGGTGAATGGGCGGCGCCGGGCGATCCAGATCCTTTTGCAGCCCTTTGCAACGCTCCGCTTTGGCGTCGCGAATTGTTTGCTGCCATTTAGTGTGATCGGGCCAGCGCTGAGCCTTCGCCTTCGCGTTGAGGGCGTGCAACGTCTCGCGCGGGTCGGCAACGATGGGGATCGTCACCTGGCGGATGCGGCCGATTTCCTTCGGGTCGATCTCGACGTGAATGATTTTTGCGGCGTGGGGAACGACGGCGTCGCTCGTGCCAAGCGTGAAAAGGCCGAAGCGCACACCGAGAGCGAGGATCACGTCCGGGCGATTCTCGGGTGCGGATAGGTCCGCCATCTTGTGGAAGGTGCCGCCATAGAGAGGATGATTGCTGGGCAGCAGGCCGTGCGCCTGGAAATCCGAGAACACGGGAATTCCGGTCGTCTCGGCAAACTCGCGAAATTCCTGTGCGCTCGCGCCGGACATATACGCGCCGGCGCCGACCATAATGACCGGCCGGGCGGCACTGGAGAGCATCGCGATAGCGTCATCGATGGCCTTGCTCTGCGGCGCAGGCGCCGATGAAGGATCGAGAACCAGGTTGTCGGGAATCGTCACTGAGGCTTCGTCCACGGGAGTGCCGAGGACGTCGGCGGGCAAATCAAGAAACACAGGCCCTGTAGGACCGGATGTCGCAACGCGGATCGCTTCGGCGACCAGACGCGGGATGTCCTGCGTCACAGTGATGCGATGCGCCCACTTTGTGATGGGAGTTGCGACGGCAAGCTGATCGAGGCCGGCCTGCAGCGTATTCGTCTCGGCGTCGCGCAGCCCCGCAGAACCGCTCAGATAGAGGACGGGCGTGCGGTCGAGATAGGCGTTGGCGATAGAGGTGACGACGTTCGTGAAGCCGGGGCCCGCGGTGACCATCGCCACGCCCAATCCGCGCGTGGCGCGGGCGTACCCTTCAGCGCCGTGACCCGCGGCGACTTCGTGGCGCGTATCCGTGATCGCGATGTGATGAGCGCGGCAGGATTGAAAAATCGTCTCGAGATGCGCTCCGTGCAGCGCAAAGATATTCGTGACGTTCGCGCGCATCAGCGTGCGAACCAGAAGTTCCCCACCCGACACCATGCTCATGTGCAAGCACCTCGATTCATGAGTTCCACACCCGCGCGATTCCCCCCGGGCAGGCGACTGGAGATTATACGAGACGCGGCGAGAGTTCTAGCGGGTTTGGTAGGAATTCGTTTTTGTGGATGGGAAACCGATGCGCGGATCTCCCCGGCGCTCGGAGCGCGGCCCGGCCTCGGCGTGCGCCGGAGCTTCGAGGTGCGTCGGAAGCCGGAACACTTTGCGCACGGAGTCGAGGAATGAGAGAACGGCGGGCGACCTCTCCTCCTTGCGCCACGCTGAGAGTACCCCGACCCGGGCCTCCGGTTCGTCGAAGGGGATCGCGACGATTTCGCTGTCGGGCGAAGGAGCGCAGGAAGGCTCGTCCGGCATCAGCGAGATTCCCTTGCGCGAAACGAGAAGCAGAGTCTGAATGTCTCCGTGGGGCAAAGGGTCCGTCGACAAAGGAATGGTCTTGATGGGCACGCCGGCCTTCGCGCACAAAGCCATCGTCTTGTCGTAAATGCTGACGTGCGGCTTGCACTGCGGAACGAGCAACGACTGCCCGGCGAGATCGCCCACTTTGAGCGATTTGTGCTTGGCCAGCGGGCTGTCTTTGCAGACGTGCACGACGAACTTTTCCTCGAACAGGAGCTCGAACGCCAAATTCGGGTTATCGATCGGCGGGCGTAGGAAGCCGACGTCGATGGTTCCTTCAGACAGCGCGTCCGTTTGAAAGATCGAGTAAATTGCGCTGGACGAAACCTCGACCGCCGGGCAACGTCTGGCATGTTCGACGAGGACGTGGCTGATCTTCTCGCCCAGCCCCAGGCCGACTCCAATCTTGACCACCCCAGCTTCGCCCCGCTTGGCAAGGCGAACGCTGTCGCACGCTCGCGACGTCTGATCGACCAGGACCCTCGCTTCGCGTAATAGCAATTGGCCCGCGTCTGTAAGCACGACGTGGCGACGGTCGCGGACGAACAGCTGGACGTCGAGCTCCTCCTCGAGCTGGCGAATCTGCCGGCTAAGAGGGGGAACGGTGACGTGCAGGTGCTCCGCAGCCTTCGAAAAGCTGAGGCGTTCTGCAACAGCAATGAAGTACCGCAATTGTCGGAGTTCCATAGGACACGATTGTTAGGGAACTTATATTCCGAAACGGTAACAGAAGCAACCAAAATCAGAAAGGGATGGGCCCGGGCGTTCCAATTTGGGCTTGTACTAGTTCTTGGTCATGGAACTGACCGATGTGCTTCTCAATCGGTAACAAAGATTGTCAAAATAAGAAATGGACATTATCCCCTGATTCAGTAATTAGTGTCTCATTCGAAATGGGAATGGGTGGTTAGTTTTCGGGGACGTGCCGTTCGAGCTACAAGGCGAAATTGAATACCGGCGTCGTTAAACCTCTGCCGCTAACGCGCCTCCTATTAGGGCAATAACGGGCCAAGTTCAGAAGAAACACGAATCGGGGGGGGATGATGCACACACCACGTGCCAGGTTTGGGCTCGCTGTCGCGGTAGTCGTTTGCATTCTGTCTCTGTCTCTTTGCATACTTTCGCCTTCGGCTTGGGGACAGTCTGCCGGTACCGGCGCCATCGCTGGCACAGTCACCGATCCTTCGGGACGGTCGGTGCCGAACGCAAAGGTGACGGCGACCAATCTGGGCACAAACCAGGCGCGCACGGTAACAACGGGTACGGCCGGCGACTTCAAGTTCGAACTTCTGCCTCCCGGGAACTACCAACTTAAGTTCCAAGCACAGGGATTCAAGACCGCCGACGTGGGCCCGGTCGTAGTGAACGTCACAGAAACGCAAACTGCCAACCAGACGCTCGAGGTAGGTTCCGTAAGCGAGTCGGTCACGGTCGAAGCCAACGTCGAAACGCTACAAACGGAGAGTTCCACCCTGGGGACGACAGTGACTGGCAGTACGATCAATGCCTTGCCAATGGCCAACGGAAACTACACCGAGATCCTCAGCCTCTCGGCCGGAACAACTGTCGGCGTCGACAATGCGACCTCGGTAGGAAAAGGCACGCAAGACATCAGCGCGAACGGCGTAAACCCCGGCTCGAACAACTTCCAGATGGACGGCGTCGCAGTGAACAACATCGCGAATTCGGGCAGCGCCAACGACGGTACGATCTATACTGGCATCCCGATTCCCAGCACGGACGCCATTCAGGAATTCAAAGTACAAACGTCGACTTACGACGCCAGCTATGGCCGGAACCCGGGCGCTAACGTCAACCTCACTACTAGGTCCGGGACGAACAACTTTCACGGAACAGCTTTCGAGAACCTGCGCAACACGGTCCTGAACGCAAATGATTTCTTCCTGAAAAATGCGCAAGCCGCAAGCGGAATTAACGAGCGGGCGACGCTCAACCAAAACCAGTTTGGGGGCACCATTGGCGGCCCAATCAAGAAAGACAAGCTCTTCTTCTTTTTCAGCTACCGCGGCACGCGCGGCAAGAATGGCGTCGCCCCTCAGGGCGAAACATTTGGATCGCTTCTACCAGTATCCCTAAACAGCTACGCAGCAATCGGCTCGCGGGGGACATGCATAACACCCGCAGCGATACCGGACATGAGCTCAATCGCAAGCAGTTGCGACCCAACAGCCCAGGCGTTTGCGTCGGCGATGGGAATCACGAATGTGGTGGGCTTGAGAATTTTCCAGCTCACGACCGGAGCTAACGCCGGGGTCAAGAATAATTACTATCTGCCCGCTCCTTCGACGTATCCTCAATTCTGCGGACCAGATGCGCAAGATCCGGCCGACAACATTTGCAACTTTGACGTCCCCGCGATTTATCATGAAAACCAATACGTGGCCAACGCAGACTGGGTCATAAACAGCAAGAACACTTTCCAGACCAAGTACTTCTACTCAGCCAACCCTCAGACACTTTATCTCGGGCAGGCCGGAGGCGACCTCCCGGGCACCCCGGAATATACGCCTTGGGGCAATCAGGCCGCCGTCGCCAGGCTGACGACAAACGTCACCCCCACGTTCATCAATGAGGTCCGCATGTCGTATCAGCGCAACAATGGAGGGGCGAATGTGGCAGTGCCGCCGGATGGGTGCCCCAACGCCGGCCACTTGAGCGGACTGCAGGGTTGCGGGTCGCCGGAACAACTCGGCTTGCAGGCGATGGTTCCAGGGTTCTACGAGCCACCGACGATCATCGACATTCTCGACAACTTCACGCTCTTCGGCGGCCTTCTGCCATTCAAGGGGCCTACGAACCAGCTCCAGGCAGCCGACCAGATTTCGTGGCTCCATGGAAGGCATAGTATCCGTGCAGGTTACGAGTACGAATGGACGAACTGGCCGCTTCAGGACTCTGGACTTCAGCAGGGACTAGAGCTTGTGTTGGGCACAGGTGGGCTGGCGGCCGGTGGCGACGCAGGTCCGGGATGGGCCTTGGGCTGCTTGTTCTGTGTGAAGGGTCTGCCTGGAGAGAACGGAATTACCCACTTCTACAAGCTCGACAACCAAGACGCTTACGTTCTTGACGATTTCAAGGTGAACTCGCGACTGACGCTAAACATCGGTCTGCGGTGGGAATATGACGGATTGCTTACCGACAGCCTCGGTAGGCTCACTCAGGTGTGGCTCAACAGAATGGCCGCCCCGGCAGACGTGCCAACGTCGCTCGCGCAGGCGCTTACGGATCCCGCAGGCATCCAGCAATACGTGGTGGCGAGCAATTACGCCGCGCACTTCGGGGCGCCACCAACCGGCGTTGGAATTTCATCGAATAAGAACTCGATTGAGGGGCACGCTCCTTACACCAACTTCGCTCCCCGGTTCGGATTCGCTTGGCAACCACTCTCGAGCACAAAGCTTGTGGTGCGTGGCGGAGCTGGAATCTTCTACAATCGCGTCGGCCTGGACAGCGTCGTCCACGCTTACGAACAAGGCAATCCCTACGCTATCACTGAGGACTATTCTGCCTTTAGTCCGCGCTGGACGGTGGCCACACTGGAAAACCCGTATCCGCTGATTCCGCTTGTTTGCACCTCGGCTGATCCAAATTGCAACTCGGACTTCGGAGGCGGTTTTGCTCCGCGATTCGCAGACACAACTACCGCCAACAATGGTCTGCTGACAAACGGCATGTTCCAGGTGAATTCAGGGCTCAGCACGCCGTATGTGCCCACGACGGTTCATACGCCCTTGGTTCAGGAATATAGCTTGGGCCTGCAGTGGGAGTTTCAGCCCAATTGGGTCTTGGACGTCACGTATGCGGGATCGACGGGAATTAACCTCTTGGACTACCAGCACAACCATAATGGGGCCGTGCTCGCGACGCCAACGAACCAATACAACTTTACGTGCACTGGCGCTGCTCCAAACCAGATCTGCAACACATCGAACAACGCCGATTTCCGCGTGCCCTATCTCGGCTACGAGCCAGACGGCTTGCAAGCGTCGGACTTCAACGGCTACTCGAATTACAACAGCTTGCAGGTGACGTTGCGCCATCAGTTCGGCCACGGTCTGTCCATGCAGGCGGCCTACACGTGGGATAAGGACCTTTCCACCGTCTTCTATTCCAACACGGCGAACATTAACAACGCGCTTTGCATGAGTTGTCAATATGGACGCGTTTCCTTCGACCGGCCGCAACGATTTGTGATCAACTATAGCTACGACCTGCCCTTCGGAAAGGACATGACGGGCATCGAGGGCAAGTTGATCAGCGGCTGGAACGTCTCGGGAATCACCATCGCACAGTCGGGCGATCCGCTCACCTTCGTTGACTCGGGTGGCATGGGCCCCGACGCCCTGGCCGCAACCGGCGGCGCCTTCGGAACTAGCACCACGAGCTACCTCGATGGCGTTTCGACCGCGCAATACTGCCCGGGGTTCAATAATGGCAATATTCTTGCGAAGGGCTCGATCCTTTCCAAGGTGGGTGTTAACGCCCCTAACGGAGTCGGGTACTTCAATCTCAACGGCTTTTGCAATGCGCCAACAGTTCCGTTCGGCGACGCTACCGCTACGAATTATGGTAACAGCGGTGTCGGTGCCGTTCTTGGTCCCGGCCAATTCAATTGGGATATCTCTCTGCGCAAAGACACGAAGCTGACGGAACGCGTCAATATGCAGTTCCGCACCGACTTCTACAACGCGTTCAATCACCCGCAATTCGCCGATCCGGGAGGCCTGTCTTTCGGGAACATCGGCTTCGAAGACATCGAGGCCACGTCACTAATCGGCACTCCGGACGTCGCTATTGCGCACACCAACGTCAACCCGCGCCTGATTCAGTTCGGAGTGCGCTTCCAGTTCTGAGCGAGAAGGTGCGCTAACAAAACCATAGTGAATAAAAACTGAGTGAGGCGTCCGGGGAGCTAATCGCTTCCCGGACGCCGGCAAACGAAAACAAAGAGCCCCACCACCCTACGGATGCTGCCTCGCCGGTTCCCGGCGGGGCGGCTTCCGTTTTTTTTTGCGCCGAGGCGCCTGGACGCGCAGTAAGTCGACGGCCTCTTCCGTCCAGCCCGCGATTCCCCTCACTTTTCCGGATCGGTAACATACACGTCTAAATAAGAAATAGACAAATGTATCCATTTCGTTAATTTGTGTCCGCATCACGCGTTCAGGCGTCGTCGGGGGACGGCGCCAGTCCACCCGCCCAATTTCGAGAATTTCGGCCCAGCAGCAGACGACGGAACCAAGGGGGCGTCCGATGCCTAGAATTCTCGCCGCGCAGAAGCTCGCATTTTTGCTGTGCCTTTGCTTCGCAGTTCTTCTTTTCGCCACGCCGCCGGCGCAAAGCCAGGCAGTGACGGGCACTATTTCGGGCACCGTCACGGACCCCGGCGGAGGCGCGATCGCTGGCGCGAACGTCCAGGTGACGAACACCGCAACCGGCGTCTCGCTGACGACCACCACGAACGACGTGGGCCGCTTCAACGTCCCCGACTTGAACGTGAGCACCTACGACGTGACCGCGACGAAATCGGGCTTTCAGACCGTTGTCCACAAAGGCGTCGTGATCACGGTCGGTAGCGAATTCGTGGTCAATTTCTCGCTGCCTGTCGGCCAGGTGCAGACCACCGTTACGGTGGAGACGGCGGTCTCGCAGGTCGAGACGCAATCCACCGCGATCTCGTCGTTGGTCAGCCAGAAGCAGCTGGTCGATCTGCCGCTGAATGGGCGCAACTTCGAGCAGTTGCTCAATCTCGCACCCGGCATCACGCCAGCAGGTGCCGGAACTACGACACTCTACGGGACGGGCCAGAGTTTTTCCGTAGCGGGAGCCAGAACCGAAGGCGAGCAGTTCTTGCTAGACGACACCAACATGGCCGACTTCTGGAATCACCAGGCCGGCTCGCAGGTGCTGGGCACTTCGCTCGGCGTGGAAGGAATTCAGGAGTTCTCGCTTCTGACGAACACCTACAGCTCGCAGTTCGGCGGCAACGGCGCCGTGATGAACGCGGTTTCCAAGTCCGGGACGAACGAATTTCACGGCTCGGGATATGAATTCCTGCGAAACTCAGCGCTCGATTCCCGCAGCTACTTCGACCTGACGCCTGCATTAGTGCCATATAAGCCAGCTTTTCGCAGAAACCAGTTCGGCGGGAGCCTGGGCGGGCCGATCAAAAAGAACAAACTGTTTTTCTTCGCGAACTATGAGGGCTTCCGCCAAGCGCTGGGTGAAACGGATGCGGGCGTAGGATACCCCGAGCCGTATCTCGCGTCGGATGAGCTCCCCTGCGGCGCGCCAGGAGCGCCAACAACGGCACCTATATTCCCCGGGGGCCCATTGGGACCCAACCTCGTAAACTCGAATCCAGCCGCAGGTTGCGCAGGTCGTACGGGAATGGGCTCCTTTGCAAATTGCGCCCCGGGCACTGCGGCTGGGACACTCTGCTGGGGCCCCGTGTCTGGGGTCGCGACGGGAACCAATCCGATCGAGCCTGAATTTGCTTTCGGCAGCGGGGCGAGCGGACAAACTGCCGCGGCCGCGAGCGCAATAACCGGCATTATCGGGCTATACAACAAATTCGCTCCGACTCCTCCGGCAGGCGCACCCGACGAGGGCGGTTATTACTTCACCACTATCAACGCGACCCAACATTCAAGCGAAAACTACGGCCTCGCACGAATCGACTACACGCTCTCTTCGAACGACAACATCTTTGGCCGCTATGTGATCGACCAAGCTTACAACCTAAGCCCGCTGACTGGCATTTTCGGAGCGGCTTTGCCTTATTGGCCGGAGGTCGACAACAGCAAGAATCATTTCTTTACGGTCGAAGAGCGGCACATCTTTTCGGCGAACGTAGTAAACAACGCGCGCTTCGTGTACACGCGTACCTACGAATCTTCATTCTCGAATAGCTCGCTGACTGGTTCTACCGATCCGTTGAACTTCAACCCGGGCCGCTTCCCTGAAGTCGCGTCTGTGAGCCCGGATCTCTTCACCGTCGGCGGCGTTGGTAGCAACCAGTTCGTCTCCGACGCCATCGCCCAAAACACCTTCGGTGCGGGCGACGATGTGGCGTGGACCCATGGAGCCCATACGATTACTTTTGGAGCGGACATCTTACGGGTCCAATCGAATATCAACGCGCCTTTTGAGTACGGCGGCGATTACATCTTTCTGAGCCTGGAAGGCTTTATCCAGGGGGTGCCGTTCTTGGGCTATGCGGTCGAGAACAGTCCATTCACGGACAATCCATTCCGATATTTCAGGGAAATCGACATCAATCCTTACGTGAACGACAGTTGGAAGGTCAGTTCGCGCCTGACCCTGAACCTTGGCGTTCGCTATGAATACGGTACCAACCCGTCGGGCTTTCCCCTTTACACAATTCTGAATCCCCCATTTGGGGACGGATCGTTCTCGCACGTCAATCACGTGTTTCAAACCAGTCCGAACCGAAAGAACATCGATCCGCGCGTGGGCCTGGCGTGGGCGCCGTTCGGGGACCAGAAAACCTCGGTCCGCGCCGGCTTTGGAATCTTCCACGATCCGGTTGCTCCTCGCACCTACGCCTCCGCCTACTACTTTGATCCCCCGTTTAACTACCATCAATTTGGCGTCGGGGGAGGAATGACCTTTCCAAACGCTTTCTTGACGGCGCCTCCGGCGCTGCCGCCGCAAGACGTTCCGACCGCTTGCGCGGCGGATAATCTCGCGAACAACAGCATCGGATGCACCAGCCTTGGCGACGGCGTTCCATTCAACACGACCGTGGCGCCGTATCAGGAGCAGTGGAATCTCAACGTGCAGCGGTCACTCGGCGCGGGAACCATCCTCACGGTAGGTTATGTAGGCTCACGGGGCGTCCATCTCTTCAGCCAGCGCAACTTGAATCCGTCAATGACGAGCACTTCGGCCACAGCCGGGTGCGGGGGCAGCCTCTTTAACGGATGCTCCACGCCGACCGGTTCCCCGTGTGTCCCAACGCTCGCGAATTTGTCGAGTTGCGTCTTTGGCGCTTTCGATTCCGCCGTTGCCGGAGTGGAGCCGATTTTACCGCGCGTGAACGACAACTACGCTGAACTCAACGAAAATGTGACGGGCGGAAGGTCCAGCTACAACTCCCTGCAGGTCAGCTTGGTTCGGCAGGCGTCTAAGGGGATCACGATGCAGGTATCCTACACGTATTCCCACTGTCTGGATGATGGCTCCGGATCGTACGGACTGGAGGAAGGCGCGACCGGGCAGCTCGATCCCTACGACCCGCTCTATGACTACGGCAACTGCACCTTCGACCTCCGTCACAATCTCGTCGCGAATGTGATCTATCAGTTGCCCTTCCGCGGTAACCGACTGATCGAAGGCTGGCAGGTGAGCGGCATCTTCACCGCGCAGAGCGGCGCGCCATTCAGCATCAGCGACGGTTTCGATCAGGCCGGACTGGACAACAATGTGGCGTCGACACGCCCCAACGTCATTCCTGGTTGCAATCCGTATGTCAGAAAACTAACCAAGAACCCGTTCACAAATATCGTGGAACCGGAGTGGCTCAACCCCACGGTCACCGACTCCAGCGAGTCGTGTTTTGCGCTCGAAGCTCCCGGCACGCTGGGGGATGCCGGAAGGAACACGCTGATCGGACCGCGCAATATCAATTTGGATTTCGCGCTGTTGAAGAACACGAGAATCACCGAGCGGCTTCAGGCGCAGTTCCGCGCGGAATTCTTCAACATCGCCAACCGCACGGATTTCATTGCGCCGAATGCCAGCCTCTTCAGCGCGGCTGGCGGGGCCGATACGGGAACCCCCACTCCCGGCTATGGTTTCATTGCCGCAACCGTACCGAACAGCCAGCGGGAGATCCAGTTTGCGATAAAGCTGCTGTTCTAGTGAGAAAGAGCGGGCTGACTGGGTTCGCCGGCCAACGCGAATGAAAGCCACCTTGCGGATGCCGCCTCGCCGATTCCCGGCAGGGCGGCATTCGTATTTTTGCAGGACTTAAGTTGTTGGGATGCTCGGTGCCGATCGGCTAGTCGCCGCCCTTCGACGACGCTGCTTCCTGATGGACGCGCGTTACCGGCGGCCCGCTGTAGGCCCGCGATTCACCCTTCCATGGCACCTTTTCGCGATCGGTCCAGCCGTTGATGTACATCGACATGAAGACCCATTTGCCGTTGCGCTTCACGCAGAGGTTGTCCCAATTGCCGATGCCGAAGACGAAATTCGTGCGGTAGTCGACGTTGAACTGCACGATCGTGAAGTAGGCCTTCACGCGCGCGCCCTCGCCTTCCGGCGTAATCAGAAAGTGATTCGCCAGGTGCTGGCGGCCGAACCACCAGCT
>DATJRU010000218.1:0-13659 GCA_035504455.1 Vulcanimicrobiaceae bacterium
TTATATTTTCCTCGGGAAGATGGGCGCGGCGGGGTATGCGGCCGCGATTTTGCCGCTGGGCATTCCGCTGATTTTCATCATCCTGCACTTTTTCGTGGCGATTTTGCAGGCGTTCGTTTTCACGATTCTGCCGATTATTTACGTGGCGGGCGTGGCGGGGGACGAACACTAGAAGGAACGAAACTCAAAACACGAAAAGCGAAATTCGGATTTCAGATTCGAAATTTCAGATTGCAGACTTAAATTCGAAAAGGCCGGCGGGACGCCGGCGCCACAAAGAGTTTATTTCGGCATCAAGGCTGCTGCAGCGTGAGGCCCCCATCCCCCCGGATGGAAGGCAACCACCCACTGGCGGCAAATTCATAAGGAGGAGAGCACGATGAAGAGATGGGCGTTGTTTTTGATGGCGGTGATGGCGGTTGTCCTGCTGGCGCCGGCGGCATTCGCGCAGGGCGGTGGCGAGGCGGCAAGTTCGGCGACGAACTGGGTCGCACTGGCGGCGGGCTTCTCGATGGCGATTGCGTCGGCGGGCGGCGCGATCGGGCAGGGTATGGCCACGGCGCACGCTTGCGAAGGGCTGGCGCGCAATCCGGGAGCCGAAGCGGCGATTCGTTTCGCGCTGATTCTGGGTCTCGTGCTGATCGAGTCGATGGCGCTCTATACGTTTGCCATCATCTTCCTGAAGGTGAAGTAACAGCTCGAACGAGGCTTTCACGACAACGTGGCCCGGGGACGCGAGTCTCCGGGCCTTTGTTTTTTGCGGCGGGGCACGGAAGGCGACTACATGCTGCGGGTGAAGCTGCGCAGTGGTACGGGCTTCGCCCGTCGTTTTTTATGTCGGACCTGGAAGGTCCGACCCCCTAAGGACCGGAATCCCGGGGCTGAAGCCCGGCCAAAGGACAAACCAAGATGCCGGGCTGGAAGAATCCGGCGCTACGTTCAAAACTCGGCGCCGCCCAGCGAGAAGGCAACCGGAGAGTTCACCGCCGAGGCGCAGAGGGCGCGGAGAATGCGAGGCGAGAAATGAGTGGGAAGGCGACGGGGCCGGGAATTACGCGGGTGGGGCAGGTGGCTGTCAACGCGTATGACATCGAACGGGCGACTGCGTTTTATCGCGACGTGCTCGGATTGAAGTTTTTGTTTGCGGCGGGGCAGCTGGCGTTTTTCGATTGCGGGGGCGTGCGGTTGATGCTGGACAAGCCGGAGGACCCGGAGTTCGTTCACCGGAGCTCGATTCTCTATTTTTCGGTGGCGGATATTCGGGCGGCGCATCAGAAACTCGCCGATGCGGGGGCGAAGATCGTGGCCGATCCACGGGTGGTGGCGGAGATGCCGGACCACGATTTGTGGATGAGTTTTTTCCGGGACACCGAGGACAACGTAATGGCGCTGATGAGCGAGGTGCGGCGGTAGGCGACGTAGCCCGTGACGGTGCGTCATGTGCCGCGCCTACGGCGCTGGGCTTATTTTCGTTCGGGTCCCAGACCTTCCGGTCTGGGCTAAATTGTGCCGCGCGTCCCGCGCCGGGCTGATTTCATTTGGCGGTGCCTGCCGTTGAGTACCCCCTCCGTTTTGCGCTTGGCGCAAGCTACCGACAGGCGAGTAGCCATGCCCCTGCCCAACAAGGCCGGTGACTTTGGGGCTGAGGCAAGGGAAGGGGAACCTTCTTCCCCTTCCCCTGCACCCCATCCCCTCGCCCAAGAACAGCGAAAAGTGTCAGGGATGTGCCCGGTCTAAAGTGTGAGGCATGTCCCTGGCTGCACAACACATCTCAACATCTGGCTGCGAGGCGAACGGCGAAGATGCCGGGCTAGAAGGACCCGGCGCTACGTTTAAACCTTTCGAGGCGCGGGTCGGGACCGCTGCCTGAAACACCCCGAAGGCAAAGATAGGATTGTCGGCGGCAGGGCGAGCTTACACACATCGGAAAATCGAGGGCGCTAGTGGAGGGGGAGGGATTCGGCGGCGGCTTTGGCGAGGGCCAGGATGCGGCTGGGGAAGATGCCGAGATAGAGGGTGCCGGCGGCGGCGAGGGCGAGCGCGACGGTGACCGCAGGCGCGACGCGGGAGGGCGTGTACTCGGCGGACGGATCCCAGAAGTACATGGCGACGATCACGCGCAGGTAGTAGTACGAGCCGATCACGCTGTTGATCGCGGCGATCACCACGAGCCAGACGATTGCTTCGCCGTAGGCCGGGGAGCTGTGAGCGTAGAGCGCGGCCTGGAAGGCGAAGAATTTCCCGAGGAACCCGGCGGTGGCGGGCAAGCCGAGCAGCGAAAGCAGGAACAGCGAGAAGCAAACGGCGAGCACGGGCTGGCGCTGGCCGAGGCCCGCATAGTCGCGAATCGAGAGATGCTGCTCGTCCTGCTGGCCGAGGTGCGCGAGGACGAGGAAGGCGCCGACCTTCATGAGGACGTAGGCCGCGAGATAGAAGAGGATGGCGGTGACGCCGAATTCGTTCATCGCGGCGAAGGCGACGAGGATGTAGCCGGCGTGCGCGATCGACGAATAGGCGAGCATGCGCTTGACGTTGGTCTGCACGAGCGCGGCGAGATTGCCGACGAACATCGTGAGCACGGCGGAAATCCAGATCATCCAGAACCACGTGCCGCCGGCGGGGCCGAACGCGACGTAAAAGATGCGGACCATGACGGCGAAGGTGGCGACCTTTGGCCCGGAAGCGAGCAGCGCGGTGACGGGCGTGGGAGCGCCTTCGTAAACGTCCGGCGCGTAGATCTGGAACGGCGCGGCGACAACTTTGAAGCCGAGGCCGACGAACATCAGTCCGATGCCGAGGATCGCGAGAGCGGGAAGCGAATTGCCCGCGGACTGGAGAGACGAGAGGAACGCCTGCACCTGGTCGATGCGGGTGGTGCCGGTGGCGCCGTAGGTCATGGCGATACCGTAGAGGAAGAAGGCGGTGGCGAACGAGCCGAGCAGGAAATATTTCATCGCGGCTTCGTTGGAGAAGAGCGAGCGGCGGCGGAAGCCGGCGAGGATGTAGCTCGAGATGGAGCTGATTTCGAGGCCGATGAACGCGGTGACGAGCTCGTTGGCGCCCGCGAGAATGCCCATGCCCGCGGCGGCAAACAACACGAGCGCGTAGTATTCGCCGCGCTGGATGCCTTCCTGCTCGAGATAGTCGATCGAGCCGAGGATCGCGAGCGACGCGGCCGCAATGATCACGACGTGGAGGAAGACGCTGAAGGCGTCCGCGCTGATCAGGTAGCTGTAGGCCATGCCCTGGTGATGCGCCGGAACCCAAACGGCGGCGAGCCCGGCGAGCGAACCGGCAAAACCGAGCCAGCCGAGAAAGCGCTGGCGCGCGGGGCCGACGAAGGGGTCGATGGCCATGATCAGGAGGCCGAACGCGCAGAGAACGATCTCGGGGAAGAGGCGGCCGATGTTCGCGTACTGCTCGTGAGAAAGGAACATTACTGGCGCACCTGCCTTCCTGCAGGGGCGGCGGCGCCGGCGTCGTCACTGACGCGGCGGACAACGGCGGCGCGCGAATCGGGCGCCGGGCAACACAGGAGCGGAGCGCGGTGGAGCGAAGCGTCACGCGCGCCGTTGGTCTGCTCGAGGATGTTATCGACGGAAGCGGCCATGCGCTTGGTGAAGAGCGGGGAAGCGAGGCCCATGAAGAGGATCACGAGGGCCATCACGACGAGAATCACGCGCTCGCGCTTGGAGGCGTCGGGCAGAGTGCGGTTCTTTTCGACGGTGACGTCACCGAGAGCCACGCGCTGGTAGGCCCACAAGAGATAAATCGCCGAGAGCACGGCGCCGGTGGAAGCCCACGAGGCCCAGGCGTGATGCCCCTGATAGAAGGTGCCGATCAGGATGAGAAATTCGCCGATGAAGCCGTTGAGAGGCGGCAGGGCGAGCGACGAGAGCGCGATGAAGAGGAAGAACGACATGAGCACGGGCATGGGCGTGGCGAGGCCGCCGAACTGCTTGATCTCGTGTGTGTGGCGGCGGTCGTAGAGCATGCCGACGGCGAGGAAGAGCGCGCCGGTGGAGACGCCGTGGTTGAGCATCTGGTAGATGGCGCCCTGAATCGCCGTGGCGTTGAACGCAAAGATGCCGAGGACGACGAAGCCGAGGTGGCTGACCGAAGTGTAGGCGACGAGGCGCTTCAGGTCGGTCTGCACGGTGGCGACGAGCGCGCCGTAAATGATTCCGATGATCGCGAGGACGGCGACGGTGGGCGCCATCTTCTGCGCGGCGTGCGGGAAGAGCGGCAGGCAGAAGCGCAGGATGCCGTAGGTGCCGAGCTTCAGCATCACGCCGGCAAGAATGACGGAGCCGGCGGTGGGCGCCTCGGTGTGCGCGTCCGGCAGCCAGGTGTGCAGCGGGAAGAGCGGCACCTTGATCGCAAAAGCCAGGAAGAAGGCGCCGAAGAGCAGCAGTTCCGTGTGCGGCGGAAACACGATCTGGCCGGTCTGGATCAGGCTCAGGATTTCCGGGAAGTCGAAGGTATTGGCCTCGTTGTAGAGCCAGAGGATCGCGACCAGCATCAGGATCGACCCGAGCATCGTGTAGAGAATGAACTTGATGGCGGCGTAGATGCGGCGCTCGTGTCCCCACATGCCGATCATGAAGTACATAGGGATCAGCGTGAGTTCCCAAAAGACGAAAAAGAGGAAGAGATCGAGCGAGACGAAGACGCCGATCATGGCGGTCTCGATCACGAGCAGGGAGATGAAGAAGCCCTTCACGTTCTCCTGGATCGATTCCCACGAGCAGAGAATGGCGAGTGGCGTGAGGAACGTGGTGAGGAGGACGAGGAAGAGGCTGACGCCGTCGACACCGATGTGGTAATGGATGGCGGCCTGGCCGGTCTGGCCGATCCAATCGTACTTTTCCTGCATCTGGAAGGCGGCGTCGCCGACGTCGAAGCCGCGCAGCAGGACCAGGGAGACGAGGAATTCAGCGATCGAGGCGGCGAGAGCGATGCGGCGAATCCATTTGTGGTCGTCCGAACGGAGGACGAGCAGCGCCGCGACGCTGAAGAGCGGCAGGAACGTGATGACCGTCAGAAGATGAGATTGTGTGCCCACGCTAGCGAATCCCCAAAACCAGCAACAGCAAGAATGTGAAGCAGACGGCGCCGACGACAACCCACGCGGCGTAGCTGCGGGTATTGCCCGACTGGATCTTGCGCATCTCGCCGCCCGATTCGCGCGCGGCGGTGGCGGCGCCGTTGACGGCGGCGTCGATCACGCGCTCGTCGACGACGTGCCAGAGCACGTGAGTGGAAATCCAGAGGAGCGGGCGGACGATGAGAGCGCCGTAGATTTCGTCGACCCAATACTTATGGAAGATCAGGGAATACAGGCCATGGAGACTCTGGGCGAGCTTCTTCGGCGTTTCGGGGCTCTTGATGTAGAACCACCAGGCGACGAGCAGGCCCAAGAGGCCGACGGCGACGGGCCAACTGACCAGCGCGTGGATCAGAGCGGCCCCGGAGCTTGCAGCCGTTTCGGCGTTCTCGACCGGCGCCGACGGCGCGTACATGGAGAAAACGGGATCGAGGAACTTCGAGAAGTGATCGATGCCGCCGACGAGTTTGGGAGCGGCGAACCAGCCGCCGAAGATCGAAAGGAACGCGAGGATCATGAGGGGGATCGTCATGTTCTTCGGCGATTCGTGAACGTGCACGTGGTGCTCGTCGTAGCGCGGCTCGCCGAAGAAGGTGAGAAAGATGAGGCGGAACATATAAAAGGACGTGAGGAGCGCGCCTACGACGCCGAGGAGCCAGAGAATTAGATTGGCGTGCGGGCCGGACTGCGCGGCTTCGAGGATTTCGTCCTTGCTGAAGTAGCCGGCGAAGCCGGGGATGCCGGCGATGGCGAGCGTGGCGACCAGCATCGTCCAATAGGTGACGGGAATTTTCTTGCGCAGGCCGCCCATTTTCATCATGTCCTGCTCGCCGCCCATGGCATGGATCACGCTGCCGGCGCAAAGGAAGAGCAGGCCTTTGAAGAAGGCGTGGGTCATGAGATGAAAGACGCCCGCGGCGTACGCGCCCACTCCGCAGGCCAGGAACATGTAGCCGAGCTGCGAGACGGTGGAGTAGGCGAGGACTTTCTTGATGTCCGTCTGCATCAGGCCGATGGTGGCCGAGTAGAAGGCGGTGATCGCACCGACGATAGCGACGATCAGCATGGCGATGGGCGCGCGGGAAAAGAGCGGGTTCATGCGCGCGACCATGTACACGCCGGCTGTGACCATGGTGGCGGCGTGGATCAAGGCGCTGACGGGCGTGGGGCCTTCCATGGCGTCCGGCAGCCAGACGTACAACGGGAGCTGCGCCGATTTGCCGACCGCGCCGGTGAAAAGCAGGATGCAAATCGCGGTGAGGACGGCTTCGGGGACGGGAGTCGCGGCGACGGACTTGAAGATGGCCTGGAAATCGACGCTGTTGAACGTGGCGAAGACGAACAGGATGCCGATGGTGAAGCCGACGTCGCCGATGCGCGTGGTGATGAAGGCTTTCTTGCCCGCGTCCGCCGCGGATTTCTTCAGGAACCAGAAGCCGATCAGCAGGTAGCTGCAGAGGCCCACGCCTTCCCATCCGACGAACATCACGACCAGGTTCGCGGCGAGGACCAGCGTGAGCATGAAGAACATGAAGAGATTGAGGTAGCTGAAGAAGCGGTAGTAGCCGCCTTCATGCGCCATGTAGCCGGTGGAATAGATGTGGATCAACATGCCGACGAAGGAGACGACGAGCAGCATGACGACGGTAAGCTGATCGACCTGCAGCGAAAAGTCGACGCGGAAGGGGCCGGCGATCATCCAGGTGAAGTAGTCGCCGACGTAGGGAATTTGAGTGGCGGCGAGCTGGGAGAACTCGCGCACGAGCTCGGCGACGCAGAGAAACGTGAGCGAGACGGCGCCGATGGCGACGGAATTGACCGTCGACTGCGGCCATTTCTTGCCCAAGAGGCCGTTGACCGCCGAACCGGCGAGCGGCAGCGCGAGAATGATCCAGAGATGGCTGAGTATGGGCATCAGAACTTGAGCAGATTCACGCGCTCGACGTTGAGAGATTCGCGGTTGCGCCGCATCATGATCACGATCGCGAGGCCGACCGCGGCTTCGGCGGCCGCCACGACGATCACGAAGAAGACGAACACCAGGCCGTCGAACTGGTTATAGGCGCGCGCGAACGCGACGAACGCCAGGTTGACCGCGTTGAGCATCAGCTCGACGGACATGAAGACGGTGATGACGTTGCGCTTGAACACGAACGCCACCACGCCCAAACCGAACAGGATGGCGCTCAGCACCAGATAGTAGGAAACGGGAACAGTCACTCTTCTTTCCTCGCAAGAGCCAGCGCGCCCAGGATCGCAATCAGGATCAGGATCGAGGTCGCTTCGAACGGAAACAGATACGACCGGAACAGGAGCTTGGACAGCTCCACAGTGGAAAACGCCTTCACCGGCTCGGCTCCATTGACGACGGCCGCGGCCGCCGGGGAATGGAACAGCCAGTGGCCGATCTCGAGCAGCAGAACAAAGCCGCCGACGACGCCGAGGTAGGCGAACTTGCTGAAATTGGTGCGCTCCTCGAGGCCCATGTTGAGCAACATGATGACGAAGACGAACAAGACCATGACCGCGCCGGCGTACACGATCATCTGAACGGCGGCGATGAATTCCGCGCCGAGGAGCAGGTAGAGCGTGGCCAGGGCCGCCATCACGAGAATGAGCGACAGCGCGCTGTGAACCGGCTCGCGCGCGAGAATGAGCATCACCGCGCCCGCCACCGCGAGCAGCGCGAAGAAGAAAAACACGATCAGCGGCAGGTTCATCCAGGCACCTTCATCATCAGGTAGAGCACGACGATGCTGGTAAGCACCAGGTTCGCAAGCGATACAGGCAGCAGAAGCTTCCAGCCGAAGGACATGAGCTGGTCATAGCGGAAACGCGGCAACGTGCCGCGCATCCAGATGTAAAAGAAAAGAATCGCGGTGATTTTGGCGGTGAACCAGAAAATGCCCTGCACGCCCGTGTTGACGGTGGCAATCCAGGCGGGCGCGCTGGAACTCAGCGCGGCAAACGCCGGCGCGAGGGTGAGCGCGGCTCCGCCAAGGCAGAGCATCGTCACCACGCCGAACTGCAGGCGGGCGATACCGCGCATGGTGGTGATCGTGTCCACGGCGCAGTAGATGCCGAGCGCCAGCAATCCGGCGCCGGGAATAAAAAGCTGCCACGTCCAGGAATCGGGAAAGGGGGAGAGCCAGCCGCCGAGGAAGAGAATCGTGGCAAGGCAGGAAACGGTGATCATGTTCGCGTATTCGGCCATGAAAAACATCGCGAACTTGAAGCTCGAGTATTCAGTGTGGAAGCCGGCGACGAGCTCGGTTTCCGCCTCGGGAAGGTCGAAGGGAATGCGGTTCGTTTCGGCGATGGCGGCCGTGAGGTAGCACATGAAGCCGACAATCTGCGGGACGATGTGCCAGCGGGGAATGAAGTGCAGGTAATAGCCGCTCTGGCCTTCGATGATCGAATTGAAATCGAGCGTTCCCGCGAGGAGCAGCACGCCGACCACGGAGATCGTGAGCGAAACTTCGTAGCTGATCATCTGAGCGGAACTGCGCAAGCCGCCCATCAAGGGATATTTGCTGTTGGAGGACCATCCGGCGAGCGCCACGCCGTAGACGCCGAGCGAAGTGACCGCGAACACAAAGATCAGGCCGATATTGATATTCGAGACGACGAACAGGGGCTGGCCGAGCAGCGTGACGCTCGGCGGGCCGAAGGGAATCAGCGCGATCGCGGTTAGCGCAAGCGAAAGAGCGAGAAACGGCGCGAGCGTGTAGACGAGGCGGTCCGACACCGGCGGAGTGATGTCTTCCTTGAACAGGAACTTGAGACCGTCGGCCAGCGGCTGCAGGAGTCCGTGCGCGCCGACGTAGTACGGGCCCCAACGCGCCTGGATGTGCGCGATTACCTTGCGCTCGAGCCAGGTGAGATAGGCCAAGGCCGTCATGACCACGAACAACAGGACGGCAATCTTGACTATCGATACCACCAAGACTGGGTGTTGGGAGATGAACTCCACGGTGTCTCTTTTGCCTCGTTCGTCGAAGTGAGCCTGGAACAGTAGCGGCCCAGGGTGCCGCTCGTAAAGAGATAATCGTGTGAAGAGAAAACCGCGCCCGCGGGCACGTCGTACGACGATTCCACGGACTTGCAACCCGGCGTTGCCAGTTCAGAGCCGCCGGCAAGCAGGGCGGGCACGGAGATGCCGTAACCCGCCACGTACTGCCGGATTTCGTCGAAGGCCGCCTCGGGCGTGCGCAGACGAATCGGCGCGCCGAGGCCGAGCATTCCCAACTGATGAGACAGAATGCGCAGCAGGTCGAAATCGCTGCGCGGACCCTGCGGGTCGATGGAGCGGTGGGTCAATTGAACTTCGCCCGCCGTATTCGTGAGCGAGCCGTCTTTTTCGTAGGTCGAAGCGGCGGGCAGGATGACGTCGGCGCGCTGGGCGGTCTCGGTCATGAACATGTCCTGCACGACGAGCAATTCGAGAGAGTCGATGCGTTCGGGCGTGGTGGCGGCGCCCTTGAGCGGATTCGCGCCGACCACGTAGAGCGCTTTGATCGTGCCAGCCAGCGCGGCTTCCACGATGCCGGAGGCGGTGAGCCCCGGCTCGGGCGAGATCGCGCCACCCCAGATTCTTTCGAAGCGCGCGCGCTCGGAGGAGTCCGCGAGGGGCGCGTAGCCGGGCAAGCGATCGGGGAGAATGCCCATGTCGGCGGCGCCGCGGGAATTGGAATAGTCGCCGAGGGCCATGAATTTCGTCTTGCCGCCAAAACGCGCGCCGAGCGAGACGAGGTCGCGGATGGCGACGCCCTGGATTTCCGCGCCGAAGAGAATGACGACGTCGGATTCGGCTTCGAGAGCGGCTTTCAACTGGACGAGATCTTGGGTGGTTTTCGCGTCGAACTGGCCGTGTTCGGAGGCGAGCCAGCGAACGGCGGCGCGCTCTCCGCCATTCGCGGGAACGTCGACGGCGATTTTGGCCTGGCGATGAATTTTGCTGGCGCGGCTGTTGATGGCGTAAAGCTTCAGCCCGTGATGGCGCACGCCGGTGCGAATCTGCCAGGCGACGAGCGGATTCTGGTTGGTGACGTCGTTGCCAACGAGCAGGACAGCGGGCGCGTTGTAGATATCGGCCATCGTGGCGAGTGAATTCTTGGCGTTCGGGCCGAGGGCGGCGGCGAGGCCGGTGTAGTCGGCGGTGCGGTGATGGTCGATGTGGTTGGTGCCGAGCGTGACGCGCGCGAAGCGGTTGAGCAGGTAGTTTTCTTCGTTGGTGGTGTGATTCGAGCCGATCACGCCGATCGAGGATGGGCCGTGAACGGCGTGCGCGAGCTTGAGCCGCCGGGCGACTTCTTCGAGCGCGTCTTCCCAACTGGCGGGTTCGAGCGAGCCGCTGCGGCGTACGAGGGGCTGGCGGATGCGCTCGGCGTTGGTGGTGAAATCGAAGCCGAAGCGTCCCTTGGCGCAGAGGAACTCGCCGTTGGCGCCGGAGTGATCGCGATTGTTGGCGCGAAGGATTTCGTTGTTGCGAACGCTGAGCGTGGTCTTGCAGCCGTTGGAGCAGTGGGCGCAGGGCTCGCTGACGTAGGTCATTTCCCAGGGGCGCGTCTGATAGCGATAGGTGCCGCTGGTGAGCGCGCCGACGGGGCAGATGTCGATGCACATGCCGCATTCTTCGCAGGCCAGCTCGCCCGATTGATTGGGCAGGATCACCGAGTGCACGCCGCGCGAGCCGACGCCGAGAGCCTTCACGTCCATGCCTTCATCGCAGATGCGCACGCAGCGGTAGCAGAGGATGCAGCGGGGTGCGTCGTAATAGACGAGCGGCGACCACTTTTCTTCGGGGGTGTGCAGCTTTTCCTCGGTGAAGCGGGTCTTGTCGAGGCCGTAGCGGAAGGTCATGTCCTGCAATTCGCACTCGCCGCCTTTGTCGCAGACGGGACAATCGAGCGGGTGATTCGAGAGCAGGAATTCGATCATGTCCTTGCGAGCTTTGTGGACCTGGTCGGTGGCGGTCTTGACCACCATGCCGTCCGTGGCGACGAGGGTGCACGCGGTTTGGAGCTTGGGCATTTTTTCGACTTCGACGAGGCACATGCGGCAGGCCGCTTGCAGGGCGAGGCCCGGGTAATAGCAGAACGACGGGACTTCGATGCCCTGCGTCTTTGCGGCTTCGATCACGAGCGTGCCGGCGGTGGTGGTGACCTGCCGGCCGTCGATGGTGAAGGAGATTTGTTTTTGTTCCGCCATTTTTTTTTGAAACCCGAAAATCGGAGTTCGAAAAGCGAAATTCGGAATCTGAAATTTCAGATTTCAGATTCGAAATTTCAAAACCCAACCCAAAACCCAGAACCGGCTGCGTGAAAACTCACGCTCGCCATGCTTGCAGCCGCAAAAACTGCCGGGCTGAAGGACCCGGCGCTACGTTTAAACCTAAAGCCAGCAACCTGCAGTGCTACTGCGCCGCCAGGACGTCGGCGGGTTTGTAGGCGCACTTGCCTTGCAAGTGATCCTCGAATTCGCTGCGCCACTTTTTCACGATGCTGATCGTGGGCAGGGCGGCGGCGTCGCCGAGGGCGCAGAACGTCCTGCCGAGCATGTTTTTCGAGAGCTCGTCGATCAGGGAAATGTCATCCTCGTGGCCGCCGCCTTCGTGGAAGCGGTCGAGCATCTTTTGCAGCCAGGCGGTGCCTTCGCGGCAGGGGATGCACCAGCCGCAGGATTCGTGGGCGTAGAAATGCATGATGCGGCGGGCGACGTCGACCATGCAGGTGTCTTCGTCCATGACGACAGTGCCGCCCGAGCCGAGCATGGAGCCGATTTTGGCGACCGAATCGTAATCCATCGGGACATCGATTTCGTCGGCGGAGAGCAGCGGGCAGGAGCTGCCACCGGGAATCACCGCCTTCAATTTCTTCCCGTTCGGGATGCCGCCGGCGACCTCGTAAATCAGCTTGCGCAGCGGGAAGCCGAGGGGCAATTCGTAAATGCCGGGCTTATTGACGTGGCCCGAGATCGAATAGAGGCGCGTGCCGCCGTTTTTGGGGGTGCCCAGGCCCGCATACCATTCGCCGCCACCGTTTATGACGGCGGGGACGGTGCTGAGAGTTTCCACATTGTTGATGATCGTCGGGCAGCCGTAGAGGCCGACGACGGCGGGGAAGGGAGGCTTGATGCGCGGGTAGCCGCGCTTGCCTTCGAGCGATTCCATCAGAGCCGACTCTTCGCCGCATTCGTAGGCGCCCGCGCCGGTATGGGTGAAGATTTCGAAATCGAAGCCGGTGCCCATGATGTTCTTGCCGACGAAGCCCTTGGCGCGAGCCTCTTCGAGCGCGGCATCGACGATGCCGATCAGGTAGCGGTATTCGCCGCGAATGTAGATGTAGCCCTGATTCGAACCGATGGCGCGGCCGGCGATCACCGTGCCTTCGATGAGCTGATGCGGGTCGAGTTCGAGAAGCGGGCGGTCCTTGGAGGTGCCGGGCTCGCTTTCGTCCGCGTTGCAGAGCACGTATTTGGGCTTAGTCGAGTCCTTCGGAACGAAGCTCCACTTCATTCCGGTGGGGAAGCCGGCGCCGCCGCGGCCGCGCAGGTTCGATTTCTTCACTTCGTCGATGATCGACTCGGGCGTCATCTGCTTGAGGGCCTTTTCGAGCGCCTTGTAGCCGCCGTTCTGCAGGTAGGTCTCGATTTTCGTCGAATTGGGGGTGCCGAAGCGCTTGGTGATCACCACAACTTCGTCGGGATCGCGCGGGTGGAGGGCGCCGGTAATCACGGGCACGGGCTTGGGGACTTTGCCGGCTTCGAGCTGCTCGAGAATGGCGTCCGCTTTGGCGGGATCGACATTTTCGTGGAAGTCGTAATTCACCTGCAGGGCGGGCGCGCCGGTGCAGGCGCCCATGCATTCGACTTCTTCGAGGGAGAAGGTGCCGCTGGGCGAAACTTCCTTGTTTCCGATGTCGAGGCGCTTCTGGACGTGCTCGTAAAGTTCCTTGCCGCCGCGCAGCATGCAGGAAATATTGGTGCAGACCTGGATGTGATAGCGGCCCATCGGCTTGCGATGGAGCATCGAGTAGTAAGCGAGCGTTTCGGTGACCTGCGTGATGTTAAGGTCGAGGCGGCGGGCGATTTCCTCGAGGATTTCGTCGCCGAGGTGGCCGAGATCGTCCTGCGCGTAGAGCATCATGGGGATCAGCGCGGAGCGCTTCACCGGATAGCGCGCGACGAGCTCGTTGAATTTCGCTTCGAGTTGCGGTGAAAGTTGCAAAGTCGATCCTCAGATCGAAATTCGAAATCTGAAATCTCAAATTACAAATTTCAGATGCAAAACTGTCTCGCGGCGCACGTGCCCGCGTGTCAGCTGCAAAGATGCCGGGCTGGAAGGACCCGGCGCTACGTTTAAACCTACAGCCTCAGGGCAAAGGCGGCCGCGAGGGACGTGCCTAGCGGTCCACTTCACCCAAAACGATATCGGTGGTGCCGATGCAGGCGACGGCGTCGGCAATCAGGCGGCCGACGCAAAGATTGGGCAGCGCCTGCAAATTCACGAACGACGGCGTGCGGAATTTCACGCGGTACGGCTTCGGAGACCC
>DATJRU010000219.1:0-6427 GCA_035504455.1 Vulcanimicrobiaceae bacterium
GCGCGGCGTCGGCATCTTCGCCGGGGAGGAAGCGTCCGGCGGTGCGGCGAACGAAGCCGAGACGCGTGGCGCGATCGCGCAGCCAGGCGCTCTGCGAGGCCTTCAGGAAAATATTTCGGAGGATGTTCATCGGGCGGTGGCGTTCCAACCCTCGAAAAGATTCATCACAGAACGCACGAACGAAAGACCGAGGGCACAGAGAAAGAAAGGATTACCGCAGAGACGCAGAGAGCGCAGAGAAGAACGAGCGGAGGAAAGACAAAGAGCACAAAGACAGAAGAACTCACCGCAGAGACGCAGAGGACGCAGAGAAGAAAGAGCGGAGGAAAGACGGAAAGCGCCGCGGAAAATGATTTCTGCGGGTGCGCTTGCGTGCTCGTTTCCGAGTGGCGTCATTTGCCTAGGTCGGCGGGGGATGCGGCGGGCGACGAGGTGAGAGCGCGGAGGAGGCGTTCGTAGAAGACGACGCCGTCGTCGAAGGAAGTGAGGCGGAGGCGCTCGTCGCGCGCGTGGGCGCGGACGTCGTTGAAATCGAGCGCGACGCCGGAGATGCCGTAGGTGGGCATGCCGGCGGCGTTGGTGAAGACGCCGTCGGAGGCGCCCGTGGCCATCGTGGGGATCACCACGATGCCGGGCCACATTTCGTGGGCGATGCGTTCGAGCGGCTCCATGATTTCGGGGCGCAGCACGACGGGCGGAGCGGGCGGCTCGGTAGGCGCGGAGTCCATCACTACGCCGGCGTCGCTAACGTAGCGAACGGCGATCGCGGGATCGGCGAGAACTTGGATGAGCTTGCGGCGGATTTCCTCCTGCGTGTGTCCCGGCAGGATGCGGCAATTCACGATGGCGGTGGCGAGCTGCGGCAGCGCGTTATTGGCGATGCCGGCGTCGAGGCGCGTGGCGACACACGTGGTGTGCATCATCGCGTTCGAGAGCGGATCGTTCGAGAGGCGCGCGATGGCGCGCGGGTCGGGCTTTGATTTGGCGATGGCGCGCATGTCGTCCGCGGTCTGGCCGGATTCGACCTGGGCCATGCGGAGGAAATACGGGCGCGTGACGGCGTTGAGCTCGAAAGGAAATTTGTAGCGCTCGAGGCGGGCGAGGCCGTCGGTGAGGTGATAGATGGCGTTGTCGGGCACCGGCAGCGAGCTGTGGCCGCCGGGATTTTTCACTTCGAGCTGGTAATCGGCGTAGACCTTTTCGCTGCCGTCGACGGACATCATCACGGGCTTGCCGTTTTGGGTGTAGACGCCGCCGCCATCGGCGTTGAGGACGTATTCGGCGTCGATGAGATCGCGATGATTGCGGAGGAGCCAGTCGACGCCGTTGGAATCGCCGCCTTCCTCGTCGGCGGTGAGCGCCAGGATGATGTCGCGATCGGGGCGGTAGTGTTCGCGGGCGAAGCGAACCAGAGTGGTGACGTAAATCGCGTCGCCGTCTTTCATGTCCTGCGTGCCGCGGCCGTAGGCGTAGCCGTCTTTCACGACGAATTGAAATGGATCGGTGGACCAATCGAGGCGCGGGGCTTCGACGACGTCGAGATGTCCGATCAGCAGGATGGGGCGGCGCGCGCCGGTGCCGCGGTAGCGCGCGACCATGTTTTCGCGGCGTTCGCTGGGGCCGAGGATCTGGATGTCGCTCGCGGGAATTCCGGCGTCGCGCAGGCGCTTGGCCATGGCTTCGCAGGCGGGAGCGGTGCTGCCCACGGAATCTTCGGTGTTGATTTCGATGAGCTGGCGGAAGACGTCGCGGGCGAGCTGGCGCGTGGAGTCGTCGAGCTGCGCGCGAAGCGGGGCGCAGGCAAAGGCGAGAAGAGCGGCGAGCGCGAGCGGGGCTTTGAGCTTCATTTGCGTGCGACCGTAAAAGGAAAGCGTATCAGAGTCGGCGGGCGGTCGTCACCTTGCGGGGGCTCTGGGCGGGGCTTTTTTCTTTCGCGCGCGGCGGCGTTCTGTGATACTTCTCAGCGGCTAAAATCAACTCCCTTTCCAGATTAGACGTGGCGGCGAGCCAACCCAGGCGGCGCGGGCTGCCTCCAAGCGATGACACTGTGCGCGGCGATCCGAGGAGGATGCGGTAGATGAAACGATTGGCGGGGCTTTTGGTGCTGTTGATGCTGGTGGTTGTGCCGGCCAGGGCGCAGGATACGCAATCGCAGGACAATCCTCCGTCGCAGGAAAATACGCCGCCGCAGTCGACGTCGTCGTCATCGTCCTCGTCGGCGTCGCAAACGAATACGGAGGAGACCGAGCAGCCGAAGAAGAAGGTGAGCACGCTGTTCCGGCCGAAGTACGAGATTTCGGTGGGGTACGACCACCGGTCGTTTTACTTGACTGGCCAGCCGAAGATCGGCATGAACGGCTGGGTCGCGTCGTTCGATTACGACTGGAAGAGCTGGCTGGGATTCGAAGGCGAGGGGCAGGGAGTCTACAAGACCATCACCAACGTCGGCGCGGCGACGCAATATCCCAGTCTCTACACCATCATGGGCGGGCCGCAGATTTTTCCGTTCAGGCACCACAAGGTTTCGCCATTCGGGCATTTTCTCTATGGCGAGGGCTACTTTCGACTCCCATCGGCTGCTTACGGCACTTTCGGCCCCGGTTTTCAATCTTCGTTCTCGCATTCGCTGGAAGGCGGCGGAGGTCTGGACGTGAAATTCAAAGACAATTGGGCCATCCGCGGGATGTTCGATTACGGCACCACGCGCTTCTTCGGAGCTACCGGCCAAGGCGGCTACCGGATTTCGATCGGGTTGGTGTACTACCTCGGACGGAAATAGATCTCCTCAGTCTTTCTTCGGGTCGAGAGCGGCGGCGAGATTTTCGCGGACGGTGACGCCGCTCGTCTTCAGGCGCATCATCTGCGCGGCGAGATCGAGAATGCGATTCGCCGCTTCGGGCGAGCTGACGCCTCGCGTGTGAATATTCGAGATCAGGTTGCGGTCGGCGTCGGTGTGCGCGGCGGCCGGACGATACGCCATGTAGGCGGAGAGACTTTCGACGGTGGCGAGGCCGGGGCGTTCGCCGATCAGCAGGACGACGACGCGCGGCGCGAGAAGCTCGCCGAGTTCATTCAAGATTCCCACACGACAAAAGTGAATCGCGAGAATGCGGCCGAGGGACCAGCCGCGTTCGGCGGCGCCTGCGTGAAGCAGCGGGAGAAGCGGCGGAACCTGGGAGGCGACGGCGGGGACGGAGAGGCCGTCACCGACGGCGATTTGGAGATCGGCGCCGCGCGGGCAGGCGCTCTGCAATTTTTCGCGTGAGGCAGGGTCGAAGACGCGCCCGAGGTCCGGGCGCAGCAGGTATTGGTCTTTGTTTTTCGCGCGCGTGGAAAGTTCGAGGAGATTCCAGTGCGTGGCGAAACCGGCGCCAAAAGCGACGCGAGGGTCGAAGTCGTCGCGGACGGCGTCGCGAGCGGCGGCGTGGGCTTCGCGGAGTTCGAGTTGCGTTGCGGTGCGATAGGCGGCGCCGGCGCGTCCCGCGAGGAGGCGGGCCGGAGTGCGGGCGCGGATTTTTTGCACGATGGCCGGGAGATCGGACGGGGCGAGCGGATTGGAGTCGTCGGCCATTTAGGCGATTTCCCCGGTTTCACCCAAAGGCCCCACCCTCACACACCGAGGATGGGGCACCCGGAAAGTCAAAAACAACTGCGCCCGCCCAAAGACGGGGCGACCGCTACAAAGGCGATGATGTCGATCGCGCTCCGTGGACGTCACGTGACTTCCTCGAGGGAGGATTCGAGGCCGCGCATCAATTGGCGGCGGGCGGGGGCGTCGAGGAGGGCGGGCTGGCCTTCGCGGTAGATGTTCATGCGCTCGAGCCATGCGAGGAATTCGGGGGCGGGCTTGAGGCGCAGCAGGCGGCGAGCGGCGAGCGCGTCGTGATAGCTCGTGGACTGGTAGTTGAGCATGACGTCGTCTGAGCACGGGACGCCCATGAAGTAATTGCAGCCGGCGGTGGCGAGCAGGACGAGGAGATTGTCGGCGGAGTTCTGGTCGGCGGCGGCGTGATTCGTGTAGCAGACGTCGCAGCCCATCGGCAGGCCGAGCAGCTTGCCCATGAAGTGGTCCTCGAGGCCGGCGCGGATGATCTGGCGCTCGTCGAAAAGATATTCGGGGCCGATGAAGCCGACGACGCTATTCACGAGGAACGGAGCGAAGGCGCGAGCGACGCCGTAGGCGCGGGCTTCGAGCGTGAGCTGATCGACGCCGTGATGGGCTTCGGCGGAGAGCGCGCTTCCCTGCCCGGTTTCGAAATACATGACGTTGTCGCCCTTCCAGGCGGTGTCGCGGCGGGCGTGATGTGCGAGGACGCGGTCGCGTCCTTCGCGGAGCATGGCGAGCGTGATGCCGAAGCTGCGATTGGCGGCTTCGGTGCCGGCGACGGACTGGAAGAGGAGGTCGATGGGAGCGCCGCGATCGAGCGCGGCGAGTTGCGTCGAGATGTGCGCGAGGCAGCAGGTTTGCGTGGGGACATCGTAGGCGTCGACGAGGCGCGCGAGGGCGTGTTCGATGGCGGCGCACGTTTCGACGGAGTCGGCGGCGGGATTCACGCCGATGACAGCGTCGCCGCAGCCGTAGAGCAGGCCTTCGAAGGCGGCGAGAAGGATGCCGCCGATATCGTCGACGGGATGATTCGGCTGAACGCGAATGCCGAGGACGCCGTGCTCGCCCATGGTGTTGCGGCAGCGCGTCACGTTGCGGATTTTGGCGGCGGCGATGATGAGGTCCTTGTTGGACATGATTTTCGCGGCGGCGGCGGCGATTTCGGGGATCAGCGCGCGCTGGATTTGGCGGAGCTGCGTTTCGGTGGTGGCGTCGTCGAGGATGAATTCGCGGAGTTCGCCGACTGTCATGCTGCGGAGAGGGGCGAAGGCGTCGCGGTCGTGCGTGTCGAGGATGAGGCGCGTGACATCATCGATATCGGGGTCGATGAGAGGCTGGGCGACGATTTCGGCGAGCGAGAGATCGGCGAGCTGGCGTTTGGCGGCGACGCGTTCGCGTTCGGAGCGAGCGGCGATGCCGGCGAGCTGGTCGCCGGATTTTTCTTCGTTGGCCTTCGCGAAGAGCTCGCGAAGATCGGAGAATGCGAAGCGCTCGGGCATTGGCGTGGCCGCGCGATGCAGGTTGAAAGTAGCATCAATCGGGGAGCGGAAGCAAAGAAGCAAGGACGCAGAGGACGCACAGGAAGCATAGGAGGCGGAGGAAAGGCGCCCGCGTGTCACGCTATCTCGAGCGTGGTTCCTCGCTGCGCTGGAAGCCCTGCCCTTCCACCTGCTCTTCGCTTCGACCTTTTCGGGGCGGATGGAACGAAGCGGCGAGGCACGGAAGCTGGGAGATTCATCCGCCCAGCGTGAAGGCGATAGAGATGGTGATTTCCGTGGGCGTTGGCGTACCGCCGCAACGCCTGGGTTTGTAGCGCCACTGGTGGACAGCGGCAAGCGCGGCATTGGCCAGCCCCTGCGATGGAGCGCCAACATCTGAAGGTCTTGCACGGAACCGTCCTGCGCGATGAGCGCGTACATCACAACGATGCCTTGGTGATGGGCCAGTCTCTCCTGTTCCGGATATTGTGGCGGCACCTTGTCGAGGGCCGTAGGTTTTTCCGGATTCGAACAGGTCAGCCACTGCGAGGCCCCTTGAGGAGGAGAGAAATCAAGAGCAGGCGTCGGCTCAATGTTCACCAGGCGCTCGACCGAGAAATCGGCGAGGAGCGAGTCGCCTGCGCTCACGCGGATCATGCCGGGAAAGCGTCTCGGGCCCAAGGCGAGAAAATTTGAGTACTTGAAAGAAAATGACATCGGGCCGTCGGTAAAGTCTTCCTGCACCAAAACGCCATCTGCAGGATCGAAGCAGTAGTCTTTCGCGGGACGACCGCTCGCCGCGGCGCAATCTAGGACGGCGCCAGAGTGTTTCCGGGACTTCAGCTTTCCCGGCGACGGCTCCTCTCGAAGGTCGGAAGCAAAATCAAGCGCGCTCGATAATTCGGTGATCTGCAGGGATTCGTAGCTGGCCGACCGTTGCTGCCAGTATTGGTCTTTGCCTCCGACCCTGACGCGAGTGTAGCCGGGGTACGTGAGTTCCTCGCGCCATTGGCTCGGCGACGCCCAAATCAGTTTGTAATTTCCCGGCGTTGCCGCTCCGTTGCCTCCGTAGACGTCGATCTTGCCGTCGAGTTCAAAGGGAGGGCTACCGGGAGAGCGAATGTCCGTCAGGTCGGCTGCTTTTGAGAATGTTTGCGTCGAGTCTTTTTCGTCGGCTGCGTGAGCCGCATGCACTGCGGACAAACAGAGAGCAGCGATGGCGACCAACCGAAGAGCCGGGCCTGAAGGGAACTTCATGGCGACCGGGAGTTTAAGACGTGATAAGGGAATCTTCAAGACAACTTCTAAGCGCCAATCGGGAGAGTGGCGTTCCCGGGGGATC
>DATJRU010000220.1:0-25079 GCA_035504455.1 Vulcanimicrobiaceae bacterium
AAAAATCGGGGATGCCGGGCGTCTACTTTTCAACCAGCGAATTCCTTCACGATGCGGAATCTGCCGCGAAAGACGGAGGCATGCCCGGGATCCGCATCGTCACGCTTCCGGCGGATCAGTACTATCGCGCGCGTTCGAGCAAGGAGGAAGCGCAACCGCTCGCCGTCGGCTGCTTCGATTCAATGATCGACGCGCTCACCCGCCCGCTAGCCGGCGAGGAGGCAAATCCTTCGCCGATCCAGAAGCAGCGCGAGGACGCCGAGGTTCACATCAGCGGCGAGGACTTCCTCGGCGCGTTCGAGAAATGCAACGAACTCTTCTTGGCAAATCGCTGGGCCGACGGCCTGCCCGTCGTTCCGCCCACCCGCCGGCTCGTCAACGCCATGCTGTCCGGCACAACGCGCTCCGCGCAAGAAGTCGTCGGTCAAGTGGCGCCGAAGAACGGCACGGCTACCGTCGAGAAGATCGCTATCAATGCGGTTATGGCCGGCGCCAAGCCCGAATATTTTCCGGTCATACTCGCGGCAATGGAAGGCTTCACCGACGAGCACTACGATCTGACCCACGTGCAGGCCTCAACAGGTTCCTTCACGCCGGTCGTAACCGTCGGCGGCCCCATCGCGGAAGAGCTCGGCTTCAACTCCGGCATCGGCATGTTGGGCCACGGCTGGCGCCCCAACAGCACCGTCGGCCGCGCGCTTCGCTTGTCGCTGCTGAATATCGGTCAAACTTGGCCTCAAGTGAACGACATGGCGCTGACGGGGCGATTCCAGGCGTACACCTTTTTTACCTTCGCGGAAGATACGACGCGAAGCCCGTGGGAACCGTATCACGTAAGCCGGGGCTTCCAGCCCGAAGACAGCACCGTCACGGTGGCAACTTCGGTCACAGCTCCCGCGGTTTTCGGTGGCGGCGCGGTGATGCCTTGGACCGGGCAAGGAGTCGTCGAGTCGATGATCGGGAGAGTCAAGAGCGGCGGGGTCGTGTGGCCTCACGCGCAGACTTTCATTCTCGTTCTCCATCCCGATTGCGCCATCGACCTCGCCAAGCGCGGGTACACTAGAAGAAGTTTGCAGGAATATCTCTACGAGCAATCGCGCGTGCCGTACGAAAAAGTTGCTGGGCCCGTGTTTTTCGGACGCGACGACGAAATCGATTTTATTCGCACGTCGATCACAGACGGACGGATTCGATCTGAGCGCGCACCGGTGTTCCTCGAAGCGCTGAAGCCGGGCGGTCGAATCCCGGTCGTGCAGGGCCCGGACGACTTCCATATTGTGGTGGCGGGCGGCTCGCCGGGATACGACCTGCTCTTCAGCTACCCGGGAACGAATTGGGCGAACCAGACGAAGAGGATTTCCGGGGCGACGCTGACCCACGCTGGGCGTGACTGAGCCTCGCGCGAAGCTTTTCCCTGGCAGCATCGTGGCTGGCGTTTCAGGGGCTTCGAAACTAGCAGGAAGCAGACAGCGTAACTTTTCAAGGCTAGAAAGGGGAATCCGGGGCGGGGCCGCTCGCGGGCGGCTCCGTCCCGGATTTTTGCACGGGGAATGCTCCGTTGCGGGCGCGAAAGACGCTACGCGCCGTTGGCCGCTTGCGACGGCCCCGCAAATCGATGCCGCAGCTTGCCGAACGTCCGATTGAGCGGGTGGCTGCGGTGCAAGAACGAGAAGACAGGGTCGCGGCGCGTACCGATTTTCTCGAGCGCGCGGCGAATCCGGAAATCGCGGCCCGCGGAAACGAGCCCCTTTTCGAGGGTGGCGATCGCTTCCTGCGGACGTCCCGCCTGGTGATACACCTCGGCCAGATTCAGGTAGAGCTGCGCGTGGTTGTGGCGCATGCCCAGCGCTTCCTGGCAGAGCGATTCCGCATCACCGTAACGCTTCTCGGCGAGCGCAGCCAGCAAGCCCGTATAAGAAAGATAGAACGGATTCTTCGGCGCAACGCCCAGGGCGCGGCGCGCATGCAGCAGGGCGTCCGTCGGGTGCCCATCGCGCAAATTCTTCAGGCATTCTTTGAAATCGTTCATCCCGGCGTCGGCGGGGGAGGTGGTTCCAATCCAGTGGGACATAGGTTCCTTCCTTGCCCTGTGGCACCGGATTTGGGTGGCAGGGCGAGTGAAGAGTACGCCGGGGGCTTCGCGCAGCAAATAGGACGGACGGCCAGATTTAGTACTAGTTCCTTTGCCTGTACGAATTGACAGGCGAATGAGATTCGTATGCGCTAGCGAACCAAATCGGAGGCGAAAACGAGCTGGATTCCCTCGGCGCGCAGACGAGGAACACCCTCTTTCAGCGCGGCAATTGTCGCGGGGCGCGGGTGGCCGATGGCGATCGCGAAGCCGTCCTTGCGGGCGTCGCGGACGGCGAGGTCGAGCGACGCCAGGACGGCCTGGCGCGTGGGTGTGTCGTCGAGAAAGACTTTGCGGGACGCGGCCGGCACGCCCGCGCTCTCGGCGGCATCGTAGGCGACGGTCGCGGCCGTGGTGCGGCTATCGATGAAGTAGAGGCCGCGCTGGCGAATCGCCGCCATGAGCGCGTTCATCAGCGCCGGATCGGCGGTGGCGCGCGAGCCTTCGTGATTGTTGACGCCCGCCGCATGGGGAACCGTCGCCAGCATGCTCGCGAAGATCGAGCGCACTTGCTCGGGGCTCATTCCGATGCGCAGTTCGACGGCCTCAGGCTGCGCGCCGCCGGGCTCGGATTCCGAGTCCGCCTGCATCGGGAGATGGAGCATCACGTGGTCGCCCCGGCGGTAGGCGCGGTCGGCCATTTCGGCGGAGAGCGGCAGATTCGGCAGCACGGACACGGTGAGCGGGAAGGGCAGCCCGATCACGGACGCGTCGAGGGCGGAATCGCCGCCCATGTCGTCGATAATGATCGCGAGGCGTGGCGCGCCGGAATAGCTTTGCGCGGAGGCGGGCGCGCGAGCAGCCGTACCGCTTGGCGAGCTGACGAAGATCGAGTGCGTGCGCTTGCCCCGGTACGCGAAATCGAAACGCGTTCCTCCCGCAACCGCAACCTCGGAGAACGACAGGCGATGCCGGCGAGCGATCTGGTTCAACGTTTGGGCCAGCGCTGGAGCGACACCAGCGGCCTGCGCGGCATTCGGGAGCGAGATGTCGATGTCGTCGGCTACGTGGACGCCCTCGCTGCCGAGCCACGACGGCTCATATTCGGGGCGAATCGAGATCTGCGAGCGATGGCCGGTGAGGCGCTGCGCGGCGGTGACAACTTCCGAGGTGACATCGCGAAGCTCGGCGGAAGAGAGCGAGCGTTTCGCGCAACCTGCAAGGAATAGGGCGAACGCCGCAAGCAGAGCGGCGCATGCGGCGGACGCCCGGCGCGTCGTCAAGAGACGGGAAGCAATTCCGGGCTACGCCGCTTTCTGCGCGGGCGGCGCGCCCTGCAAGACTTCGAGGGCTTTCTTCACGACGGGGTCGCTCGGCGAACTCGACGGCGGCACGGGTGTCTGATCGGTGAGAGACGCGATGTCGTCCGGCGTAGGCATCACTTCCTTCGTGGGAGTAACGCCGTCGACGGGAATTTCCTTGCCGGCGGGCGTGTAGTAGTTGGCGATGGTGAGAATCAGGGCCGAGCCGTCGTCGAGCTGGATCAGCTTCTGCTCGGATGCGACGCCGTAGCTGCGCTGGCCTACCGTCTCGCCGCGGTGGTTATCCGCGATCGCGCTCGCCACAATTTCCGCGGGACCCGCGGTGCCGTTGCCGATCAGCACGGCGACGGGCTGCGTCCAAACGACCTTCGCGGGATCAGCCGCCGAAACGACGGGCGTGACCGTCTGGCCCTTCAGCGAAGTGATCGTGCCGGACGAAACGAAAAGCTGCGCCGCCGCGACGCCTTCGGAATCGGCGCCGAACGCGGAGTCGCGCAGGTCGAGGATCAGCTTGTGCGCGCCCTGGTGCGCGAACTGCTCCAGATCCTCGCGCAACTGCTTGGCGGTGCCGGGCGTGAAGTCGGCGATGTGAATGTAGGCGACGTCGCCCTGCAGCTTATCCTCGATAACCTTCGGCGCCGGCAGCGCCGCGAGCGTTAGTGGAACTTCCTGCGGTTCCGTCTTGCCGCGGCGAATCACGGAGAGCTTCACGACGGTTCCGGGGTCGCCGCTCAGCAGGAGGTCCGCCTGCTCGATGCCCATCTGTCCGGTGGTGAAGTCGCCGATCTTTTCGATGATGTCGCCGATCTGCAGGCCGGCCTTTTGCGCCGGGCTATCAGGCAGGGTCGCGATCACGCTGATGTAGCCGAAGCGCTTGGTGAGGGCAACGCCGGCTCCCGCCTTCGCGGGCGAGGTGCTCTTTTCCTCGTAGTCTTTGTATTCGAGCGGGCTCAGGTAGCTGGACTGCGCGTCGAGCGAGTCGAGCAGGCCGTGCAGGGCGCCGCTCGTGACCTGATGGATGTCCGGCTCGTCAACGTAATCGCGCTGGATGTGCTCGAGGACTTCGCTATAGACGGTGAGAGCGCGGTAGGCCTTGTCGTCGACGGAGCGGCCGCGAACGTAACCGACCGCGACGAATCCGAATACGACTGCCGTCAGCGCGATGACAATGTTTCGAGTGAAAGAGCTCATGCCCGATCCTTTTCCCGCCCCTCGAGAGTGGCGCCGCCCGCCGGCCACGAACCTCCATTATAGCATCGAAGGCCTGCGCGGCACGGATTCTCCGGAGCGCGTTCCTTCAGGCCGCCAAACCCTTCGCTCGCGCCTACTTATGGGCGAAGGTGTGCCGGGGGACGGCGATGTCGGAAATGGGCGCCGCGGCCGTCACGTACGTTTGCGAGATGCGGTCCTGCCAGGTGAAGTGATCCTCATCCCACAGCACCCACGCGAAGCCGAGCATCAGCGTCGCACCCGAAAGCAGGTAGCCGAAGCTGCGCCATAGCAACTGCCGGGTGTCCGGCAGGCTGCCGTCGAGGCGGACGATCGTGAGGTCGCGAAGCTGCATCCCGGGCGTAGCGCCGGCGAGCGTGGTGAAGAGCGAGAAGTAGAGCGCGTAGAAAAGGTAGCCGACGATCAGGTAGACGACTGCGTCCATTTTGTCGACCACGATCTGGCCGCCCAGTGAGCGGAAGAGGCCGAGAAAACCGGCAAGCGTGACGCCGAGGAAAAGAGCGTCGATGAGGCCCGCCCACGAGCGCTCGACGGGCGTTGCCACGGGAACGAGCGCGGTCTGCGGGCGCGCGCGGTCGTCTGGGGCTGAAAAATCGATCTCGGGCTGGATGCAGATTTCGACGCGTTCGACGGCGCGCTGCCGGGCCGCGGGGCGCACGCGTTTGCGTTCGCGCGGCAGTTCCTCGACGGCTGTTTCGGTCGAGGCAGCTTCGCTGCGAGCGCTGGCCGGCGCGGAAGCCCGCTCTTCGCGGAAGGGCAGGCGCGACTGCGAATCGTCCGGCTGCGGGCGGCCGTGGCGCGTGCGGTATTGTTCGAGGCGGCGCGAAACCTCACGGCGCCATTCGGGCTCGGGATCGTCATCGAGCGCGGCTTCGCCCGACACTACGGGCTGAAGAACCTCTTCGTTTTCAGTTTCAGCGGGATTTACTTCGCAAAAGGAGCAGTACTGGTTGTCGTCCACCAGCAGCGCTCCACACTTCGAGCATATTCGAATCACTGGTCTGTTTTGCGCTGCGGAGATTCCAGTGTCGGAACTTCACGGATCATAGCACGCCGGCAGGCAGCGAAACAGCCGCGTATGACATCGATATGCGCGTATGAGGCAACTCGCGCGAAAGTGAACCGAGATTACGCGTTCGCAGGCTCTTGATTGCGGCTGCGGTAGGCGCGTGTTAGGCTCGCTTTCTCAATTTTGAGCTTTTTCCTGGCGATGCCGAACGCGATCTTCCGGAAGACTGCCCGCACACTCGCTCTCCTCGCAGGGCTGCTCCTGATTCCGCCGGCTTTGGCGCGGGTCGCTTCGGCGCAGGCCGGGCGCCCTTCGCCGGCTCCCCGGCTGACTCCGGGCGGCGAGGCGACGCTCGAAGCGGACCAGCAGCGCGAAGTGGGAAAGATGTTCTACGCCGACGGCCACGTCGACGTGCGCTACGAAAACGCGCGGCTGCGCGCCGATCACGTCGAATACGACAGCGACGCGCAGGTCGTGGTCGCTCGCGGGCACGTGCAGCTCGATTATCTGACGCAGCACGTCGAGGCGGAGGACGCGCGCTACGATCTGCGCACCGGCCGCGGCACGTTTCACCACGTGCATGGCACGTTCGCTCTGCAGCGCCGCCCGCAACCCACGCTGCTGATCAGCCCGAATCCGCTCTATTTCGACGCCGAGATAGCCGAGCGCCTCGACCCGAATACCTATCGCATCCACAAGGCCTGGATGACGGTGTGCGACCCCGGGCATCCGGTCTGGAAGTTCTACGCGCCTTCGGCGACCGTGCGCCTGCAGAAATCGGTGCGCCTGGTGAACGGCAACTTCCGCGTGTTTTCCGTTCCGGTGCTCTATCTGCCCTACGCTACGCTGCCGGCCGAAAAGCGGCGCGAATCGGGCTTTCTGGTGCCCGATCTCGGAGACACGTCGCAGAAGGGCTACGTGCTCGGCGACTCGCTCTACTGGGCTCCCCTGGACTGGCTCGACCTCACGCTCGGAGCCAACGACTACACCAAGCGCGGCTGGAGCCAGCGCGCCGAATTCCGTATGAAGCCGTGGGAGAACACCAATCTCGATGCCACGTATTTCGGCGTGATCGATCGAGGCCTCGAGCAGCCGGACGCGCCGACGGTGAAACAGGGCGGCCACGAGACGAAGCTGCTGTTCACTTCGGATTTGCCGGACGGCTGGCGCGCGGTGGCCGACCTCGACCAGCTTACCTCGCTCACGTTTCGCCTCGCGTGGTTCGAGACGTTCACCCAGGCGGTGAACTCGGAAGTTCGCGACACGGCGTTCCTCCAGAACAATTTCGACGGCTTCAGCCTGGGCGTTGCGGCGCTGAGCTACCGGAACTACCTGAGCGCCACGCCGCAGACCTCGATCACCCTGCGGAGCGCGCCCGAACTGCGCTTCAGTTCGGTCGATCAGCAGTTTTTCAGGCGGCTGCCGTTTTATTTCTCGTTCAGCGCTTTTACGGGCGCCGCCGATCGCTCGGAAAACATTACGCCTTTCCAGACGCCAGGCTTCGTCGAGCGGAGCGAATTTGCGCCCAGCGTCGCGCTGCCGCTGCACCTCGGATCGTGGTTCAACGCGACGCCGAGCTTCACCTTCCGTTCCACGTATTACGGCGGCCAAATGGAAAACGGCCAGTACATCAATGAAGGCCTCTTTCGCAATACCGAAGAGTTCTCGCTCGACATGCGCTTCCCGGTGATCGAGCGCGTATGGAACCACGGCGACACGAAATGGAAGCACACGGTCGAGCCTTACGCCGTCTACAGCTACGTGACCGGCGTGAACGATTTCGGGAGGTTCGTGCGCTTCGACGAGGACGAAACGCTGACCGACACGAACGAAGTGGAATACGGCGTCACGCAGCGGCTCTTTCGGCGCAAGGGATCGGGCGAGGCGCAGGAATTCATCACCTGGCGGCTCGTGCAGAAGTATTTCTTCGATCCGACCTTCGGCGGCGCCTTGGTTCCCGGGCAGCCCAACGTCTTCCAGACACTCGATTCGCTTACGCCCTTCGCGTTCGCCGATTCGGCGCGGCATTTTTCGCCGATCGTGAGCGACCTCAAGATCGACCCGGGCAAACGCTTCGACACCCAGTTCATCGTCAATTATGACCCGATCCGCAACCGGCTTTCTGCCATCGGGACGCTCCTGAAACTCAAGCCGTACAAGGAATCGTTCATCACGCTGGCCCACTTTTCGGTGCTCGATCTGCCGCTCAACCCGGAGCCTCCGCCGCCTAATTTCACGCAGCGCTCCAACCAGGTCCGCACGCTTTTCGGCTACGGCGACATGAACCGGCGCGGATGGAACATCGAGGCGGGGGCGAGCTATGACTTCCAGCTCAACGAGTTCCAGAACCAGATCATCGAAGCCTCCTACAACGGCAATTGCTGCGGCATCGGCTTCGAATACCGGCGGTTCTCGTTCGGCACCATCCGCAATGAGAATCAATACAGCATCGTGATCCGCATCGCGAATCTCGGCTCGGCCGGGAACCTCAGACGGCAAGAAAAGATTTTCTAGGGTAGCGGCCTTAAGAGGCCGCGCACGACGAGAGGGGGGCGCGTGCGGAGGCGGCTGGTGAGACTGGTGCTAACGATTGTCGTGGCTTATGTCGTCGCTTTGTTTGTGATCCGGATTTTCGAGTCGCATTTCATTTTCTTTCCCAACGATCCGGGCCGCCTGGAAGGCGACTGGAAGCCTCGGGACCTGCAGATCCAAAATGTGTGGCTGAAAGCGTCGGACGGCGTCAAGCTGCACGCATGGTGGATTGGTGCGGACGACGCTGTGTTTACGTTTCTTGCCTTCCATGGCAACGCCGGCAATATTGCCGATCGCGCCGACATATATCGTTTTCTACACAGACTTCCTGCAAATATTCTCGCCGTCGAATACCGGGGTTATGGCCGGAGCGAAGGCACACCAACAGAAGCAGGGCTCTACCGCGACGCCGAGGCAGGTTACGCCTATCTTACCAACGAGAAGGCCATCGACCCGCGCACGATCGTTTCTTACGGACAATCACTCGGGACGGCCGTCGCCGCACACCTAGCCGCGAACCGTCCTGTCGGAGCTGTCGTATTGGAAGCACCGTTTCCATCCGCACGGGTCCTCGCGGCGAAACTCTTCTGGTTTCTGCCTGGAGTCAATGTGCTGGTCTGGCGGCAGTTCGATACCGAACGTGGGCTCGCGTCAATCGAAGCGCCGTTGCTGGTTGTTCACTGCACGCAGGACCCTGTGATTCCTCCTGAGATGGGCGAGCGCGTTTTTGCATCTGCGAGTGAGCCAAAGTCGATTTTTCGCGTGAATGGTTACTGCCACGAAGAGGCTTCGATCATTTCTCCCGAGAAATATCAGGTTCAACTGCGCGATTTTCTCAAGCAGGTTGACTCCCGGCACGAGTCGAGACAGCACTAGCCGGCTCACCTTGAGAAGATGTCACGTGAGATCGTTCGCCCACGAGCCGTGTGCCGAGCGCAAATCCGGCGGCGCCGACGGCGAGCCCCGCGAGCACGTCCGCTACGTAGTGATACCTTCCGTAAACGGTAGCGACGCACATCGAAAGAAAAAACGGCAAGCAAACCCAGAACAGCCATCGCCGGTAGCGCCACGCCGCCAGCATCGCCACCGTTGAGCCCGCCACGTGCGCCGAAGGAAACGCCGCGCCGTGCACGCGGCCGAACCGCTCGATCAGGCCGATCAGCGCGGTACACGCTCCGCCTGCGAGCGGCTTGGTCTCGATGGCTGCGAGCGAATAGTACGGGCTTTCGATCGGCAGCAGGATGGCGATCATGTAGATCGAGTAGTTCGCAATGGCGGTCGAAGTCATCAGTGTCCAGAAAGCAGTCCGCTCGCGGCTTGCGTAGAGGATCGCCGGCAGGATCACCAAATTCAGAAAGTAGGTCATGTAGGCGAACTGCATGAAGTCGTTCAGCCCAGGGGAAGCGAAGCGCGCCAGCCACACCGAGGGATGCACGCCCGTAAGCGCGTAGTCGAACGCGATGAGCCAGCGGTCGAACCAGCCCGGGAAAATAGCGTGCACCAATCCTTGCAGCTCTTCGAAGAAAAAGATGTACAGCGGAAGCGGATACCAGTGGCGCTCTAAACGCACGAATTCGCTGCGCGATTGCGCGGCGTGGCCGACGAGCCAAGCGATCCCGGCTGCCAGCAAGGCGTGCGCGATGAAGTAGCGCCCCGCGTGCGGAATATTCGCGCGGCACGACAGGACGATCGTTTCGAGCCACGCGAGATAGGCGAACGTGACCCACTCGAACGCTCCGCATCCCTCGCGCACGCGGTCGAGCCATCGGGCTGACCCGCCGGATCGCACGCGGTCGGCGCAGGCGGAATCCCAAGCGATCGCGTCTTCGGCGCGGCCCGCGTAGCGCGGAATCCTCACCGCGATTCGCTCGCGGAGACGAGATTAGGCGGGCGCGAGTCTTGCGTCGACTTCCACCGGCACATTCGCCACATTCTTGACGCGGCCCGGCGACTGCCGAAGTCGCCCTCGGAACAAGCGATACGCTCGAGGCCGTCGTCCGGATTCACGGCTACCGGATGGCCCACGGCTTCGAGCATGGACAGGTCGGCGAGGCAGTTCCCGTAGGCGTGGCTCTCGCTGAGATCGAGGTCGTGTTGCGCCGCGAGCCGGCGAAGCGCTCGCGCCTTGGCTTCGCCCCGCTGATGCTCGCCCGCTACGCGCCCCGTCCAGCGGCCGTCGCGCGATTCGAGTTCGGTGGCGCACGCTTCGACGGGCCCGGGCAGGCGCCGTGCCGCGGCGCGCGCAAGCGGTCCCAGGGTTCCGGTCACGAGGAACACGCGATGGCCTTGCGCCTGGTGCCAAGCGACGCGCTCGACGCCCGCAGCAAAGTAGCGAAGCGATTCCCCCGCGCGCTCGGATTCCCACCGAGCGGCGAGCGATTCGCCAAGCCCGCGAAGATAGGATTTGTTCTCGAAGGTCGCGGCGTAGGGGTCGAGCCAAACGTTGCGCGCGAAATGACCGAGCCAGCGAGCCAGGTGGCCGCCGTCGATCGCGTCGCAAGCGGCGAGCCACGCGATGAATCGCCATTCGAGCGATGGCGACGGCAGGAGCGTGCCGTCGAGATCGAAAAACGCGCCGATCTGTGACGCGGATTTCATCGGATCACCGGAACCGCCAGGGACTTTCGCGGCGGATTCTCCGTTGCAAGATAGCGGCGTCCCTCCCAGACCACCGGAAACGCCCGGATCAGGCAGAAGAGAACCGTCGCGCCCGTGAGAAAGCGGCCCGCGCTGAACAGCGCATTCGCGACCGGCGAGCTGAGCCAACTCGCCGGCCACGAGCCGGCCACGGTCTCCGAAATTGCGGAGCCGGCGCCGCGCAGCGGCAGCAGCAACCCAAGGTAGCAGAAGCAAACGCACTTCAGAGCGGCATACGCGGCCCGGCTCGCGCGCGACGCGACCAGAGTTTTCCCCCACCACGTTTCAAGCATCGAGTCGCCCGCGAAGCCCGTTCGCCCGGCACGGGCGGCGGCCCCGCGGAGGAAATCCGTGAGGGCGCCGCGCGCGAAAAACACGACTGGCACCCAGAGCGAGATCAGTCCGCTCACCGCAAAGCAAGTGAAGAAGAGATTCTCGACGACGCGGTCGCCCAGAATGTCGAGCTGTGCGCCGAGCGGCGTCGCCAAGCCGCGCCTGCGCGCGATGTAGCCGTCCACTCCGTCGAGCGCGATGGCCGTGATGGTCAGCACGACCGCAGCGAGGTCGGCCGCGAGCACCTCCCGTGCGGCGCTGAAGAGCGCGACGGCCGCAAAAGCTGCGCCGATTCGGACCAGCGTCACTTGGTTCGGCGTCATCGCGCTGCTCCTCCAGAAGATCTTCGAGCCCGCCACCGCAAGCGGCGAAGATGTCGCCGTTTGCGGTTCCAGCGGCGGGCCCGCATGTTCTCAAAAGGCACATCGCGTGCCATCGGTTGCGCTCAAAATCGTCAGCATTTTCAGTGCGTTAGGAGTTCGTGGTCGCGTTGGCGATCGCGCAGCTGAAAGCTTTTCATGTCAGTTGGCGCGAACGCGCTGCACCCACTCTTGGAACCCAAAAAGCGCTAGCACACGTCTAAGGGATGTGGTCAAATCACGGTTTGCCTAGCGCCCGGTGTGGGGCCGGGTATGGGTTCCTCTGAGGGACTGGAGAAATTCGAATGTCTGTCGCCGTACTTGCCGGGTTGTTTGTGTTCGCCGCTGGATTAGGTTCCTTCCTGTCGCCGTGCGTGCTGCCGCTCGTGCCGGGCTACCTTTCGATGCTGTCCGGCGTGGGTGTCGAGCAGCTGAAAGAGGGCGAATCGGCAACGAGCAAGCTGCTGGTACCGGCGGTCGCGTTCGTCATCGGATTGTCCGCGGTCTTCATCACGATGGGAGCGACGGCGAGCGCCGTCGGCCACTTCCTGCTGCAGCATCGCAACCTGCTGGCGCCGATTGCCGGTGCGCTGATCATTCTCTTCGGCTTGCACCTGATCGGCACGCTTGCCAAGATTACGGTTCGCCTCGGACTGATCGTCGGCATCCTGCTCGTCGCTGGCGGTCTCGTTCTGAATTTCGCGGTCAGCGGCGATCATGTCGTCAAGCCGGTGCACCTCTACGCGGCGTCGCTCATTTTTCTCTTCGGTCCCGCGCTGACGCGATGGCTGAACCAGGACGTCCACTTGCGCGACGTCGGCGGAAAGAGCCCCGGCATCGTAAGCGGATTCCTCCTCGGCTTCGCGTTCGCGCTCGGATGGACGCCTTGCATCGGGCCCATTCTCACCACGGTCCTGGCGATCGCGGCTTCGCGCGGCAGCGTGAAAGACGGCGTGATTCTTCTCACGCTCTACTCGGCGGGGCTTTCCATTCCGTTTCTGCTGACGGCGGTTGGCGTCGGCCGCTTCATGAAGTTCTATCAGAAGTTTCGCAAGCACCTTCACACAGTGGAGGTTTGCAGCGGAATCCTGCTGCTGTTCATCGGCGGTTTGATTTTCACCAACGCGCTGACTCTGATTTCCTCGCACATCAGCGGATACAGCTTCGAAACGGTGATCGAAGGCTGGATGCCCAAGACCGTTCAGCACTGGCTCCAGGCCACCGGAAGTAATCCGCCACCCGCGGAAGCGAATCTTTCGCCGGAGCCGAACGTCACCTTCAAGGATTTGCAGGGCAATAACGTGCCCCTGGCGAGCTACAAAGGCAAAGTCGTGCTGCTGAATTTCTGGGGCACCTGGTGCGAGCCTTGCCAGCATGAAATCCCGATGCTGATCAGCCTGCAGGACAAGTACTCGGGCAAAGGCTTCACGATGCTCGGCGCGGCGACGAACGACGAGGATGACGCCGTAAACAAGTTTATCCACACCTCGAAATTCGACGTCGGCGGCCAGGAAACGCTGATGAATTATCCGATCGTCATGAACGACGACGACATCGTCGCCAAATTCGGCGGAATTATCGGCATGCCGACGAGCTTCCTGATCACGCGCGACGGCAAGATCTATCGGAGCTATATCGGCAGCCTCGAGCAGAAGAAAGCCGAGCTGGAAAAGGACATTGAGAGCCAGCTATGAGCAGGAAGTTCCATCATGGTTGGTTGCTCTGCGCGGCGGCGCTGCTGGCGTGCGGGGCGCTCGCTGCTTGCGGGAATTCGTCCGTCAAGGCTTCGATTTCCGACGCCGCCTTGCAGCCCGAGCCTGACGTTGCGTTCAAGAATCTTGCGGGGGGCGACACATCGCTGGTGAGCCTGAAAGGGAAAGTGGTCCTCGTCAACTTCTGGGCGACTTGGTGCGAGCCTTGCCGCAGCGAGATTCCCCTGCTGATCGGCCTGCAGGACAAGTACGCGAGCAAGGGTTTCACCATGCTCGGCGCTTCGATGGACGACGATGGCGCGAAGTCCGTCGATCCGTTCATTCATGACAACCATTTCGACGTCGGCGGCAAGCAGGAGCAGATGGACTACCCGATCGTGCTGGGAAGCGACGAGATCACCGACAAGTTCGGCGGGTTGCTCGGCATGCCCACCAGCTACCTGATTTCGCGCGACGGCAAGATCGTCAAGAAGTACATTGGTGTGGTCAACGAAGCCCAGATCACCAAGGACATCGAGAGCCAGCTATGATCTCAGCCAAGTCGTTGCGCTATTTTCTGGCCGCGAGCGCGCTCGCGGGAATTGCAGTCGCTGGCGGCAGGAACGCCCGGGCGCAGGAAGCGCCCGCGCTCACCCCGGCACAGGTGGTGAAGTCACAGGTGTACGTTTCGATGGAGCCGGTCGCGCGCGGCAAGGACTTCGAAGTCGCCGTGGTCGCGAACATCAACGAGGCGTACCACATGAATTCGCACAAGCCGTCGGACGCCTACCTGATTCCGACGACGATCACTCCAAAGCTGCCCGAAGGCCTCACGCTCGTCGATTCCGTCTACCCGCCGGGCCGCGACAAGAAGTTCACCTTCTCGGACAAGCCGCTGAACGTCTACACGGGCAGCGTCACCTTCAAGCTGAAGTTGACTGCCAGCACCACGGCCGCCCTCGGCGACGTGACCATTCCCATCACGTTGCGCTATCAGGCGTGCAACAGCTCCGCGTGCCTGCCCCCGGTGAAGATTCCGCTCGAAGCCACCGTCAAGATCGCCGCAGCGGGAGCGGCGGGACACGCCGTCCATCCGGAAGTTTTTCGCGCGGGCAAGTAAGCCGTCAGCCCAAGCGCGCGGCCCCGCGGACAGCACTTTCCACTTATTTTGATCCGAGGAACGCGACGGCGCGCCGCAGGCGCGTCACCACGCGGTCTTTGCCAAGCGCCACCATCGTATCGAAGAGCGGCGGCGCCACCGCGCGCCCTACAATCGCCACGCGCGTCGCATTGATCAGCACGCCCGCCTTCACGCCCTCGGCTGCGGCCACGCCGCGCGACGTCGCATCGCAGGCATCGTGGTTCCAGTCGGGCAGCGCCGCGAGCGCATCCGCGAGTTTCGCCAGCATGGCTCCGATCCGCTCGTCCTTCCAGAATTTCTCGCGCGCCTCGGCCTCGTATTCGAAATCGTCGGTGAAGAACGCGCGCGACCATGTGGTGAAATCGCCCAGCAAGCGCGTGCGCGGCCGGATCAGGTCGACAGTGCGCCCGAACCACGCGTGATCGCGGCTCGCCTGCGAGCCCTCCCAGAGCCCCGCGTTCTTGAGCTGCGCCTCCACGTACGGCAGCAGGTCCTCGATCGGCATCTTCTGCTGGTATTCCGTGTTGAACCACTCGAGCTTCGGCCGGTCGAAAACCGCGTTGGTGCGGCTCACGCCCGCAAGACTGAACCGCTCGATCATCTGCGGCGTCGGCAGAATTTCCGAATCGCCTCCGGGAGACCATCCCAGCAGCGCGAGGAAATTGCGAAACGCCTCCGGCAAAAATCCTTCCGCGGTGTACGACCCGACGCTCGTGGCCCCGTGTCGCTTCGAAAGGCGGCTGCGGTCCGGACCCAGGATCAGCGGCACGTGCGCAAACAGCGGCAGCGGCGCGCCGAGTGCCTCGTAAAGCAGCGCTTGCTTCGGCGTATTCGAGAGGTGATCGGCGCCGCGAATCACGTGCGTGATGCGCATGTCGATGTCGTCGACCACCACGCTAAGCTGATACGTCGGCAAGGCGTTCGATCGCAGCAGGACAAAATCCTCGATCTCCTCGTTCTGCACCTCGCGCGCGCCGAAAACGATATCCTCGAATTTCGTTGTGCCGGTTCGGGGCACTCGAAAGCGGATGGCGTACGCGTTCCCTTCGCTTTTTCGGGCTGCCCGCTCGGCATCGCTCAAATCGCGGCACGGACACGCCGCGGCTTTCTGAGCCTTCGGCCCTTCGTCGTCGCCTTCGCCCTCCTGTTCCTCGGCGGGCGCGGCATCGCCTCCGCCGTATGCCGAAGCCTTGCAATAACAGGGGAAGGCGGCGCCGCTCGCCAGCAGGCGCTCCGCCGCCTCGCGGTACATCTCGAGCCGCTGGGACTGAAAGAACGGGCCCTCATCCCACTCGATACCCAGCCACTTCAGGTCGTTGATGATTCCGTCGACAAGCTCCGGCCGGTTTCGCCCGACGTCGGTGTCCTCGATCCGGAGCAGCAGCGTGCCCCCTTCGTGGCGGGCGAAAAGCCAATTAAACAGGGCGGTCCGCGCCCCTCCTACGTGCAGATAACCCGTCGGCGACGGGGCGAAACGGACGCGCGGCTTTGGTGCGGATGACATTCGGTTTCCTCGACGACCTCGAAACCACTCATCTTAGCGAAAGCGTTTCGCAAAATCGAGTCGCCGAACGCCGTAACTTCATCGAGGTATGGCACTTGATACCCGGGTGACGAACGGATACTGCCTTGACCTCGCGCCCCTTGCGGCTTAACCTCTCGGGGCTCAAGTTGCGGCGGCCCATAGCCACGGCCTCCGCAGCGTGGATGGCTGGCACGACGCAAGTTGACGTCCACGAAACTCGACTGGACACGGCTACAGGGCGCCTGCAGGTTTTCTGATATTCTCAACGGAGTGTTGGGGTTGTAGTCCGGAGCGTCGCGTTGGGATTACACGTTACTGCCGCCTATCTGGTGCTCCTTGCGAGCACGTCGCTCCTTGCAGTCTTTTTCTTCTTTTTATACCGCCTCAAGCATCAGGAATACCTCCTTGCGTGGGCCATCGGCTGGGCCTTTCTCGCGCTTCACTTTGCCACCGGCACCTCGTTTTTCTTCATGGAGCCCGGCTACGTACTCCGCGTTCTCGCCGCCGTAAATGAATCCGCCCTGATCTTCTGCGCACTGTCCTTTTACGCCGCCGCACGCCTCTATTCAGGCCTTCGCCTGCCGTATCGCGTGATGACGGTAGCGGCGGCGATCGGCGTCCTATGGGCGTCGGTGCACGCGGTCCACTGGACTCATGCCCCGGTTGTTCTCGGCATGGGAATGCTTCTCCTTTTCGTCGGCTACACCTTCTGGGAGGAAGGCCGGAAGCAGGAAGCGCGCGTGGACCTGCTGTTGGCGCTAGCCTTCGGCGCCTGGGGCCTGCTGGGCCTGTCCGCGATCTTCATCCCCGCCAGCAATTCGATTGGCGGCATCGACCTCTTCCCGCTGATGTTTTTGCCCGAGCTTTTCACCTGCGTGCTGATGGTGATGGCCGTCTACGAAGAAGAGCGGCGGCGCGTCGAGCGCAACATGCTGGCGCTCTCGAATCTCAACCTCGCCGCGTCCGGCTTTGCCGGCGGAGAGATTCACAAGATGCTGGGGCAGGCGCTCGATCGCGTGCTCAACGTGGTCCGCATTCCCGCCGGCATCCTCTGCGTGCAGCAAACGGAGCCGCGCGCGTCGAGCTCGGTGATCGTCACGGGACTCAACGAAACTCTCGCGCAAACCATTCACGACGGCAATCTGCACGAGTATCTGGTCAACCTCGTTGCGCGCCTCGGCGGGCTGGTCGTGCTCCGCGATCTCGTGCGCGACTCGAACTGGGAAGCACTCGAGCAGGAAGAATCGTTCCGGCAGGCGCGCCAACTGCTCCTCGAGCAGGGCGTGCGCACCGTGGTCGGCATCAGCCTGCAGGCGAAGGGACGCGTCTTCGGCGTTCTGCTGCTCGCCACGCCCGATAACCGCGGATTCACTCCCGCCGAGCTTCGCCTGCTGATGGCTCTCGGCCAGCAGATCGGCATGTCCGTCGAGAACAGCTACCTGATGCACCAGACGGCGCGCCGCACCGAAGATCTCCACATCCTCAATGAGATTGGCCGCGCTCTGAGCTCCACGCTCGAGCTCGACGCGCTGCTCGAAAAAATCTACTCGGAAATGCGCCGCGTCCTCGACGTAAACAGCGTCTTCATCGCCACCTACGACGCGAAGGCCGGCGAGGTGAAGTTCGAAATCGAAGTGACCGACGGCGAACGCCGCCCGAAGCGCTCGCGGCCCGCCGGGAATCATTTCGTGGAATACGTGGTTCGGACCGGGCGGCCCCTCCTGATCCGCGAAAATTTCTTGGAGGAAACGAAACGCCTCGGCATCGACCCTCTGCGCGAGATGAACTCGGTTTGCGCCGTCCCTCTGATCATTCACGATCGCCCCGTGGGCGCGATGGTCACTCACAGCACGAAAGACCGCACCTTCGACGAAGGCCACGTGGAATTGCTGGGCCTGCTGGCGAGCGAGGCGGCCATCGCCATCGAAAACGCGCGCCTCTTCGCCGAAGAGCAACGAAAGTCGCGCCAGCTCACGCTGATCAACAACGTCTCGAGCCACGCGATCACCACGCTCGATCCCGACGAAATGCTCGCGAGAATCGCCGCCGAAGTCGAAAATCACCTGCCGTACGACCACATCGGCATCGCCATCCTCGACTACTCTTCGAAAGACCTGGTGGTGCGAGCCGAAGCCGGCGCTCGCCGCGATGCGATCGGGCGCCGCGTGCAGCTCGGCGAAGGCTTGGTCGGCCAGGTCGCGCGCACCGGCCAGATGGGCACCGTCTACGAAGTCAGCACCTCGACGCCGCGGACTGTCCTGCCAGGATCGGCCTCCTCGCTCGCCCTGCCCATCACGTACGGCGAGCAATTTCTCGGCGTGCTCTACGTGGAGTCCACCGAGCCCTGCCAGTTCCCGGATCATGATGTCCTGTTGCTCCGCACGCTCGCCGATCTTTTCGCCGGCGCCCTGCACAACGCGCTCACCTTCCAGCGCGCCCAAGAACAGGCCATCACCGACGGCCTGACCGGCGTGAAAACACATCGCTTCCTGATGGAGGCGCTGTCGTCCGAGTGGAAGCGCTCGACGCGCGCCAACCGCCCCTTCGCGCTCGTGCTGATGGACCTCGACCGCTTCAAATTCGTCAACGACTTCTACGGTCACCTGGAAGGCGATGTCGTCCTTCAGCGCGTCGGACACATCCTCGAACAGAATTGCCGACGCTCGGATGTTGTCGCTCGCTATGGCGGCGATGAATTCGTGATCCTGATGCCGGAAACGGGCATCGAACAGGCTCGTCAACTGGCCGGCAAGCTGCGCGGCTGGATCGCCGCCGATCCTCTCCTGCGCGACAAGAACATCACCGCCAGCTTCGGCATCGCCGCCTTCCCGATCCACGGATCGACGCCGCAGGAGCTGATTCAGGTCGCCGACTCCTCGATGTACATCTCCAAGCACCAGGGCGGAAACTCCGTTTCGAGCGCCGAGCAGGGCGATCCCAACGATCGCAAGCGCTGGAAGAAGGACGTCCTCGAGGCCTATCTCGGCGTCACTCTCAAGCGCCTGTTCTCAACCGGCCCCGAAGCGTTCGAGGAAATCTACCGGCGCCTGGAACAGTTCACGCGATCGCTCGAGGAGCAGGGCGGCCCGGCCGAGGGCGAGGGTTTGCCGCCGGCAGTCGTCGAGACCGTCACGTCGCTCGCCTTCGCCATCGACGCCAAGGACCACTACACGCAGGGTCACTCGCGCAAGGTTTCCGCATATGCGGTGATGATCGCCCAGGCGCTCGGGCTGGCGCCCTCGGAAATCGAGGATATCCGTCTCGCCGGCCTGCTGCACGATATCGGAAAAGTCGGAATCCCCGAGTCGATTCTCAACAAGTCCGGCCCGCTCGATGCGTCCGAGTGGGAGACGATGAAGACGCACACCGACCTGGGCGCCAAGATTCTCGAGCCGCTCAAGCCCATGAGCCGCATCCGCGAGATGGTGCGCCACCATCACGAGTTTTACGACGGCAGCGGCTATCCCGACCGCCTCGAAGGCGAGCGCATTCCGCACGGCGCCCGCGTGATCGCCATCGCCGATGCCTACGACACGATCACTTCCGCGCGCACCTACAAGAAAGCCCGTACGCCCGAGGACGCCTTCGCCGAACTCGAGCGCTGCGCCGCCAACCAGTTCGATCCCGACATCGTCCGCGCCTTCATCGAAACGATGCGCCGCGCGCCACGCCTCACGATCGAAGCAGGCGTCTCCCTCCCGAGCCCCACGCCCACAATTACCTTCTAGACCCTGTGCGGAACCGAGGCGGGCTTTCGGCCTTAGGGGGTTGGACCTTCAGGTCCGACATAACGACGCGCGCGAAGCGCGCCTCCATTGCGCTGCCTCAGTCGCAGCATGTAGTGTTTTCCTCGGCGCTCATGAAGGCGAACGCGTCGATTTGTTTTTCAGGTGTTGCCACACAAAACTCTTCGAGCTCTCGCGCTCCTACGAGCTTCCGATCAGAATCCCTACCGCGAACACCGAAACTCCGCCCACCACCACCTGAAAGGCGGACGACAACAGCGGAGTATCCATATACCGGTGCCGGACATAGCTGATGATCGCCAGCTCCGCGGCCACCACGATCACCGCGGCCGTGAACGCAAGATGAAAGCTGGGGATCAGGAACGGGAGCGTGTGCCCGATGCCGCCCGCGGCCGTCATCAACCCCGTCACCCCGCCGCGCACGTATGGCCGTCCGCGCCCCGTGAGCGAGCCGTCGTCGGAAAGCGCCTCCGCGAACGCCATCGAGATGCCCGCCCCGATCGACGCCGCGAGGCCCACGAGAAACGCGGCCTTGCTCTCATGCGTCGCAAACGCCGCGGCAAAAATCGGCGCGAGCGTCGAAACCGATCCGTCCATCAGCCCGGCCAGCCCGGGCTGAATGATCTGCAGCATGAAGAGGCGTTTCTGCGACTCGTCCTCCTCGGCGCGCGCCCCGGATTCGATCTGCTTTTCGCGCAGCGACCCCGCGAATTCGTAATGTTGCCTCTCGACTTCCTCGAGATCGCCGAGTAACTTCCGCGTGTCGGGATTGGAAACCTGCTGCAGCGCGCGCTCGTAGAACCGTCGCGTCTCCGCCTCCATCACTTCCACCTGCTTGCGCACCGCATTGATGCCCAGCGGCCGTACCAGCCAGATCGAGCGCCGCTCCACGAAGCCCTTCACGTCCTGCCGCCGGATCAGGGGAATGTGATCGCCGAACCTCTTGCGATACATCTCGATCAGCGACTGGCGGTGCCGCGATTCCTCGGCCTGCATGTCGTCGAATGCCTTCGCCGTGGCGGGAAACGTCTCGCGCAGCCCTTCGGCGAAATCGCCGTAGATGCGGCTGTCTTCCTCTTCGAGCTGAATCGCGAGCGCCAGGATTTCGCGCTCGGTCAAATCCTTGAAGTTCTTCTTGGCCATGGTTGTGCTCCCAAATCGGCGATGAAATCGTATTGTAATTTGGTCGAAAAACTGGCTGTGCCCGGCATCACGCGCGGCCGGGGCGGTCGTATCAGTGCGTCATCGCGTAGATGATGTAATTCACTCCGATGCGGTACGCCACCGACGCGGGATGTTCCGGGTATTGCGGGCTGTCGGCCCATTCCCATGCGTCGCCCACGTCGGAGTTGTGGCAGATCGCGACCATGATGCGGCCCTTGTCGTCGCGGATCGCCCGCCACCGCGGCGTCGCGCTGTCCGCTTCGTACTGCCAGCGATGCCCCCAGATGTAGCGCGTGCCCGGCACCTGCACGCGATCGTCAAGGTCGTAGGTGACGTGGAAAATCTCGTCCTTGTTCGCCAGCTCCTCGATCGGGCGGTCGGGGAAAACCATCCGCATTCCCGCCGCAAAAGTCTGCCACTCTTCATCGCCGTGCGAATCGTCGACCATCAGGAATCCGCCGCGCAGCAGATACTCGCGCAGGCGCGCGGCCTGGTGCTGGCTGAGCGTCCACGCCCCTGCGTCCTCCACGTAGACCCAGGGGTAGTTGAAGATTTCATCGGAGTTCGCGTCGACGATATGCTCCGTCGATCGCGCCTGAACTCGCGTCAGCCGCTTCACTCCCAGCACGAACTGCCGGTCCGCCTTCGGCCAGTCCGCCGCCCAGCGCTGGAACCGGTAGAATCCGAATTCCTCGCCGAGATCGTAGTGAAACCGGGCGAACGTCCACTCGGCCTTCTCGTTCGGGTTTTCCGGCGCGAACCGCTCGCCGTCCATGTCGATGATTCCGCCGCTTTCGTAGTTCTGGATTTGAGCTGCCGCGGAAAACAGCATCCCCGCCCCAAGGACGCAGCCCAGCGCGCCTGCCAGCACTCCCGGCAACACGCCGTGCCATCTGCCTGATTCACGCAGGCTCATCGCGCGCCCCTTTGACCGACGATAGCACATCCGAGCGGGGCGTCCGGCTCCCCGGCAGCTTCACATCGCTCCGACGCAACCCCAGGGCCCAGCCACGATTTTGAGCGTGAATCCATGTGCTGGTTTAGAATACGCGCCACGATCGCCGGGTTGCTGAAGGACGGCACGGGAAAAGAGGGGACCGATGCGCAGACGCGAGTTCGTGGCCCTATCGATGGCGCTTTCCAGCTTTGCCCCGTTTGCCGGCGGCTCGGGCGAATCCCGCCCCGATATGAGACACTCGCCTCCGATGCCCGCTCCGGCGAATTCGCTCGGCGTGAAAGCGCTCGTCTTCGACGTCTTCGGCACCGTCGTCGACTGGCGCGGCTCTATCGTCCGCGAAGGCGAGCGGTGGAGCCGCGAGAAAAATCTGCAGATCGACTGGGGCAAGTTCGCCGATCGCTGGCGCGCGGGCTACGGCCCGTCGATGGAGAAAGTCCGCAAGGGCGAGCTGCCGTGGACAAAGCTCGACGCGCTGCATCGCACGCTGCTCGATCAACTCCTCGTCGAATTCAACATTACCGGGCTCACCGAAGAGGAGAAAGAGCACTGGACCAACGTCTGGCACCGCCTCACGCCCTGGCCCGACGCGGTCGAAGGACTCACGCGCCTCAAAAAGAATCACATCATCGCCACGCTCTCGAACGGCAACGTCTCGCTTCTTGTCGAAATGGCGAAATTCGCCGGGCTGCCCTGGGACACGGTTTTCGGCGCGGACCTCTTCAATCACTACAAGCCGGACCGCGAAGTCTACCTCGGCGCAGTCGAGCTCCTCAGCATGAAGCCCTCGGAAGTGATGATGACCGCCGCGCATCCCGGCGATCTGAAAGCCGCGCAGGCGTGCGGGCTCAAGACGGGCTACGTCCCGCGCCCCCAGGAGGGCGGCCCCAACCCGCCGCGGCCCGCAGGCGCCGCGCCGCCCCCGTCGGATTCGTTCGATGTGGTCGCGACCGACTTCATCGACCTCGCCGCCAAACTTTCCTGATCCGCGCGAACGGGCGCCATTTCATGCGGCACTCCCCGCGCCTCGCCAGTGGCGTCCGCTCCCGTTCCTGCGATAATCTCCCTTCACATGGCCACCGCTCCCACTTCCGCTCGAGCCTCGCGGCACGACCGCATCCGCGGTTTCTGGACGCGCGTCACCGAAGGCCTCGAAATCGAGCAGCTCTGGGGCCAGTTCAAATCCGAGGCCCGCGAAACCTACGGCCTCTACTCGAAGGACGTCGACTGGGAAGCCATCGGCAAGGAAAGGAAGTGGTGGAGGCGTCCGCTGCTCGCCGCCTGGGCGCTGTTCCAGGCGATGCTGATGAAGCTCTCGCCCGCGCGGCGCGTGCTGCTGCTCGTCGCGGTCGCGCTTCTCGTCCTGCAGATCAACGTCGGAGCGAACCGCCACAACCAGGGCTTCAATCTCGGATGGATCGGCGCGCTCATCCTCTTCGTGCTGCTCGCGCTCGAGCTGGGCGACCGCGTCACCATGAAGCGCGACCTCGAAATCGCCCGCGAAATCCAGCAGTGGCTCGTCCCTGAAAAGCCGCCCGCCGTCGCCGGAATCGACATGGCCTTCGCGACGCGTCCCCAGAACACCGTCGCCGGCGACTACTACGACGCCTTCGTGCGCCCCGCGTCGGCATCGAACTCCGTCTCGTACCCGCTGCTCGTCGCCGTTGCCGACGTCGCCGGCAAGAGCATTCCCGCCGCGCTGCTGATGGCCACGTTCCAGGCCAGCCTGCGCGCGATCTCGGCCACGCCCGCCTCGCTCGATGAAATCGTCGCCGGCCTCAACCGCTACTGCCGTGCGCACAGCCTCGAAGGCCGCCGCTTCACCACCGCGTTCCTCGCCGAGATCGATCCCGCCACGCGCGAGATGCGCTACGTCAACGCCGGGCACAATCTGCCGGTGCTCCGCCGTGCCTCGGGTCGCATCGAGCGTCTCGAAACAGGAGGCCCGCCCTTTGGCCTGCCGCTCTTCACGCCGGAAGAAACGCCCTATCCCTCGGGCAGCGTCCAACTCGATCCCGGCGACCTATTGTTCATTTTCACGGACGGCGTGGTCGAAGCGGTCAGCGAGACCGGCGACGAATACGGCGAGCCGCGCTTGATCGCGTGCCTGCAATCGTCCCCGTCCGGCACCGCGAGCGAAGTCCTGCAGCGCGTCATGGCCGACGTCAACTCCTTCGCCGCCCAGGCCCGCCAGCACGACGACATCACCTGCCTCGCCCTTCGCGTCGGCGCCTGATGAATCCTGTGGAGTTGGTCGCATTTTGCGACCGCCTTTCGCAGTCTGCTCGCAACTTCCTGAACCGCGCCGATTGAGACTTTAGGACCCATCGCATCATCCAATCTGCTGGCGTTCGATCGAGAGGAGTGGAGATGGCCGAAGCACTCGGATTCATCGGACTAGGCAACATGGGCGAGCCGATCGCCGCAAACCTCATGGCAGCGGGCCACGCGCTCCGCATCTACAACCGCACCGCCTCGAAAGCCGCCCCGCTCATCGCGAAGGGCGCGGCGCTCGCGACAACTCCCGCGGAAGTCGCATCACCCGGCAGCGTCGCCTTCACCATGGTTGCCGACGATCGCGCGATCGAACAACTGTGCCTCGCGCCCGGCTCGTTCGTCGAAAGGCTCGGCCCCGGCGGAATCCACGTCTCACTCAGCACGATCTCGCCGGCCGTCGCGCGCCGCCTCGCCGAACATCACGCGACGCACAAAGTGGAATACGTGGCATCGCCCGTTTTCGGGCGCCCCGAAGCCGCCGCGGCGAAGAAGTTGTGGGTCTGCACCTCCGGCCATGCCGCGCCGAAAGCGCGCGTGCGCCCGCTGCTCGAAGCGATCGGCCAGGGCATTTTCGATTTCGGCGAGGACGCCGGCGCCGCCAACGTCGTGAAACTCTGCGGCAATTTCATGATCGCTTCCGCGATCGAGACCATCGCCGAAATGCTCGCCCTCGCCCAGAAAAACGGCATCGACAAAAACGCCGTCGCCGATCTCTTCGGCAAAACTCTGTTCGCTTGCCCCGTCTACCAGGGCTACGGAAAATCCATCGCCGCTGAAATATTCGAGCCCGCCGGATTCCGCCTCGCGCTCGGCCTCAAGGACGTTTCCCTCGCGCTCGCCACGGCCACCGCAAGCGAAGTCCCGCTTCCTATCGGCAGCTTGCTCCATGATCGCTACGTCGCCGCCATCGCGAAAGGCCGCTCCGATCTCGACTGGACCGCCATCGCTCTCAATATCGCCGAAGACGCCGGCATCCAGCCGCCCGCGCAAACCAAGGTCGCGCGGTGAGCGCGCAGTTGCACCGACCGGTGACCGCGCACCATCCACGAACCCCGAGGACTCGCCGATGAAGGCCTGCCTGCTGCGT
>DATJRU010000221.1:0-11377 GCA_035504455.1 Vulcanimicrobiaceae bacterium
CCGCGAGCCGATGCTAGCGTGACATGAACGCTTCACACTCTGGGGACTCGCTCATGGCCATTAGTATTGACGATCTGCTGCGCCGCGCCGTCGAGAATCGGTCTTCCGACTTGCATCTCAAGGTCGGCAATCACCCGTATATCCGCGTCGATGGCCTGCTGAACGCGATCACCGACGTCCCCCGCATCACGCCGGAAGAGATGCTGTCCATGGCCTTTAGCATGATGACCAACCGGCAGAAGCAGAAATTCAAGGAGACCGCCGAGCTCGATATGGCTTACGGCGTCGCCGGTCTGGGCCGCTTCCGCGTCAACGTCTTCCAGCAGCGCGGCAACGTCGGCATGGTCCTCCGCGTCATCCCGACCAAAATTCGCACGCTCGAAGAGCTCGAGTTGCCCCGCGTGCTCGCCTCCGTCTGCGAAGAGCAGCGCGGCCTCGTGCTCTGCACCGGCACCACCGGTTCCGGTAAGTCGACCACGCTCGCGGCCATGATCGACCGCATCAATTCGCTGCGTCCCGAGCACATCATCACGATCGAGGACCCGATCGAATATCTGCATCGCGACAAAAAGGGATTCATCAACCAGCGCGAGGTCGAGGTCGACACCTCGTCCTTCTCCACCGCGCTACGCGCCGCCCTCCGTCAGGACCCGGACGTGGTCCTCGTCGGTGAAATGCGCGACCTCGAGACGATTTCCACGGCTTTGCTCGCGGCCGAAACCGGCCACCTGGTGCTTTCAACCCTGCATACTTTGGACGCGACCGAGACGATCCAGCGCATCATCGCCGTCTTTCCTCCGCCCGAGCAAAAACAGATTCGCTTGCAGCTTGCTTCCACGCTCAAGGCCGTCATCAGCCAGCGCCTCGTCCGCAAAAGCGACGGCGCCGGCCGCGTCCCCGCTTGCGAAGTGATGATCGCCACCGGCTACATCCGCGATTGCATCATGAACCCGGACAAAACCCGCATGATCCGCGACGCCATCGCCGCCGGCACCAGCCAGTACGGCATGCAGACGTTCGACCAGTCGCTCTTCGATCTCTACTCGCGCAACCTCATCAGCCTCGAGGAAGCTCTCATGCGCGCGTCGAATCCGGACGATTTCCGCCTGCGCGTCCAGGGCATCCGCTCTTCCGCCGATTCCGCCCGCGAAGAGATGGAGCGCGCCATGACCGAATTCGAGCGCACCGGCCCCCGCAAGTAATTCGGAAAATCGAAATTCGAAAATGGCAAAATCGCCCGCCGCGATCGGGCTCTCTCGCCGTTTAGTAAGCAGCGACGGTGGCATCCAAGGTCGCAGGCGCGCGCGAGTTTCCATTTTCACTTTTCCATTTTCCATCTTCCGCTTCCCTGCTTCCTTGCATCCCTGCCCCTGTGCTTCTATGCTTCTCCGCGATGCGTTCTTCGCCTCGCAAACTCGAGACTGAGGAAGAGCTGTACGCCGCGGCTCTCCGCGCGCTCATGCGCCGCGCGCATTCGATCCACGAAATGCGCGAATATCTCGCGCGTCGCGCGGACGACGCCGATTCCGTCTCGAATGTCGTCGCCAAACTGCGCGAACGCTCCTATCTCGACGACGCACGCTACGCCCTCGACTACGCGCGCTCTCACGCCCAATCCCGCCGCCAGGGACGCTTCCGCATCGCCCGCGAGCTTCGCACCCGTGGAGTTCCCGACCGCTACATCGACGCCGCCGTCGAAACCGTCTTCGCGGAAACCGACGAGTCCGGCCTCGTTCGCGCGCGCCTGAAGCGCCGCCTCGCGCACGTCCGCGGCCCGCTCGACCAGCGCAAACTCGCGTCGCTTTACGCGAGCCTCCTCCGCGCCGGCTTTTCGGGCGATGTGATCCGCGCCGAAATCCGCGCCGCCACCCGCACTGATGTTCCGGAAATTCTCGACTCGCAGCCCGAACAATAGACCTCTGGAACAGGGCGTTTCAAAACGGGTCGAGTACCATTCGCCAGTACTTCCGCTCTAAAGACCGCAACTTTCTCCGCGGGTAGTGTTTGCATAGGTACGAAACAACCACGAAAAAATGGCCGTCACTACAATCGGGCACGAAGTTCTCGTTGATCACTCCGTTGCCCCTTCACCACCGGCCCGCCTTGGTCCAGCCAAGACGCCCACTCCGCAAAAGGGCTTCTACGTGGAGGAGCTCGACGGCCTTCGCGGTTCGGCCGCGTTGCTTGCGATTTGCTATCACTACTTGGCAGGACCTGCTCACGCATGGCATCCGGTGGCTCGTTTCGTCACAGCTCTCGAAGTGCTTCCCGTCAATCTGGATACGTTCTTCATTATGTCCGGCTTCCTGATCGGGAGCATTCTCCTGCGGTACAAAGATTCGCCGAACTATTACAAGGCGTTTTACGCTCGGCGATTCCATCGAATTCTTCCGCTGTACTATTTATGGCTGGCCGTCTATGCGGTCGTTTTTCTTTCGATCGGCAAGGGATGGGGATTGGCTCATCCTGCTGGTTACTCGTCCGCCGCGGTTCTCGGCGCCTGTCTCGTGTTGGTCCAGAATTTCTTTCCCGCGATTGTGAACAGCGGCCTCCTCATCGTTCCTACGTGGACATTGGGGGTTGAAGAACATTTCTACCTTCTCGCCCCGGTTTGCGTGCGCCGCCTGTCGAAGCGATCGCTGGTGCTGGGTCTTCTTTCGGTGATCGCGATCGCGCCCTTGTTGCGCGGGCTTGTGTCGTTTCTGGCCAACGGGAATGCGTGGAGCCAATCCGTGATCTACTTCTGGACTCCTTTGCGCGCTGACGCTCTCGCCATGGGACTGCTTCTCGCACTGGCCTGGACCACCCCTGAAGTGCAGGCGCGGATGCGCCGGAAGTCACATCTATTGCCGTGGGCAATACTCGGATTTACCGGAGCGGCGGCTTTGCTCGTGCATTTAATTCGCATCCGCGTTCCGCATGCATTGCTCGTGAACGCGTTCGCCGAGAGGACGCTCGTCGAGCTCTCTTGCCTATCGCTGATGATTTTTGTGCTGACCCGCTCGGATTCGTGGTTCTGCGGATTTCTGCGCACCCGTTTCATGCGCGCGAATGGGAAAATCAGCTACGGACTCTATCTCGCTCATTTTGGTCTTCTGTGGACGGTTTCTCGGTTCGTAATGCATAGCGAGCTGGGCCTGCGTCCCTCGAGAGACGTAGCGAGCGCCTTGATTTCTCTGCCGCTTCTCTACCTGCTGGCTAATCTGTCCTGGAAATTCATCGAAGAGCCCCTCGTGCGCCGCGGACACCGCTACAAGTTTTAGCTCACCTGTTTTCTGTTACACCCATTGAGCGCTCGCGTCGAGGGGCGTGAACCTCCCCGGCCGTTCAGCCTTTTCGGTCGCTTTTTGCCCGCGGACTCGATAGAGTGTCGGCGCGTTTACTGGGGGAATGACGATGACCAAGAAGCTCTGTCTCAGCGCCTGTCTGCTCGGCTTCCTTTTCGCGGTGCGCGTCGCCCCGGCATTCGGCCAGGACGAGTCGACGGCCGCGAAGACTTTCAACTTTCGCTCGGAGGCAATCGTCGAACTGAAGGCCGCCCAAAACGAAATCATCAGCCTGGCGCAGGCGATGCCCCAGGAAAAGTACACGTGGCGTCCCGCCGACGGCGTCCGCTCCGTCAGCGAAGTCTATCTTCACATTGCGGCCGGCAATTTCGGCCTGACGGCGATCGCCGGCGCGCCGCCGTATCCCGGCTTCAAATTCCAGGGCTTCGAAAAATCCACCACTGACAAAGCGAAAATCATCGACCTGCTCAACCAATCGTATGCGTACGCTGAGAAGAGCATCGGCGACATGTCCGACGCGGACATGTCCAAGCCCCTGAACTTCCAAGGCTTCAACACGGTCGGCGCGGTAATCTTCCATCTCGTCGCGCACGACCACGAGCATCTCGGCCAATCGATCGCCTACGCGCGCATGAACGGCGTGGTGCCGCCGTGGACCGCTGCGGCGCAGGCCAAAATGCAGCAGCGATCCTCACACTAAGCGCGCCCGATTCAAAAAGCCGAACGGGCGCTGGACGCTTTTCAAATCGAACGCGCTGCCCGGAAAAGCTATACTTGCGCCCTCGCGAGCGCGGTTTCGACGGCCGCGCCGCTGGAGTGCTCGAGTGGCCTCAGCCAACTACACCGGCCCTGCCTCGCCTGCGGCCCCGCAAGGAATCTGGTTCGGCAGTCACTGCTTTTCCGAGCCGGAGGTTCTTCCCTGCTCCGTCTCCACAAGCAATTCCGGAATTTACGCAATCCTGGTGCGCGATCTGACGTGCCACCCGCGGATGATGCGTGCGATCTACTTCGGAGAGTCCGGCAACATTTCCGCGCATCTGACGCCGTGGCACGAGAACTATCCGCGGTGGTGCGGCGTCTCGAGCGGCGCGATCAACCTCTTTGTCGCGTTTTTGCCGATGGAATCTTCGACGCGCGACGAGCGTGCGAGCGTTCTTTCAGACTTGGTCGCGCAGTATCAGCCCGAGTGCAACAGCCCTGCGGAATCGCTCTAACTGCGTCAAGGACTTTGACGCCGTGAGCAGCTCAAGCTGCCCCTAAATGACCGGAAAAATCCGCGTTTGACGGATTTTGACGCACTGATTTCCCGCTGCGTCCTGTTCTCGGACGGAACCTAAGGCGCGTGGCCCTCGTGGCGGAAGCAGGACGTCTCCTCGCATGTGGCGCAAGTACGTGCGGGCTCATACGCTTGCGGCTCACTCTCGGCAACCGAACCGCTCCGGGCATCGCCGTCTTCCGCCAGAATCACGGTGCCGGGGAAGACGCAAAACGACACCGCGAGTTCGTCCGGCGTCACGCGAGCGCGGATCAGCAGCGGCACGCGAGAGCGAAATCGCAAGTCGACGTAATTCCACGCGACAGTCGCATCGCGCCCCGCGGCCGCCGCGGAGCCCGGAACAGCGCGCGAGTGCGCGTGCCGCTCGATGATCTCGCAGCCCGCCTGCAGCGCCGCGTCGTAAAGAGCATTCGAGAGCTGGCACAGTCCGCCGCCCACGGCCGGAATCATGCAGCCCTGCTGGAGCATGCGGGCGACGACGTAGCCGCGGCCTTCGGTGGCACGCCCGACCTGTTTCCAGAAGCTGAAGATCTGGCCGGGCAACAATAGTGCGCAATCGAGTTCCTGGACGGCCGTCTTCAGGTTTTGCACCTTGCCATTCTGATACGCGGCCTCCGCGGGCCGTTTGTCCGACCAGAGTTTGCTGCGCGATTCTCCGACCACCACCGAATACGGGCCGTCGTGCATTTTTTCGCAGCGCCGCAACCCGCCAAAGAAATCGGCGACCGTGCGGCGCAGCCGGTGCAGCACCACGCGAGCGGTGAAGAAAAGCTCGCCCTGCCGGCTGTGCGCCGGCACACACGTGTCCGATGGATCTTTCGGCGGGAAATGATTCTGAGTCTGGCCCATTTTCTCAATTCCATTCCAGTGTCTGGGGCCGCGACGGTCAATGGTACCGAAGGCGAATGGGTTACAGGTGGCGCGGAGGGTGCAATCCGCCGGAGCGAAAATCGGCGAGCTGCGAAGGCAGCTTGTTCCTTTGGCCGAGGGCCAGTGCCGGTACAGTTGCCTAGAACTGTCCTCCGGAGCAGTTGATCCCGGCGCTTTGCTCTGGCAATGTGACGCTGGCAGCGGCGCGCTCCTCCAGTTCCGACAGGGGAATCAGCCTCGCGTCGAACCCTCAACCTCGGTTCTAAAGTTTAGCCGACTGCCACCGATCTACCCGTTTGGAGTCAAGAGAACGTCTGCCTTGAGCCCGTCGTGTAGGTGTAGACGGCGGGATAGAGGTTTCGTCAGCCGAACCCCAGCCCGGCTTATGACGAGAGACGCACTGCTCCAACGTTTTGAACGTCCTCCGGGGGTTTCAACATGAAACACGCAATTGTCGCGGTGGCGATTCTGTTGCTGGGGTCTGGTTTGCACGCTCAAACGCTTGCACAACCGAGCGTCTCGAACGATTGCGGCTCATCCACATCTTGCTCTGTTAGCTTGACGAAAGCGGTCACCATAGGAAACACCCTGCTGGCCATTGTGCGCGTCGGAACCACGAACACCGGGGCGACGAAAGTCTCGGACAGTGTCGGAAGCGTCTACGCGCTCGACGCCTCGGAGGTTCAAACGGTGGACGGCCACTCCCTCGCAATCTATCGTGCCCCCGTCGCAACGGCGGGCACACCGAGCTTGTCTGTGTCCAACAGCTCTGCCTCCACGACGCGAATCATCGGGTTCGCGGAAGTGGCGGGCCTTGCTTCAGGCGCGCCGGACAGCGTTGTCGCGGCGATCGGATCGACCAGCGCGCCGAACGCGGGAACGCTTGCTCCTACGCAGTCGAATGACTATCTCGTGGTCGCCGTCTCGACCGCCGACGCGGAGACATTCAAATGCAGCAGCGGATTCACCTGCGAGCAGACCCTTTCGAAGGGAGCTTTCGGCGATCAGGACCAGACGACGGCCGCCAGCATCGCCGGATCGATGTCGATTTCATCTTCGGACCAGTGGGCGGCGATCGCGATCGCGTACAAGAGCAGCCCGCGCGTGCCGCTTTCGCTGCAGCTCAATTACAGCGACGGGACGCCGGTGCTCGGCAGCTTGCAGCTCAGCGTGATTTCCGGCACCACGACGACGACGATCGCGACCTGGCCGATCAGCTCAAGCGGCCTGGTCACAGGCTATATGCCGCTCGTCACCAGCGGAACGTATACGTACACGGCGTACGATCCTACCGGCAAGCAGCTCCAAGGCGTCACGATCCTGCCGGGAGCTTTTGCGACGCTCGGCCTTCACCAAATCCAGGGGACCGTTACGATCAACAAGTCCACCGATGCGCTGATGATGCCGGCGTCCGTTTCGCTGCAATAAGGCGAGCCGCAGTGCTCGAGATCACCGGCTGCAGGTTGTCTCATCATTGAGCGTGCCGAAGCTCTTGCACCCGCTTCGCGGGCTGGATGCATTTGGCCCAACGGGTCCACAGCTCGCGCCGTGGGCTACGGTATGTCACGCGCTTCGCGCGTTCGCCAACATGCATCGCGCTTTCAGAAACGCTCAGGCGGGCTTTTCGGTCCAAACGCGAATGGCTTTGTATGGCGTGGTCGGGCAGACGACCTCGCACGCGCCGCAGCCGACGCATTTGTCGTTCACCACGGGATAGGCGATGTATTGCTCCTCGTCCCACGTGATTTTCACCGCGTCGTACGGGCAGGCATGCTCGCAGGCGTTGCATTCCTTCTTGCCGAGCGCCGTCAGGCACACGCTGTTGTCCGGCAATGCTTCGCCAATCACATATTTGTTTTTCTGAGCGAGCGGCAGCGGCGTCAGCGCGCCGGTGGGGCACACCTGAGTGCATTCGTTGCACGTTTCCAGGCAATACTTGTAATCGCGGTCGAATCGGACGATCGGCGCACCGAAGCCGGCGAGTCCCGCCTCGCGGCCGATATCGGGCTCGATGATTTTCGTCGGGCAAGCGTGCACGCAGTTGTTGCAACGGATGCAGAGGCCCGCGAAACGATCCTCGGGGACGGCGCCGGGAGGACGCAGGAGCGTATCGCTTTTGCGGAAGCGCGCGGCGCCTAGGCGGCGCGCGCCGAGCGCGAGCAATGCGCCCGCCGCTCCCGCGAAAAACAGCCGGCGGCCCATGGGAGATTGCGGCATCACTCCGCTGATTTTGACGAGCTTGTCGCCGGAGCTCGAGGTCGAACTCTTCTTCACCGCTGCGGAGGTTCCGCTCATCCTCGCCCAGAGGGCTTTTCTGCCGAAGTAGAGCATGTCTTGAAATCCGCTGAGCGGGCAGATGCGGACGCACCAGGCCATGCCGAAAACAAACGTGGCGCCCACGAGCACACCGAGGCCAAGGCACACGAGGAAGACAGACACAGGATTCGTCGCTTTGTTCATCGCGAACGGGCTGCTGAAGATGCAGAGAGGGTCCATCCACATCAGCACCGGGTAGCCCGCGACGGCGCCGACCAGGGTGAGGATTGCAACGAATCGTCCAACGGGCGGGAGCTTGGCCCACCAGCGCGTCTTGCGCAAGCCGATGCGCGAGCTGTTTTCGAGCAGAAAACCAGTGGGACAGAGATAGAGGCAGAACCAACGCTTCTTGAACGCGCTGACGACTGCCACCACGAGCGCGAAGACCGCTCCTACGTCGATCGATCGCTTGGCGATACTCGAGGAGAGCGCGACGAACGGGCTTACCTGCTGGAAGAATCGCGGCGCGATGTGCCACGGCAGAACCGGCCAGACCAGCACGACCGCGCCGAGAAAACAGGTCAGCTGAATCAGCCGGCGCGGTATGCGGTGCAAAAACGTCATCCCAAGTACGCTCCCTGCTGGTGAAGCAGGTCCTGCAACTTCGCGACATTCACGTCGCGAGGTTTGCAATTGTTCTGGATGCACAGCGCGGCGGCGAGGCCGGCAGCCTGTCCCGTGACCCAGCATACGGGAATGAGCCGCGTGATGTCGGCGACTTCGAATTCAGCCGAGATGCAGCGCCCGGCCGCCAGAACATTTTCGACTTTGGCAGGAACGAGCGAGCCGTAGGGAATCTGGAACGCCGGAGCATTCGCGTAGGCGCCCGAGTAGCCGATCACGTCCTTGAATTTCGCGCCGTTGCGGATTTCGTCGACCTTGAGTTTTTTTACGCCTTCGAGGAGCCGGCTGAGGCGCACGCCGAGCTGCGGGGCCGTTTCCGTGAGGTACACCTGCTCGTTGCCCGGCTTCTGACGCAGCTTCTCGACGTTGTTCCAAGTGCCGATGCGATGCTTGAGCTCGAATTCGGTGAGGTCCGAGACGCTGAGGGCGTCGCCGACGGGGCCTTTCATGTTGAGCCAATTCACGTGAGGCGCGGGCGTCGAATTTCCGGCGTGGCCGCTGAAATCGTTTACGCGGCCTTTCGACGGGCGGCCTCCCTCGCCCGGATTGCCGACCAGCGGCTTATTCGGATCTTCGGAGCCGCGGCCAGGGGCCATATCGACCTCGTCGATGTTGCCGATGCGGCTGATGAGGCCGATGTTGGTCGTCACCTTTTCGAAGGCAGCGCCGGCGGCCGCATAGATGTCGCCGTCTCCGCTCGCGTCGATCACGATGTCCGCGAGGATTGCCTGGCGGCCGGACTTGCTCTCGAAGACAGCGCCGCGCACCGCGCCTTTGCCGTCGACGATCGCGTCGACTCCCCAGCAATCGAGAAATGCCGTGATGCCGGACTCGAGCGTCTCGTTCGCGAGCAGATACTTGAAGGCTTCGGCGTCGATCGTCGGATAGGTCGGTGCCTTGCCGCGATCGATGATGCCGTACTTCATCACGTCGAGCTTCTTCATGAAGTCTTCGCCGATGCCGTAGATCACTTGCTTGTTGGCGCGGTCGTAGAGCGGGAAGATTCCGAGGACCAGGCCGCCGGTGGCGAGGCCGCCGAGGTAGCCGTAGCGTTCGACGAGCGTGACGTCGACACCGAGGCGCTTGGCGCAAAACGCCGCCGCCGTGCCGGCCGGGCCGCCGCCAACCACGAGGATGCTCGTCTTGTGCAGGACGGGCACTTCGCGCTGCGGCTGCATGACCTTGCCGCCGGTCGCCTTCGCAGGAACGCGCTTTTCGGTTTGGACCGGGCCCTCCGTGTGCTCGGAAGCACCTGGCGAAGGTCGCCCCGAAGCTTGATCGGCGAGCGTCGTGATCGGCATCAGCGATCCGGCGGCGAATAATCCGCCCGCAGCGATCGAACGGCGCATCAATTCCCTTCGCGACAAATCCTTTGGCATGTGTTCCCCCCGTCGATGCTGGCTGATTACCGGCTCGCTAGCCGGCCTCTGTACGCACTCGCGGGCAATATACTCCAACACGCGCGGGCAGCCAACTACGGGGTTCGCAGTATGTGTCCCGGCGCTTCGCCATACCATGTCGCCGTGAGATACTGGGTTGGATACCACTACTACCCACATGACCGGGAACGAAATTCGCAAGACATTTCTGAAGTTTTTCGCGGAGCGCGGGCACCGCATCGTGCGCAGCTCGTCGCTGGTGCCGGCGAACGACCCGACGCTGCTCTTCACCAATGCAGGGATGAACCAGTTCAAGGATGTGTTTCTGGGCATCGAACAGCGCGACTACAACCGCGCGACTTCGTGCCAGAAAGTGGTGCGCGCGGGCGGCAAGCACAACGACCTCGAAAACGTGGGCTTCACGAACCGCCATCACACGTTTTTCGAGATGCTCGGCAATTTTTCGTTCGGCGACTATTTCAAGAAGGACGCGATCGCGTTCGCGTGGGAGCTGGTGACGAGCAAGGATTGGTTCGCGATCCCGGTCGAGAAACTCTACTTCACCGTTTTCGGCGGCGCGGAGATTGCGCGGAAGAAGCTCGATACGGACAGCGAAGCGGCAGCGCTGTGGGTGAAGGTGGGTGCGCCGAAGGACCGGGTAGTCGCGATTCCCGGGCTGAAAGAAAATTTCTGGCAGATGGGCGACACCGGGCCGTGCGGGCCGTGCACGGAGATTTTCTACGACATGGGGCCGGCGGCTTCCGATCAGGGGCATGCCGACTGCAAGTTCCCGTGCGAGTGCGGGCGCTACGTCGAAATCTGGAACCTGGTGTTCATGCAGTTCAACCGGGATTCGAGCGGCGAGCTTACGGCGCTGCCGCGGCCTTCGGTGGATACGGGGATGGGGCTCGAGCGCGTGGCGGCCGTGCTGCAGGGCAAGATCTCGAATTTCGACACCGATCTTTTTATGCCGCTGATTCACAAGGCGGAGGAGTTCACCGACGCGCGGTATGGGCGTGATGCGAAGCTCGATCCGTCGTTCCGGATCGTGGCGGATCACGCGCGGGCGACGACGTTTCTGATCGCGGACGGCGTGATGCCGTCGAATGAGGGGCGCGGGTACGTCCTGCGCAAGATTATGCGGCGCGGGATGCGGCATGCGCGGCTGCTGGAGCCGACTCGCGCGTTTTTCACGGACATGATCGTGGCGGTGCGCGATTTGATGGCCGATGCGTACCCAGAGCTGCTGGGCCCGGCGGGCGAGCACGCGCTCAAAGTCGTCGGCGAAGAGGAGCACCGCTTCCAGCGCACCGTGGATGTGGGCCTAACGAAGCTCGACGACGACCTCGTGGAATTGCGAGGCTCTGGCAAAGCTTCTTCGGCATACGCCGGCGAGAAGGCGTTCAAGCTATACGACACGTACGGGCTGCCGCGCGATTTCATCGAGGACGTGACGCGCGATGCGGGCGTGCAGGTCGATTGGGCGGGATTCGATCGCGCGATGGAGGAGCAGCGGACGCGCGCGAAGGCGTCGTGGAAGGGCGGGCACAAGGACGTGGCGAACCCCGCGTACGCGCGGCTCGCGGAGACGTTCAAAACGGAGCCTGATTTCTATTTCGGGACGG
>DATJRU010000222.1:0-5381 GCA_035504455.1 Vulcanimicrobiaceae bacterium
GCGCCGCGGCTCGGCGCGATGCACGCGGTGGCCGAAGCGGCCCGCAACATCGCGTGCACGGGCGCGCGTCCGATTGCGGCGACGAATTGCCTGAATTTCGGCAATCCGGAAAAGCCCGAGGTGATGTGGCAGTTCACCGAGGCGATCGAGGGCATCGCGGAGGCGTGCCGCGCGCTGGATACGCCGATCACGGGCGGGAACGTGAGCTTCTACAACGAGACGCTGGGCAAGCCGATTTATCCGACGCCGATTCTCGGCGTGCTCGGGCTGATCGACGACGCCGAATGCGCGGTGGATTCGGCGTTCAAGAACGAGGGCGACACGATTGTGCTGCTCGATGGCGCGTCGGCGGCGCAAGACGCCGGCCTGAAGGCCGCCGCTACGAATAACTTTGCGTTTGGCTCCTCCGAGTATGCGAAGGAGATTCATGGCGTGGTCGCGGGCGCGCCGCCGGCGATCGATCTCGCCGCGGAAAGGCGGCTGATCGAATGCCTCGTGAAACTTGCGAGCGCGAAGGCGATCGTCTCCGCGCATGACGTGAGCGACGGCGGCCTCGCGGTGACGCTGGCGGAATCGTGTTTCGATAGCGATGGGCTTTCGGCGGATGTCGAGGCGCCGGCAGCGGCCGACCCGGCCGAGGTCGCGCTGTTTGGCGAGCGCGGGGCGCGCGTTGTCGTGTCGCTGCAAGCGGCCTCGCTCTCGCGGCTCGAAGCGATCGCCTCCGAATGCGGTGTGCACGCGACGCGCATGGGAACCGTCTCGCGCGGCGAATTCCGCATCCAATACAAGGGCGCGGTTGTGGTGCGCGGCGCCATCGAGTCGTTCCGGCGAACGTGGACGGGCTCGCTCGAAAAAGCGGTCGAGGCAGCGTGAGCGGCGTCGCCAAATGGGGACGCTGGCTGGTGGCGGCGTTCTTCGCGTTCAAAGGCTTTCTGTTCATTTACGAGAATGTGCCGCATTTCACGCACGCGCTGCGCAATCATCTGCCGCTGACGTATCAGGATTACTTGCTGCTGGCGCCGTGGGTGGCGTATCCGGCGTGCGCGTGGGGAATTCTGAAGTGGCGGCAGTGGGGCCAGATTCTCGCGATCGCGCTTTCGAGCCTCGAGCTGGCCGTGATTATCGCGATGGTGGCGATGTATGGGCCGCTCTCGCTCGATCGAAATATTATTTTATGGTCGGCGCTGAACGCGGGCGTCGTAATATGGTTTGTGCTGCCGCCAGTGCGCGCGGGATACTGGCAGAGGCAGCGGGTTGCGTGAATAACATCCTCAAACTCGGGAGCAGTTTTTCTCGGGACTGTTTCTTGTGCCTCGGCGGTACTGCAGTTCTTACGGCAGTGGCTGCGCTGGCGATCAGTTTGCCGCGCATCATGTGGTCCAGTGATTGGCACTCGATAGAAGCCGCCGAGATGTTCTTCACGACAGTGTTTTGCGGTGCCTGCGGAGGGATTTTCCTGGCAGGCGCATATGGGCTGTTTCGATCAAAGCCCTGGCGGAACTACTTTGCCGCGTTCGCGAGCGCATTGAGTGTGGCGTTGCTGACGCTGAGGTGGTGCGCCGAGATCCATCCTCCCGCGCGCCTCGGGGTCATACTCGCCATTTTGGCGACGCCGCTGTCGCTGGTGTTTGTTTGGGCCGTAGCTTCGATCGTGTCGGAGTGGATCAAACAAAGGACATTGCGTAGCACCGGCATTCCAAGGAATCAGATCGCGTGAGTAAACTGATCCAAATCGACGACGATCATTTCCACGATCACTGCGGCGTCTTCGGCGTGTTTGGGCATCCCGAGGCGGCGAAGCTGACGTACCTCGGGCTGTACGCGCTGCAGCATCGCGGGCAAGAGTCGGCGGGCATTGCCTCGTCCGACAGCTCGGACATTCGCATCCACAAGGCGCTCGGGCACGTGCAGGAAATCTTCACGCCGGAGGTCCTCTCGCATCTGACTGGCGCTTCGGCCATCGGCCACACGCGCTATTCGACCGCGGGCGACACAACGCTGATCAACGCCCAGCCCATCTGCATCGATTGCAACAAGGGCAAGATCGCGCTGGGTCACAACGGCAACCTGACCAATGCGCTCGAGCTGCGCCGAAAACTCGAGCATCGCGGCTCGATTTTCCAGACGACCAGCGACACCGAAGTGATCGTCCACCTGGTGGCGCGCAGCAGCGCGCGAAACTTGCCGGGCGCGCTTGCCGATGCGCTTAGCCAGGTGGAGGGCGCGTATTCGCTTTTGGTGCTGACGCGCGACGAGATGTACGCGATCCGCGACCCGCGCGGATTCCGCCCCCTCGCGCTCGGGCGCCTCGATGGCGCGTGGGCGGCGGCTTCGGAAACGTGCGCATTCGACTTGATCGACGCGGAATACGTGCGCGAGGTCGAGCCGGGGGAAATGGTGCGGATTTCGCGCAGCGGCGTGGAGTCGATTCACTTCGCGCCGGAGAAAAAGCATCAGCACTGCATCTTTGAGCACGTCTATTTTTCGCGGCCCGATAGCCTGATCTTCGGCCGCCCCGTGAACGAAAGCCGCGAGCGGCTGGGCCGCCTGCTGGCTCGCGAGCATCCGGTGGACGCCGACATCGTGACGCCCGTGCCGGACTCGGGCGTGCCGGCGGCGGTGGGCTACGCCGCGGAATCCGGCATACCGTTTCGCATGGGGCTGATCCGCAATCATTACGTGGGACGGACGTTCATCGAGCCCGAGCAGGCGATTCGCGACTTCGGCGTGAAGCTGAAGCTGAATCCGATCCGGCGGATGCTGGAGGGCCAGCGCGTGATTCTGGTGGACGATTCTCTCGTGCGCGGGACGACGAGCCGCAAGATCGTTCGCCTGGTGCGCGAAGCGGGGGCGACCGAAGTTCACGTGCGCGTGAGCTGCCCGCCGACGATTTCGCCGTGCTACTACGGCATCGACACGCCGCGGCGCGAGGAACTGATCGCGGCGCAGCATTCCGTGGAGGAAATCCGGCAATTCCTCGGCGCGGATTCGCTGGGGTACCTCTCGCTCGATTCGCTGCGAGCGGCCGTCGAAGACACCGAGGGAAATTTCTGCACCGCGTGCTACACCGGCAGCTATCCGACGGAGCTGGTGCAGCTCGAGGTGGAGGCTCATCGTGAAGGCTGACGTGGAAGACGCGGTAGCAGTCGAAAAACCCGGCAAAGGCCCGGCCAAAGCCGGCGCCACGGCGCAGGACCGCGTCTGGAGCGAGATTGTTTCGTGGTTCTGGGTGATCGTGGCGTTCCTGATTATCGAGGGGGCCCTCGTGCAGGCGCGCGTGATTCCGAGCGGCTCGATGGAGCCCACGGTCCTGATCGGCGATCACCTGATCGTGAGCCGCATCGGCTTCGACGCAGGCATTCCTTTCACGCAGTATCACGTGCCTCTCTGGCGCGAGCCGAAGCGGCAGGAGATCATGGTCTTTCGCGCGCCGCTCGAAGACCAGGGCTTCCCCGATTTCATCAAGCGCGTGATCGGCGTCCCGGGCGACCACATCAAGATCGTCCAGGGCACGGTCTTCGTGAACGGCGTGGCGCTCAAAGAGCCGTACACGCAGCACGCCGTCGATTACGAGGATCTGCCGCAGGAGAATTACCCCGCGCGGGCCGGCGAGCTGCCGTTCGTCGATCGGCCGGAGTGGGCGGCGGAACTGGCGCAGGACACGGTGAATGGCGAGTTGGTGGTCCCGAAAGACGAATATTTCATGATGGGCGACAACCGGGATGACTCCAACGACAGCCGCTTCTGGGGATTCGTCCCGCGCGAGGATTTTATCGGCACGCCGCTGATCATTTATATGTCGATCAAAGCGCCCGAGGAAGTGTGGAACCCCGGGCACCTCGGCGAGCGCTTTGAAACCTATTTCCTGGCGATCGTTCACCCGAGCACGATTCGGTGGCGTCGATTGTTTCACACGTTCTAAAAATTGCGAGCCAGCCCAGCCCCCTCCAGAAAACGAGCGTCCTCGATGCGTTATTCCGACGCAGGCGTGGATATTTCAGTCGCGGATGAAGCCAAGCGGCGCATAGCCGCGATGGCCGGAAAGACTTTCCGGCGCGGCGTGATCGCTCCGATCGGCGGATTCGGTTCGCTCTTCGCGCTCGACCGCAAGCGCTGGCGCCAGCCCGTGCTGGTGGGGAGCTGCGACGGCGTCGGCACCAAGCTGAAAGTGGCGGTCGCCACGGGAATCCACACGAGCGTGGGCGCGGACATCGTGAACCACTGCGTCAACGACATCCTGACGCAGGGCGCCGAGCCGCTCTTCTTCCTCGACTACATTGCGATGGGCAAGCTCGACACCAACGTGATCGAGCAGGTGATCGAAGGCATGAGCCGCGCGGCGAAGCAGGCCGGCTGCTCCCTGATCGGCGGCGAGACGGCCGAGATGCCCGATCTTTACGCCTGCAACGATTACGATCTCGCCGGATTCATCGTGGGCGTGGTCGAGCGGAAGAAGATTCTCGACCCGCGGCGCGTGCGGCCCGGCGACGCGCTGCTGGCGCTGCCTTCGAGCGGGCTGCACACCAACGGCTACTCCCTCGCGCGAAAATTGTGCTTTGGCGCGGCCAAGCTCGAGCCGGATACCTACGTGGCCGAGGTGCGCAACAAAATCGGCGCGGAACTGCTGAAGCCGCATCGCGCGTACTGGCCGCTGCTGAAGAATATTCTGGCCAAAGGATGGGTTTCGTCGATCGCGCATATCACCGGCGGCGGAATTACCGGAAATTTGCCGCGCGCGTTGCCGCCCAACGTGAAGGCCGTGATCGACCTCGGCTCGTGGCCCGTCCTGCCGATTTTCAGCTACCTGGCGCGCCTGGGGAACATCGAGCGCGACGAACTGCTGCAAACGTTCAACCTTGGCGTGGGCATGATCCTCGTGGTTCCCGCGAAATACGTGGCCCGCGTGGAAATGGAACTAAAACGGCGGCGCGAGAAATTCTATTTGATCGGGCGCATCGAGAGCGCCTCGCGCGGGAAGCAGCAAGTGGGCTATACCGGCGAATTGGGGATCTGAGGTTGGGGCCGTGGCAAGCGATGAAGAGAAAGTCCTGAGCGTAGGCGACACCGCTCCGGAGTTCGAATTGCCGGACTCTAGCGGCGTGCCGCGGCGCTTGTGCGACATGGTCGCCAACGGGCCGAGAGTTTTCGTTTTCTATCGCGGACACTGGTGAATCTTCTGCCTGCGCCAGTTGGCGGAATATCGTGACGTCTGGCCCAGGATTCGCGGCGCGGGCGCGGACATCGCGGCCGTGGCCGTCGATCCGCCCGAACGCGCGGAAGCAGTGCGGCGCCAGCTCGAGCTGAACTTTCCCATCCTTTGCGACACGAAGCGCGAAGTGGTGCGCGCGTGGAACGTCTTCGAGCCCGAGCAGTTCGGCGGC
>DATJRU010000223.1:0-2990 GCA_035504455.1 Vulcanimicrobiaceae bacterium
GCGCCTCCCAACGTGCGCCCGTCATCCCACCGGCGCTGGCGCATGGCCAGCGGCTGCACGCCCATGCCCGCCAGCGTGTCGGCAAGCCCCAGCCGGTGGAGGATGCGGGTGGCGTTCGGGCTGATCTGGATGCCGGCGCCCACCTCGCGCACCTCCCGCGTTTGCTCGTACACGTGCACGTCCAACCCGGCCCGCAGTAGCGAGAGTGCCGCGGCCAGTCCGCCGATTCCGCCGCCGATAATTGCCACCGAGGTTTCGCCAGCTGGCACCAAACCCTCCGTCCCGAAAGCATCTGACTATACCCCACGCGCCCTCGGCGGCCTCGCTTTCGAACGCACGGTGTCCCGGCGGGCTATTGCATCGCACCGAAAAAATCTCGTAACGTTTTCTTCGCGCCTGTCACTACTTCGCCAGAGATCGGCCCCCTGAGAACACCCCTGTTCCACGTCGCGTTCTCTCGCCGAGTCGAATACCGTCTGGCAAGTCCGAGAAAGGCGAAAGGAGATTCCATGGCCAAGTACACAGAGCACGTGCCCCTTAGCGGCAGCGAACGAGCCCCGCTCGCGGGAGCAAAGCCCACTGCTGCAGCGGATCCCTCCGAGCAAATGCAAGTCACCGTCCTCCTCAAATCGAAATCATCGCGGGAAGCGCGCCAAAGCGCCGTCAAAGACCTGCTGAAGCAGGCCCCCGCCCATCGCAAGCATCTCTCGCGTCAGGAATTCGCCGCTGCGCGCGGCGCCGATCCGGCCGACATCGAAAAAGTAACCGACTTCGCCCATCAATTCGGGCTCACCGTGGTCAGTTCCGACGCCGCCAAGCGTTCCGTCGTGCTCGCCGGCACGGTCGCCAATTTCAGCCACGCCTTTCAGGTTGAGCTGCGCAAGTTTGAACATGCCAAGGGCAGCTATCGCGGGCGCACCGGTCCGGTGTACGTCCCGAAGGAGCTCGACGGCACCGTGACCGCGGTCCTTGGCCTCGACAATCGCCCTGTGGCGAGCCCGCACTTCCGAACGAAAAAGCCCTCGGGCACTGCGCATGTGCAGGCCGCGCTGCCTCCCGGAGCGTTTCCGCCGCCGGCCGTCGCCTCGTTGTACGACTACCCGTCGAATGCAACCGGCCAGGGAGAATGCATCGCGATCATCGAGCTGGGCGGAGGCTACCGCGCGGCCGACATCACTCACTATTTCAAGAGCCTGGGAATCGCAACTCCGAAAGTGAGCGCGATTTCCGTGGACAACGGACAGAACAGCCCCACCGGCGACGGCAGCGGCCCCGACGGTGAAGTCATGCTCGACATCGAAGTCGCCGGCAGCATCGCCCCGCAAGCGAAGCTCGCCGTCTACTTCACGCCGAACACCGACCAGGGTTTTTACGACGCGATCTCCGCGGCGCTCCACGACACGACCAACAACCCCTCGGTGATCTCCATCAGCTGGGGCGGCCCCGAATCCACCTGGAGCCAGCAGTCGCTCACCGAATACAACACGCTGCTCGAAGACGCCACCACTCTCGGCGTCAGCGTCTGCGTGGCGGTCGGCGACAACGGATCGACCGACAACGTCACCGACGGCTTGCAGCACGCCGATTTTCCCGCGTCGAGCCCCTACTCGCTCGCTTGCGGCGGCACCAAGCTCACGGCGGCGAACGGCAAAATCACAAGCGAAGTCGTCTGGAACGAATTGGCCAACGGCGAAGGCGCGACGGGCGGCGGCATCAGCGCCGTTTTCCCGAAGCCCGATTACCAGGCCAACGCCAACGTTCCACCGTCCGTGAACCCAGGGAACTTCGTGGGCCGCGGAATCCCGGATGTCGCCGGCGACGCCGATCCCGAAACCGGCTACGACGTCTACGTCGACGGCCAGGCCACGGTGATCGGCGGCACGAGCGCCGTCGCGCCGCTCTGGGCCGGCCTCATCGCCCGCATCAATCAGCTTCTTGGAAAGCCGGTCGGCTTTCTGAATCCGACTCTCTACGCGCAACCCGCTTCTGCCGGATGCTTCCACGACATCACCAGCGGGACGAACGGCGCCTACAACGCCGGACCCGGCTGGGATCCTTGCACAGGATTGGGTAGCCCAGACGGCGCCGCCATCGAGGCCATTCTCTCCGCGCAGCCGCAGGCGTCGCCACCGTCGCGAAGCAAATCGGTTGCCGCGCCAACGTCGGCGCCGCCAAGCTGAAGCAAAGCGAAACAACTTCCCCGCCGCGGCCGCCTCGCGCGGCCGCGGCGGGGCTCCCTTTTCTCCACTCCCGCGCTCTTCCTCTCGCCCCCGTTTGTCCGCTCCGCGGCGTTGACCCCGTCGCGCCCCCGCCGCTATAATTGCAGTTCACGTTTGGCGCGTTGTCCGCGCCGGGCGCGGCTTCGGCGGGTTTCACACCCCCGGCTAGAATCCCCGCAGGGGAATCTCCACAGCGAATTCAGGAGCAGTCACGATGAAGGCGACACTGTTGCGCGCAGGAATGATCATCAAGCACGAGGGCGACCTCTTCGCGGTCTACAGCGTCGACCACCGCACGCCCGGCAACAAGCGCGCCGCCATGCAGACCAAGATGCGCAATCTCCGCACCGGCTCGATGATCGACTACCGGTTCCGCGCGGAAGATTCGATCGACAAAGTCACCGTCGACGAAGAGGATTTCGAATATCTCTACAGCGACGGTGAAGGCCACCACTTCATGAACACGGAAAACTACGAGCAGATGGCCCTGCAAAACGATCTTGTCGGCGACGCGAAAGACTACCTCATCGCCAACATGCCCGTGAAAATCGAATACTACGACGGCAAACCCATCGGCGTCCTGCTGCCGGACACCGTCGATCTCGTCGTCGTCGAAACCGAGCCCAGCATCCAGAAAGCCACCGCCAGCGCCGTCATGAAGCCCGCGAAACTCGAAACCGGCCTCGTCGTCAACGTCCCGCCCTTCGTCGGAACCGGCGACAAAATCCGCGTCGACACCTCCGAAGGCCGCTACATGCAGCGCGTCCAATA
>DATJRU010000224.1:0-14471 GCA_035504455.1 Vulcanimicrobiaceae bacterium
GAAAAGGCGGCGGCGCCGAAGCGCGAATATCCGGGCGCGCTGGTGGTGGTCGAGGGCATCGACGGCTCGGGCAAGAGCACGCAGCTCTACCTGCTGAAGCGCTGGCTGGAAATCGGCGGCTACCGCATCCATTTCACCGAGTGGAATTCCTCGCCGCTGGTGAAATCGGCAACGCGCCGCGGCAAGCAGCGCCGCCTCTTAACACCCACGACCTTCTCGATGCTGCACGCGGCGGATTTCGCGGACCGCTGCGAGCGCCAGATCCTGCCGCTGCTGCACGGCGGCTACCTGGTGCTCGCCGACCGCTACGTCTACACGGCCTTCGCGCGCGACGCCGCCCGCGGCTGCTCCCCGCGCTGGCTGCGTAATCTGTACAGCTTCGCGCCCGTGCCGGACATCACCTTCTATTTCCGCGCGCCGCTCGACGTCGCCGTCAACCGCATCACCGCCGGCCGCCCCAAGCTGAAATACTACGAGGCCGGCATGGACCTCGGCATCTCGCTCGACCGCGCCGAAAGCTTCCGCATCTTCCAGGAACGCATCCTCAACAATTACGACCAGATGATCGACACCGACCGCTTCGTCCTGATGGACGGCACCACGCGCGTCAATAAACTGCAGAAGCAGATGCGCCAGATCGTCGCCGAGAAAGTCAATCTCGGCCAGTTCGCGTCGAAGAAAAAATAGGCTGGGACCTTGGCTCGCTCAAAATCATCTTCGCCCACTTCTCCGAACGGCGGCTCGAACGGCCACGCGAACGGCTCCGCGAAATCGCGCGAGAAGAAATCGTCGAAAAAGAACGGCTCCGGCGGCATGGACCTGTTCTCGCGCTTCTACGGCATTCCGCTGCCGGGCGTGAAGCCCGAAGAGCTGAGCGGCAGCCTGATCGTCGTCGAAGGCACGGACGGCTCGGGCCGCTCGACGCAGATTTCGCTGCTCACCGAATGGCTCGAATCCGAGGGATTCGCCGTGCAGACGATGGGGCTGCGCCGCTCCTTCCTCGTCGGCGAGGATATCGACGCGCTGCTCGCCGAAAACAGCGTCACGCGCATGACGCTCGCGCTGATGTACGGCACCGATTTCTTCGACCAGCTCGAGCGGCGCATTCTGCCCGCGCTGCGTTCGGGGTTGATTGTCTTGGCCGACCGCTATATCTTCACGCTGATCGCGCGCGCCGCGGTCCGCGGGATCGGGCGGGACTACTTGCACGGGATTTACGAGATCGCGCTGCGGCCGGACCTCACGTTCTGGCTGAATGTGCGGCCCGAGGTCGCCTTCGACCGCGAATTCAAGAAATCGCAGACCATCAGTTACTGGGAGTCGGGCCGCGACATGTCGCTTTCCAACGATCTGTTCCAGTCGTTCATCCGGTATCAATCGCTGATCAAGCGCGAATTCGAATACCTTTCGAAACGGCACGGCTTCATTGAATTGGACGGCGAGGGAAGCGTCTCGGACGTGAACCGGGTGCTGCGCAAGCGCATCGCTGCACACCTCGGCATCCGCGGAACGCACTACAAGCCCTCGCACGCGCTCCAGCACCTCTGGCGCTAACGCGTGGCCGCCCCGGTACAACTGGCAGCGATCGACGCCGGATCGAACGCCATCCGGCTGGTGATTGCGCGCGCCACGTCTTCCCGGCACATCGAAATCCTCGAAAGCGAGCGCGCCGCGGTTCGCCTGGGGCATAACGCCTTCACGCGCCATCTGCTCGACGACGAAACCATTTCCAACGCCGCGCGCGTCTTCCGCCACTTCCGCGACCGCATGGACCGCCATCAGGTGACCGCGTATCGCGCCGTCGCCACCGCCGCCGCGCGCGAAGTGCGCAACTACCGCAAGCTGATGGAGCGCATCCAGCGGAAATCCGGCATCGAGCTCGAGGTGATCGGCAGCGAGGAAGAGGCGCGGCTCGTCTGCTCGGCGGTGCAGTGGGCGCTCGGCGACAAAATCCAGCCGCGCGTGATTTTCGATTTGGGCGGCGGCAGCCTCGAAATCAATTTCTTCGATCGCGGCGCGCCGGCCGAGCGCGTGGCGCTGCCGCTCGGGACGATCCGCCTGATGGAAACGTATGCGATCGACGGCGCGATCGATGAAGACAGCGAAAAGCGGCTGAAGATGCACGTGATGGCGCTGCTGAAGAGCGCGATGCCGTCGCCGCCAAAGCTTTCGCGCGCGATCGCCGTCGCCTCGGGCGGGAACGCCGAGGCGCTCGTGCGCATTGCGCCCGGCCCGATGGTCGGGCGAACGCCCGCGATCAACGTGCGCTTGCTGAAGGATCAGACGCTGCGCCTGCTGCAGCTCGACGTGCCGGGGCGCATGCGCACCTTTCGCGTGCGCAAGGACCGCGCCGAAGTGATCGGCATCGCCGCGATCATCATCGGCACCGTGGCGAAGTGGCTCGAGCTGCGGTCGATCCTCGTGCCGGGAGTGGGCGTGCGCGAAGGCCTGCTGCTCGATCTGGTGGCGGAGCAATATTCGGGCGGCACGGCGTCGGCGGAGGAAAGGGATCGCGCGGAGGAATTGCTGGCGGGCGCGCGCTGGTTCGCCAGTAAGCTCAATTACGACGCGCGCCACGCCGAGCAGGTGACGCGTCTCGCGCTTTCGCTCTTCGATCAGCTCCGCCCGATCCACGAGCTGAGCCCCGAGGACCGCCTGCTGCTCGAAATCGCCGCGATGCTGCACGACATCGGCCATTTCGTGAATCGCAAATCGCACAACCGCCACGGCGAATACCTGATCCGCAACAGCGACATCCCCGGGCTGCGCGGCTGGCGGCGGGACGTGGTCGGCGCGCTGGTGCGCTACCACAACTGCAAGTCCGAGCCGCAGATCGAGCACGCGTCCTACGCGGCGCTGGACGGCTCGCGCCGCCGCGAGGTGCGCCTGCTCACGTCCCTGCTGCGCATCGCCGAAAAGATGGAATCGGAGCACGCGCAGCGCGTGGAAGGCGTCGACGTGCAGATCGCCGGGCATCGCGCGATTTTCCTGATTCGCGCGGCCGAGGGCACCCGGCTCGACGTGGCCGGCCTCGAGCGCAAAGCGGCGCTCTTCGAAAAAGAGTTTCACCTCAAGGCGGAGTTCCGGCGCGTGCAGCGAAAGGAGAAGGTCGCCTAAAACATGATCCTCTACATCGTCCGCCACGGCATCGCCGTCGATCGCACCGATCCGAAATCCCCGGCCGAGGCGGAGCGCCCGCTCACCGCGCGCGGCATACAGAAAACGCGCGAGTCGGCGCTGGGCTTCTGCGCGCTCGGCGCCAAACCCGAAGTGCTGATCACCAGCCCTTACGTCCGCGCGGCCCAAACCGCGGAAATATTCGCCGAAGCGCTGGGATTTTCGCCGGAGAAAATTCGCGTCAGCGAAGCGCTGAAGCCCGCGCAGAATCCCGCCGAAATCCTGAAGGAGCTTTCGCACTTGAAGGCGAAAGAGGTGGCGCTCTTCGGCCACGCGCCGCACGTCGACCACCTGATCGCGCACCTGGCCGGCTCGCGCACGCCGTTTACGGAATTGAAGAAAGCCGGCGCCGCGTGCTTCGAGCAAGCCTCGCCGCACACGCGTTGGAATCTGAAGTGGATGCTGACGGCGAAGTTCTTGCGGAAGAGCGAAGGCTAAAGACGCGCGGTTCGCCCGCGGCTAAGCGGTGCGGCGCTGCGGGAACGACGCCGCGACCAGCACGTGCCCCCACTGGAATCCCGCCCTCCACACCAGCCACGGAGATTCGGGCCCCGAAGCTTTCGCGAGAAACTCGTCCAGGCGAGCCTTGCGGAGCGTGGCGATTTTCTCGAGCCACTTCGCGAGCACGGCCGCGTCGATCTTCGAGGCTTCCTTGCGCAGCCTGGCGCGCAGCACGTCGAGGTCGTGGACGTCGCCGAGTTGGTCCTGCATCGACTTCAGGTTGCCGGCCCACACTTCGTAGCGCTCCGGCAGAAAATTCTCGACGATGTAGCGGAATTCCTTCAACCCGATGCGCAGCCGGTGCCAGGCCACGGCGCTGCGCCGCTTGCGCGCTTGCTGGTAGAGTTCGACCGCCTCGTTGAGCTTCGCCAGTGCCAGCCGCTGGAACACCACGCTGCCCGACGGGAAAAAGGAAGCCTTCGCCGGCAGCTTGCGCCCGAGCTTCTTCCATTCCTTGCGATCGAACGCGTCGAGCGCCTGCGCCGCGGCCTGGCTCTGCTTTTTCTCCTCCGCGGCCAGCAGCCGCAAAAGGTGCCGCCGCGCCGCGTCGCCCGCGGAGCCGAGCTTCTTGATCCAGCCGCGCTGCACCTGCGTGTCGCGCAGCTCGCCGAGCGCATGGAACACGTCGCGGCTGCCCTTCTTGAGCTTGCGCCAGCCCGAGCTTGCGCTCACTTCGCTCAGCGCCTCCGCCATGGTGCGGCAGCGGCGCAGCGCCACGCGCAAATCGTGGACGTCGTCCTCATCCCAATCCGGCTTGATCGCCGCGGATTTCTCGAGGACCCGCTCCATCCACACGTCAAGACCAGCGCGCTTTTTTGAAATAGCTGGAGGTAAGGAAATTGTGACCGACATGGAACGCCTAATCGACTCGGCAGGCCGAAGACGAAACCCAGATTCTAGCGCGGCGCCCCGGATTTTTCCAGCGGCCCGGCTCTGGAATCGCTCAGGAGACGAACGAACAGCCCACGCGCATGTGGCCGTCCGCGGCGGGCAGGGTGTACGACTTGCGTAGGATCACGCGCACCGGCGGAAGAATCGGCACGTGCAGCACCGCATGAAACTGCACCGGAATCTCCTCTTCCTTGTCGAAGAGCAGCGCCACGCCGCCGTAGCTCAGGTCGATCACCTTCGCGGTTTTCTGGCCGACGTCGGTGAGCACCGCGTGCGCCTTCGTTCCGTTGAGCGAGACGCGCTCCCACTTGCGCCTGTCCGGATGCGGCGCTGACGGCGCGGCCGAACCGAGCGGCGGCTGCGCAGGGGGCGGCGTCGAAAGAGGCGGCGGAGCGGCGGCAGGAATCTTAGGCGGCTCGGGCGCAGCGGCCGGCGGCGCGGGCGCTGCTGTTGGTGCCGAAGCCGGAGCCTTCGTCGCGGCAGGCGGCGCGGCTTCGCGCGACGCATGCGTCTCGATCGGAACCACGCGCGGCGCGCGGCCCGAGCGCTTCAGTTCATACAGCCGCTCGTCGGCCGTTCGCAGCAGTTCGCTCTTCTGCTCGCCGTCCTGCGGATAGACGGCGACGCCGAAATCCAGCGTGACTCCCCCGTCGATCTTGAGCTGCGCGATCTCCGCCTCGTAGAGCGAGCGAACGCGGCGGCAAAGCGTGACGGCCTGCTCGGGCTCCGTTTGCGGCAGCAGCAGCGCGAATTCGTCTCCGCCGATGCGGAAGGCGAAGTCGGCGGCGCGCAAGGTCCTGCGCAGCGTAGTCGCCGCGAGCTGCAAAATGTGATCGCCGCGCAGGTGGCCGTGCCGGTCGTTCACTTCCTTCAGGCGATGCAGGTCCAGGATGGCGATCGCCAGGTGCTGCCCGTAGCGTTTCGCGCGATTCAGTTCTTTCTCGCAGTATTCGTCGAAGAGCCGCCGGTTGTAGAGCCCCGTAAGCGCGTCGGTCGCCGCGTTGATCTGGAGTTTCTTGAGCTCTTCGTACTCCATCACGATCGGCACGCGAATGAAATTCGTCGACGAGAGCACGTCGACCATCGCCGTCGCCAGCGCGACTTTTCGGCCCAGGCTTTCGGAAAGTTCCTGGCGGCGCTGCAGAATTCTCTGCCAGTATTCGTTGCTCTGCTGCTCCGGCAAATCGATCTTCGCGATGGTATGGAAAAATTGGCGCAGGAATTGGCCGCGCACTGTCTCGTCGAGACCCTCAAGCGTCTCGACCAGCAGATCCAGAAAAGAGTCGTCGGCCGGTGGCTGCGACGGCGAAGCGTCGGCGGGCTGGGGCATCAATGAGTTCCGAGTCAAGCGAGCGTACTTCTAGTTTTTATCCTGGATTCAGGACACCTGCGGGGCGCTCCTACTGTAGCAAGGGACAGTCCAAATCCGGATCAAGAATATAACCCCGGACCGGACGCTAAGTCGCTGCCAATACTCGCATTATTCGCCCGGCCTCAGGCGTCTTGCGCCATGAGGAGACGATAACACGGAAAAGGGCTTCCACTTTTTGCTCGGGGTAGTGCCGCGGAGGGGCAACTCTTCGCCCGTGAGAAAAACCGTCTCACCCGATCGGCTTGAGGAACTCCACACCTACCAGGTGGACTTCGCCGGCTTCCTGCTGCCGCTTTACGCGCGCCTGAATCGGGGGCATCCCTGCGGGCACCAGGCCCGAAGAGATGATCGAAGGCGCGGGAATCGTGAGCGTGATGATGTCGTTCAAGGAAAGGGACCGCGGGCAGATCACGAAGGCCCCTAACCCGCTGATATCCAGCGTCTTACCAAGCTCTACGAACTGCTCCCCATGCGCGTCCCGCCCCCGGATAAAGAGCGGCACCTGAAGATGAATGCGATGGAAACGACGACGATCGTCGTAAGACTGGGCTACCTTCTGCTGCACGATGTTTTCTCGAACGCTCATTGGTACCCGAGTATTAGTACTCACTTGGACTGCCCGTTCTCTTGCAAGTTCTCGACCCCCAGACCCGCCTTTTGTAAGCGCCCCATTTTCATTTGGATGCCGCCGACGCCGAAATTGACTCATCGCCCATCCCCTTTGAAATGTTCCGGTTTGATGCAATTCATTTCCACGTATGTGCAAACACTGGGACGCTTTTACCATTGACTCTATTTGCGCCCTTTGCGAGCATACGGTCCTTCGAGCCCATCCCCACTCGATTCTGTGAACAAAGGAAAAGAGTGGTGTCTTCGCTCGTGTCTGAGGCGTTGGAGGGCGAGTTGGCCAAGAGTTCTTCGGCGGCGGCTGAAAAGCAAGCGACGAATCAAGTGAGCTTTCAGGTCGTCGCCAGTCTGCTCGATGCCCTCGATCGTCCCCTGCTCGTCTCCGACCGCGCTGGTTTGATTCTATTCACAAATCTGCACGCGCAGAACGCGCTGAATGCTCTTGCTTGGAGTGCTAAGCCTGATCCCAATCTTTTTCGCGACATCCTCAACGCCGACGGCAAGGGCGTGCTGAGCCAGCTCGAACGCGGCAAGCAGGATGTGATGCTGCCCATCGAAGCGGCGCAAGGCAAAGCCCTCGCGCGCGTCCGCTGGCTGCCCGAACCCGATTGGCTCGCCGTCTACATCGAGCCGTGCGCCGATGAAGCCGCCGCCGATGAAGCGCAGATGCGCCAAACCGTGCAGGAACTGATTCAGGAGCGCGAGATCACCTATCGGAATCTTCTCGCCGCGTACCTGCGCCTGCAGGAAGCGAACCGCCAGAAAACCGTGCTGCTCGGATCGGCCGCCCACGAATTGAAAACGCCGCTCGCGGTCATGAAGGGCTACTACGACCTGCTGCTTTCCGGTTCGCTCGGAAAGCTGAGCGAGCGCCAGCAGGAAATCCTGCGCGAGTCGAAGGAGAGCTGCGACCGCCTGGTGCGCCTGGTCTCGATGTTCCTCAATTATTCGGCGCTCGAAAGCGGCAAGCTCGTCCTGCAGCTCTGCGAAAACGATCTGCGCGACTGCGTCAACGATCTCTCCAGCCGCTGGCAGGATGCTTTCCAGCGCGCCAACGTGCGCCTCGACGTGCAGGTCCATCCCGATCTGCCGCTCTTCAAGTTCGATTACCAGAAAGTGCAGCAGTGCATCTTCAATCTGCTGGACAACGCTTTGAAGCACACGCCGGCCGCCGGCGCGGTCACGCTGCGCGCGCAGCCGCATTTCTGGGAGCGCCGCATTTCCGATGCGTCGCCCACCGAAGAGCGCCGCCGCAATCGAGGGCCGCGGCCGAATAGCGTGCTCGTATCGGTCTCGGACACCGGCCACGGCATCGCCGCCGAATTCCATCAGGAAATCTTCGAGGAGTTCGTGCGCGTCGATCCGTCGTCCTCGGGCATGGGCCTGGGCCTCGCGATCACCAAGCGGCTGATTCAGGCGCATCGCGGGAAAGTCTGGGTGGATAGCGAACCGGGCCGCGGAAGTTCTTTCTCCTTCCTGCTGCCCACGGATGTGGAATAGGATTACACGAGAGGATCGTTCCATAGGAACGCCGATGCCACAAAAAGAGACAGCTCAAAAAGAAAAGATCCTGATCGTCGACGACGAGCCGAGCATTCGAAAATATCTTCAGACGCTGCTCGAAGTGGACGGCTTCGACGTCGAAGCGGTCACCAGCGGCAAGGAAGCGCTCTCGCGCGTGGGCAACGGCGAGCGGCCGGACTTCATCATCCTCGACGTGCTGATGCCCGAGATCGACGGGCTCGAGACGCTGCGCCAGCTCATGCAGATGGATCGCTCGCTCAACGTCCTGATGCTTTCCTGCTCGAACGAAGTGACGACCGTCGTGGAAGCGATCCGGCTCGGCGCTCTCGATTACCTGACGAAGCCCTTCGAAAAGCCCGAGCTCGACGCCGCGTTCCTGAAGTGCCGCCAGAAAAAAGACCTGCGCGCCGAAAACCAGGCCCTGCGCGAATACTGCGAAGCGCTCACGGAAGACATCTCGTTCCTCGCCGCCAGCCCGCAGATGCTGAAGATTCGCCAGCAGATTCTGCAGATCGCTCCGGTGGACGTGCCCGTTTTCATCAGCGGTGAAAGCGGCGTCGGCAAGGAAGTGGTCGCGCGCATGATCCATCTGCGCTCGCTGCGCCGCCAGCAGGCTTTCGTTAAAGTGAATTGCGCGGCTCTGCCCGGCGAGCTTCTCGAATCCGAGCTTTTCGGCTACGAGCAGGGCGCTTTCACCGGCGCCGTCCGCGCCAAGCCTGGCAAATTCGAACTTGCCAACAAGGGCACGATCTTCCTCGACGAAATCGCGGAAATGAGCCCGCATCTCCAGGCGAAACTGCTGCACGTGCTGCAGGATGGACAGTATTCGCGCCTCGGCGCACGCGCGGTGGTGAATGTCGACGTGCGCGTCCTTGCCGCCACCAACATGGACGTGAAGGAAGCCATGAAGTCCGGCCGCTTCCGCGAGGACCTCTACTATCGCCTCAACGTCCTCTCGATTCACATTCCGCCGCTGCGCGAACGGACCGCCGAAATTCCGCTGCTCTTCCGCCATTTTCTGGCGAAGTACAGCGAGAAATACCAGAAGGCAGCGCCGGAACCTTCGAAGCACCTGCTCGAAGCGGCCTTGCGATATCCCTGGCCCGGCAACCTGCGCGAGCTCGAAAACTTCGTCAAGCGCTACGTGATCCTCGAAGACGACGAAGGCAGCTTCCGCGAGCTCCTCGAAATGACCGGCCAGCAGCAGCGCGTCGTTCCTCGCGAGGAAGCCGCGCCGCCCAAAGAGCAGGGACTCAAGGCGCTCGTCCGCGGCCTCAAAGACGAAGCCGAAATGGAAGCGATCGCCGACGCCCTCGAAAAAACCAATTGGTGCCGCAAAGATGCCGCTCGCATGCTCGGCATCAGTTACAAGGCGCTGCTCTACAAAATGCGCGCGTTCAATCTGGATTCAGGACGCGGATCGCGCGCCGCCGCCGCTCGAGAAGCAGCCAAGGCCGCTGCCGCCGCCAAGGAAGAAGCCAAGGATAAAGACGCGGCGAAGGATGATGCGCCCGCGGTCGTTCGCGGTTCCTGATCCCGCGCGGCATTGACTTCTTCGTTTAGTTGACAGTCCTGGTACGTGTGGCTCCGGGTTTGCTGCGGCAAATAGTTGCATATCTTGAGCACACGCAGCGAAATAGCACTACACTTTTGACCTTGCCTTGTTCTAGTATTCCGCTCCGATACAGGCCGCGCGCTGGCGTCTTTTCGTGCGATTTGGGCTCTGGCTATTACTGGTCGCTCGAAGATGCTCGTTGCCGCTAAAGGGGTTGCCGTTCGAGTTCCCTCGAACGGTCAGCAAGGGCGCCCCAACGGCCCGCACTATTCAATCGGTAAAGATTTGGTATGACGATTGCTCCTCCTACTCGGGGGAGCCGTGTACCTCAATTCCAGCCTTGAAGGAGCCGCACGGATGACGGAGCGTAGAATGGCACGCCGGTACGATCTCTCGCTGCCGGTGAACGTACGCCTGCCAATTAATCGGGAGCCGAGATCCCACAGCGGCCAGACACGGGACATTTCCACACGCGGCGTCTACTTCACTGTCGAAAAAGATTTGACGCCCGGCACCGAGCTCGATTTCACGCTCACCCTGCCGGCTGAAATCACGCGCGGCACGGAAGTTTTCGTTCGCGCGCATGGCCGCGTGGTGCGCGTTGACAGGCGCTCTACGACGGACGATCAGGAACCGATCGGCATCGCCGCCGTCATCGAACGCTACGACATTATTCGCGGCGAAACCCCTCGCAGCTGAGCTGAACTTTCCGGGCGGCACCACGGCGCCGCCCACCGCACCCTCATTTCATCGCCCCTTTTCGTTCAACGATTCGTTCGCCACCGCACTCATTCTTGCCCCAGCCGCTCGCGCCCTCATTCTCATTCACGTGGCGCCATCGCCGCGCAAGGGCAAAACGTACTAGAACTATAGTTGGAAAGGTCCTTCCCGTTAGTGCTAAGGATTTTCAGCGTCACGGGGAAATGAAATAGACCGTCGTCCTCATTCGAGACAGCAGATTTGGAACAGGTTGTAGGGAAATCGGCGATTACTCCCGCAATTCCGTGAATTGGAGGACCCGAATACCAAAGCCGCGAGGATTCGCCCTTTTGGCGTTCGGTGTGCAAAGCAATTCCTCACAAATGGCATCTGTCGCACCGATTCGAATGGACGCCGTCGCGCGTCACATTGAGCTGCCTCCCGACGATATTTACTTCGGTCCGTCGCAAGCGATGCAGTCCGTCCGGCAGAAGGTGGAGCGGGCGGCGGGACTGAACGTACCGATACTTATCCTTGGCGAGAGCGGCACCGGCAAGGAAATTCTCGCGCGCTTCATCCACAATCAGTCGCCCTGGCGCGGCGGGCCTTTCGTCAAAGTGAATTGTCCGGCGATTCCCGGCACGCTCATCGAAAGCGAGCTCTTCGGCTTTCAGAAGGGCGCCTTCACGGGCGCGCACGCCGATAAGCCCGGCCGCATCGAAACGGCCCTGGGCGGCTCGCTCTTCATGGACGAAATCGCCGAGATCGACGCCGGCCTGCAGGCCAAGCTCCTGCACGTCCTCCAGGACGGCCACTTCACGCGCATCGGCGGGCACGACGAAAAGCGCATGGACGCGCGCGTCATCTGCGCCACCAACCGCCGGCTGCAAAAAGAAATCGAAACCGGCGCGTTCCGCTCCGATCTTTTCTACCGCATCAATGTGATCAGCATTACGCTGCCGCCCCTGCGCGAGCGCCGCCAGGACATCCCGTACCTCGCCGAATATCTGCGCGGCGTCTACAATCGCCGCTTCCAGCGCGACGCCGCCGCTCTCTCCAAGGAAACGATTCACCTGCTGCAGCAGCGCGAGTGGCCCGGCAACGTCCGCGAGCTCGAAAATTGCATCGCGCGCTACGTCGTCCTCGGCTCGGAAGAATCCTTCTACAGCGATCGCGTCGAGTCCGCGCCCGTCCACTTCAATTACGAGCCGACACCCGACGGCAATATCCCGCTCAAGCGCATCGCCCAGGAAGTGACGCGCCGCATGGAGCGCGACGTCATCCTCAAAGTCCTGCAAGCCAATCAATGGAATCGCCGCAAGGCCGCCGAGGTGCTGAAAATCAGCTATCGCGCCTTGTTGTACAAGGTCCGCCAGGCCGGGCTCCCAGCCAAGCGGCCGCGCCACCGGCTCGAATCGGACTAGACACCGTCACAAGTTGGCTGCGGAAAACGCACACGCTGTCATCCCGAGCGAAGTCCCGCGCGATTTTGCCGTTCCCGCGGTTTGCGCGGGCGCGGGACGCAGCGAGGGATCTGCTGTTCGAGCGGCGCCAAATGAAACGGGGCAGACCGTCAGGCCACCCGTTTGGGGCCCTTTCACGGCTGCTCCCCGTGGCCTTCGCTTCCCTTTCACACCCCCGTGTCTGGTATGAAATCCGCGCTTGCGTCCGCCTTGCTCCGGCATAGCAATTCCGTTAGCCTCGATTCAGGTAAGGTTCATGTCCAAGAGCAACGGCAAGTCGAACCTCAAGGTCTGCCTGCTGTCGCCGCACCCCATGGTGCTCGACGAGTTCCAGCGCTTGCTTGAGGATTCCGGCTTTCAGATCACCACGAAACAGCTCGATTCGATGCTCGCTCCCGACCTGCGCAACCTGGAGCTGCCGAAAGCGACCGTGTACGTCGTCGACGCCCACGCCGCCCGCCAGGCTACCGGCGCCCTTCTCGGCAATATTTTGGACAAGCACTCCGCCGCGCGCCTGCTCGTCGTCGGCGACGACATGAAGGAAACGGAAAGCCACGCGCTGCTGCGCCAGGGCGTGAAAGGCATCCTCAGCTATGCCGAAGCGCGCCAGCAACTTGCGCGTGCGCTGCCGCAAGTGGCCGCCGGCGGCATTTGGGTGCCCCGCCCGGTCCTCTCGCGCTTCGTCGATTCGATCCTCAGCAGCACCCAGGGACGCCGCCTCCGCGCCGACTCGCCCAGCGAACTCAGCCGCCGCGAGCAGGAAGTCCTCAGCGGCCTGCTCGAAAATCTGGCGAATAAGGAAGTCGCTGACCGCCTCCACATTTCCGAGCGCACCGTGAAATTCCACGTCTCGAACTTGCTCGCCAAGTTCGGCGTCCGCCGCCGCGCCGACCTAATCCTCCTCTGCTACCAGCGCCGCGCCGATCAGTAGTCGCCCACTGGCTGCTATACTTTCTCCGTGCCCGGTTTTTCCATCGAGAATTTCGGTTGCCGCGCCACCGACGCCGACGCCTCTGCGTTGCGCCGCGAATTGCTCGCCAGCGGCCTGGCGCTCGCCGAGGATCACGCGCAAGCCGAAGTAGTCGTGCTCAACACCTGCACCGTCACTGCCGCGGCGGATTCGCAGGCGCGCGAAGCCGTGCGCAAAATCCATCGCGCCAATCCGCAAGCGCGCATCGTCGTGACGGGTTGCTACGCGCAGCGTGCACCCGAGGAGCTCGCCGCGCTCGACGGCGTGGCTCTCGTCGTCGGCAACTCGCACCAATCGCAAATTCCAGCGCTGCTTCGCGAACTGCACCAGCCTTGGGCCGCGATCGAACCGGCCGATTTCGTCCCGCTCCAGCATCTCGATAGCGGCGCAATGTCCCTCTCGCGCGGCCCCGCGAAAATCCTTACCGGCGACATCTTCGCCCAGACCGGCGTGAACATTCCGCTCTCGGCCGCTGCCGAATCCGCCGCCGCCGATCGCACCCGCCCCATCCTCAAAATACAGGACGGCTGCAACAATCGCTGTTCCTACTGCGTGATCCCGTTCGTACGCGGCCGCAGCCGCAGCCTCTCGCCGCAAGCCGTCATCGACGAAGTGCGCTCCCTGGCAAGCGCCGGCGCGCGCGAAGTCGTCCTCAGCGGCATCAATCTCGGCAGCTACGGACGCGATCTCACGCCCCGCGCCGCGCTCGCCGATACGGTCCGCCGCATCCTCGACGAAACCGCCATCGAGCAGCTTCGCTTCAGCTCGATCGAGCCGCAGGACGTTACCGAAGACTTCGTCGCCCTGGTCGCGTCCTCGCCGCGCCTCGCCCCGCATTTTCACGTTCCGCTGCAATCCGGCTGCGACCGCATCCTGCGCGCCATGCACCGCTGGTACCGCGCCGCGCATTACGCCGAGCGCGTGCGCATGATTCGCCGCCTCGCGCCCGAGGCCGCCATTGGCGCAGACGTAATCGTCGGCTTTCCAGGCGAAACCGACGCCGAATTCGACGCTACCGCGCAGTTCATCGCCGCGCTGCCGTTCACCTACCTCCACGTCTTCTCGTTCTCCGAGCGCCCCGGCACCGCCGCGCAGCAGCTGGCCGGCCGCGTCCCGCCGCACATGATCCGCGAACGCGCCCGCGCCCTGCGCGCCCTCGGCGAACAAAAGGCCGCTGCCTTCCGCGCCGCCCAATCGGGACGCACGCACCGCGCCCTCACCCTCGCGCGCACCGGCGAAAACTGGACCGAAGCCCTCACCGCAAATTACCTAAAGCTCCGCGTCCCAGGCCACCACCCCGCCAACCAATGGCACGAAGTCCCACTGAAACATTAGGCTTCCGCCGGCCGGCGCGCACTCCTTGTGGACGCGCGAAGCGCGACGGTCTTCCGGTGGAAGCGCAGGGCTTTCAGCCCTGCGAAAAGGTTCCCGCAGAGGACCGGCTTCAGCCGCGGGGTTCGGCCTTAGGGGGTCGGACCTCCGGCAGCCTGTCTGAGAACGTGAGCGCGCGGCTCCTGGTGGATGCGCGAAGCGCGACGGTTTTCAGGCGGAAGCGTGAGGCTTCAGCCTCGCGAAAGAGCACGCCCTGATTAGCCCGGCTTCAGCCGCGGGCTTTACGGCCTTAGGGGGTCGGAGCTTCAGCTCCGACATAAGAACGACGGCGCGAAGCGCCAACCGCTGCGCTGCTTCACC
>DATJRU010000225.1:0-18215 GCA_035504455.1 Vulcanimicrobiaceae bacterium
CGGCCGGCAATCCGACTTGGTTTCATTCGCCTACGCGATTCAGCACGACTGGAAGCTCTCGGCTCTCTCATCATTATGATTATGCGCCAAAACCTAAGAGTGTCTTCAGGGGCTAAAGCCCTGCGTTCTTTTGCGTCCGGATGTCGGAACTGAAGCTCCGACCCCCTAGAGAACCGTTTGCCGGATGGCTTCTATTCATAGTGAAGCGACCTCGCCGGCTCGAGTCCCGCCGCGCGATTGGCCGGCAGATAGCCGAAGAGCAGGCCCGTGGAGCAGGATACGATGAACGCCAGCGCCACCGATACCCAGGATACCTGAACGCTAACACCGCCGGCGTCCGGGATGAAATTGATCAGAAAGTTGAGCAACGGTGGAATCGAAACGGCGATCAGGATTCCCGCGAGCGCGCCCAGGCCGCTGATCACCACCGCCTCCATCAGGAATTGATAACGGATGGCGTCGCGCGTGGCTCCGATAGCCTTGCGAATGCCGATTTCGCGCGTGCGCTCGGTAACCGTGACGAGCATGATGTTCATGATCCCGATGCCGCTGATGGCTAGCGCGATCAGCGCCACGAGCACGAGCACCACCGTGAGGCCCATCCCGACGTTGCGCGCCGTTTCGAGAATGCTGCTGAGATTCTGCACCCGATAACGCGCGCCTGGACGGTGGCGGCTCTGCAGGATTTCGGCTACGTCGCGCGTGACGGCCGGAACATCGTCGGGATTATCCGCGCGCGCGTAGAGCGTGCGGAAGTAGCTGCCGCCGGTGTAGGAACGCATGAGCGAAAACGGAATCACCACGGATTCGCGGCTGATTTCGGACTCGCCGAGCACGTCCGTGCTCTCCCGAAGCACCCCGATCACGGTGAAGTGAAGCTCGCCCACCTGAATGTCCTGGCCAACTGGATCGCCGACCGGCGCGATGCGCTGCGCGAGCGCCTGCGTCAACAGGCAGACTTTGCTTCCGGTTTCCAGATCGTCGGGATCGAAGTAGCGGCCGGCCGAAACCTGGAGATTGCGGATTTGGCGGAAGCCGTCGGTCACGCCGACGAGATTGATCAGGCGCTCCTGCCCGTTCACATCCATCGTCGCCGACAGCCAATTGGAGCCGGCCGTGCCGACGACAATCCCCGGCAGCCCCGTCTGCACGGCCTCGCGGTCCGCCTCGGTGAGGTTGTCCGCGAGAGGCGGGGTGGTGTCGCCCGATTGCAGGACGCGGGCGTAGACGAGATTCGCGCCCACGTTTTCAATCTGCGCGAGGATGTAGCGCTGGCCGGTGAGAGCGATCGTCACCACGAAGACCACGGAAGCGGTGCCGATCACGACGCCCAGCATCGTCAGAGTCGAGCGCATTTTGTTGGCGCGCAGGGCCTGAAGGGCGAGCTGAAAGATTTCGCCCCACAGAGCCGTCGTGTTGCGGATGCTGGCCATGAAGAGTTCGATGCGCCGGCGCGGCGATGCGATTGTCCGACCGCGCGGCGCGATCCTATTGCGCGGTCTTGAGCTTATCGAGCCGGCTGCGCGCTTCCTTCTGCCGCGGGTTGATCTGCAGCGCCGCCCGGTACTGCTCGGCGGCATCGGCGGTTTTGCCCTGGAGTTCGTAGAGCCGGCCGAGCCAGACGCGCGCGCTGGCGTGGCCCGGCCAATCGCTGCGGTCCGGCGTGCTCGCGAGATAGGATTTCAGGTCGCGCTCGGCGTCCGGCAAATCGTGATTCGCGAGGATTCCTTCGACACCACGATAAAAAGGGATGCGCGGGTCGGTGGGGGTGACCGCTGCGGCCGCCTGAATCGCGTTATCGATCCCGGCCGGCTGATTCTGGGCGATGTAAAAGTCAGCGACCTCGAAGAAGGGTTCGAGCTTTTTCGGCTTGGCCAGGAGAATCTGCTGGTACTCGCTCTCGGCCTGCTGATTGTTCTTGGAAGCCTCGCGGTCGTAGAGAGCATGCGCCAGGTGGCCGGCGACCGGGTCGGCGGCGGCGATTGCGTCGGCCTGCTCGAGGGCTTCGTCCTTGTTGCCGCCCACGATCCACGGGGCGTCGAGCGTAAACTCTTCGAGATCGCGCCTCGCCTGGAGATTCGATCCGTCGAGGCTGACCGCGATCTGGAATTCCTTTTTCACTTTTCGCGCGAAAGAGAAACTGCGGTCGACATCGGCTTTGCCGCCGTCGGCGCGGCCGAGCCAATCGTGATAGACGGAATTCTTGGGACTCATCGCGACGGCTTTCTCGAGATTGGCGATCGAGTTATCGTAGTCGCGCAGCTCGTAGTAGCCGCGGCCGAGCCAGTAATACGCGTCGGGGTTGGTCGAATTCGAGGACGCCAAAGGCTGGAGCGTCGAAATGGCGCCCGAGTAGTTCCCCGCTTCGAATTGATGCTGCGCTTCAGAAACAATCACCGACGCATCCTGCGGTGAAGCCGCGGCGCTCGAAGCCGCGCAGTAGGAAACTATCAGGCAAACGCTCGAAATCACCGCCATCAGACAACGCCGTCGCGTTTTCACTCAGCCTCCGTCGGACGAATCTCCATCCCGTTGCGAAGTTTCCGGTCTCGCGGCAGCGCCACGCGATCGCCCGCAGTCAAGCCCGACAGCACTTCGTAGTTCGAAGCGCTGGCAATTCCTACCGTGATGACTCTCCGCTGCACAGTGTTGCCTTCGACGAGAAAAACGTAGTGCTGCCCGCCGTCTTCGCCGACGGCTTCGCGCGGCACGACGACCACGCCGCGGCGCTCGTTCACGAGGATCCTGACTTCGACATTGACGTTGGGCAGCAGCTCGAGCCTGGCATTATCGACCGAGCAGAGCACCTCGCCCACGCTGCGCATTCCCCGCGAGACGACCTGCTTCGGAATCTGTTCCGTGCGCCCGGTCCAGACCTTGCCGGGCTTCGCGTCCCAGGTGATGTCGACGTCCTGATTCGGCTCGAGGCCGCCAAGATCGGGCTCGTCAACGAACGCGCGCACGCGCACTTTCCGCAGGTCCGCCATTTCTGCCAGCGTATCGCCCGGCTTCACGAAGTCGCCCGCCTTCACCGGCAGCGAGTACAGCGTGCCGTCGAATGGCGCGATCACCGTCGCCGAGCGCACCTTCTCTTCGAGCGACTGCACCTGATCCTGCGCCTGGCTCAGCCGCAGGCTGGCGCTTTCGACGATCGATTCCGAGCGCTGCTCCAAGTCTTTTTTCTTGGCTTCGAGCGCCTGCAGATTCGCGCGCGCCTTCGCCAGGCTGGCCTGCGTCTGGGCGAGTTCGTCTCGCGTCGCCACCTGCTTGGCCACCAGCGCCTCAAGCTCTTTTTCGTCGCGCTCGAAATTGGCCACTTGCACGCGCGCGGCTGCGAGATCGCCGTGCAGCTGCGCCACCTCGTCGGGAGGCCCGCCGGCGCGCGCGTTTCGCAGGTCGTTCCGCGCGGAGAGCAGGTCGGCGCGGGCTTGCGAGAGCTGCGCGCGAACGTCCGCGGCATCCAGGGCCAGGATCATTTCGCCGCGGCGCACGGCTTGCCCTTCGGTCGCGTTTACCTTGGCCACGAACGTCTGAAACTCGGCGTGCGCCACGTACGGCGCGATCGGCTCGACCTTGCCGTTGCTCGTGATGCTCGCGTTCAAATCCTGGCGCGTGACTTCCACTACAGGCACGGCCGGCGGCCTTTTGCGCAGGGCAAAATACGCGATCACCAGGACGACCGCGCACCCGACGGCCAAAATCACTCTTTTCCGTGTGTTCGTTTCCGCCATAGTGCCGCGCTTCCGCGCAGCTCGCACAAAATAACGAAAATTGTAACAGACCGTTTCCGGCGTTCCTACGCAAACCCGCCGGCCGATTCCGAGGACCCCATTTCTCTGGATGCTAGACTCGGAGGTCGAGATGCCGATTGTCTTCGTGATCGCGCGCGATTGGGCGCTTCGCACGGGCGTCCGGGCGGAACTGCGCGAGCGGGGCGTGGACGCGCTCGGCATGGATGCGCCGGCCGACGCGGGCCGGGCCGTCGCGAGCGGTCAATTGCCGGCCGTCGTGGTGCTCGAGGCGATCCCCGAACTCGCCGGCGACGCGGCGATCCGGAAGCTCGTCGAGCGCGTGCCCACGATCCTGATTGCTTCGCGCACCGAAACCGTCGCGCTGCCTCCCGTCGAAGCCGTTTTCTACCGGCCGGTCACCATCGGTGAAATTGTGGCACGCGTTCATGAATTGGTCGCCCGGGGCCACACCGCGTAGCCGCATCCTAAACGGCGCGCGCCGCCCGCCAATGCTAGAATCTTCTTTTCATGACCCCGGACACACCGATTTACGTTCGCGATCTTTCGAAGCATTTCCGCAGTTTCAAGCGCCGCGAGGGGCTCTTCGGCTCGATCCAGAATCTCTTCGTGCGCGAATACCGCACCGTCGCTGCCGTCGACCGCGTCAGCTTCGAGATCGGCCGCGGCGAAATGGTCGGCTACATCGGACCCAACGGCGCCGGAAAATCGACGAGCATCAAGATGCTCACCGGGATTCTCGTTCCCACAAGCGGCGAGATTCGCGTGAACGGCTTCGTGCCCTACCGGCAGCGCGCGCAATACGTGAAGACGATCGGCGCCGTCTTCGGCCAGCGCACGCAACTCTGGTGGGATATCGCCGTGGTGGAATCGTTCAAGCTGCTGCGCCGAATCTACGACGTGCCGCAGCGCGATTTCGACGCGCGCATGGAGCACTTCAACGAAATCCTGGGCATCCGCGAATACCTGTACACTCCGGTGCGCAAACTCTCGCTCGGCGAGCGCATGCGCTGCGATCTTGCCGCGGCGCTGCTCCACAATCCGCCGCTGCTCTTTCTCGACGAGCCGACGATCGGCCTCGACGTCGTCGCCAAGCATCACATCCGCCAATTCCTGCGCTCGATCAACCGCGAATTCCGCACGACCGTGCTGCTGACCACGCACGACCTCGACGACATCGAGGAGCTGTGCCGCCGTATCATGATCATCGACCATGGCCGCGTTCTTTACGACGGCCCGCTCGAAGACCTGAAGCAGCGCCTGCTCCGAACCAAGCAGGTGAAATTCGTCCTTAAGGACCGCACGCAGGCGGCGCGGTTGATCGCTTGTTGCCGCGACGGCCTGGAGCTCGAGCCGGTCGATGAAGTGACCTACCGCGTGCGCTTCGATCGCGGACGCGTGAGCGCCGCCGAGCTGATCCGCCAGATTCTCGATACGGTCGAGGTGCGCGACCTGCTGATCGAAGACGAACCCATCGAGGAAATCGTGAAGCGCATCTACGCCGGCGAAGCCTCGCTCGAAGTGAGCGTGTGACCGTGGGGCCGCGCCGATGAACGCGTTGCTCGAAGCATTCGCACCCTACGCCGAATTCATGCGCGTCGGCTTCGTCAACATCCTTGCCTTTCGCCTGCGCTATTTCACCGGCATCATCACGTATTCGCTGAACGTCACGATCTACTACTTCATCTGGAGCGCGGTCTACCATCCCGGCCAGTCGATCGCCGGCTACAACATGGCGCAGATGCTGACGTACGTCAGCGTGGGCTGGATCATCCGCTCGTTTTACACCAACACGATCGACCAGGAGATGGCCTACGAAGTGATCGATGGGCGCATCGCCATGGACCTGATCAAGCCGGTCTCGATCCAGTGGATGTGGATTTCGCGCTCCATGGGCGAATCGGCGTTTCGCCTGATTCTGCTGACGCTGCCGACCGCGCTCGTCGTGTCATTCATCTTTCCGATGAAGGCGCCGGCCTCGCGCGGGCACTTTTACATTTTCCTGGCGTCGGTGCTCGGAAGTTTTTTCCTGATGGCCGCGCTGGGATTCCTGATCGGGACGTGCGCGATCCCGCTGAAGTCGATCCTGGCGCTGGTGCGCGCAAAGCAGTGGCTGATCGAGCTGCTTTCCGGGCTGCTGCTGCCGATGTCGTTTTTTCCGGAGAGCATTCGCAAAGTGATGGCGTGGCTTCCTTTCGAACACATTGCCTACACGCCGCTGCAGATCTATCTCGGCAATCTCGACCATTCGCAGGCGTTGCGGGCGCTCGGAGTTCAGTGGCTGTGGGTGGTGGGGCTGCTTGCGTTCGCGCATCTCTGGTGGAAGCGCTGCCTGGGCTCGATGACGATTCATGGCGGATGACGATCCGGCGAGGATCGTCCCCCTAGGCGAATAACGTGGGCGAAGGATCACTCTTTTGACGGCGGATACACGCAATTCCGCGAGCGACAACGAAGGCTCGGCGCCGTTCGCGCGAAACGCCGCGCGCAATATCGCGCGCTATAGCGGCCTGCTCTTCGACTATTTCACGCAGTACGCCAAGGTGCAGCTTGGCTACCGCGGCGACTTCATCGTCAGCTTAATCACCAGTTTCGCCGCAACGATCTTTGGGCTGGCCTTCGTGATCGTTCTTTTCCGCAAAGCGCCGCAGCTCGCCGGCTGGACGCTGCCCGAGGAAATCTTCCTCTACGGCTTCTCGCTGATTCCCTACGGCGTCTTCAACATCCTCGCGGGCAATCTCTACAATTTCGGAAACGACTACATCATCGAGGGCAAATTCGACCGCATCCTGCTGCGCCCGATTTCGTCGCTGTTCCAGATTTTGTTTGAGACGTTTCGCATCGAGGCCGTGCAGGGCATCGCCACCGGCCTTTTCTGCATGTGGTGGGGCGCGCGGCAGTTGCACGTCGCCTGGACGATCGAAAAGCTCGCGCTACTGATATTTTTCGGGATTTGCGCGAGCATCATCTATCTCTCGATTTTCCTGATCCTCACCACGGCGTCGTTTTGGTTCGAGGATCGCGTCGGCATCCATCCGCCCGTGTGGAACGTGATCGCCTTCGGCCGCTACCCGCTGTCGATCTACAGCGGGGCGGTGCAGTTCGTTCTGTGCTGGATCGTTCCCTTCGGGCTGGCGTCGTTCTATCCTAGCGTGCGGTTGCTGGGGCGCGCGGTAGCGCCGGAATACGCGCCGTTTGTGCCGGTAGTGGCCGCGGCGTTTCTGGCGCTGGCGATTTCGCTTTGGAACTTCGGCACGCGGCACTATTCTTCGACCGGCTCGTAGCGCAGGTTGCAGCCATGGGGGCGGCATGAGATTCGCGAATCGAGGCGCGTGGCTTCTCGCGTTGCTCGGCGTCGTCGCCTGCGCGCCGCTCGCGCACGCACGACAAGGCGCCGCTGCCGATCAAGCGAAAGATGCGAAGCCCGATATAAAGCCGTTTGTTGGCACGTGGAAGGGCAGCTTCAACGGCAAAGTGTTCGCGATCCTCACGCTGAAGGACGAAAGGGGCGATCTTTCCGGCACGCTGAATAATTTCGATATCGGCCGCGACAAAGACGGCAACCTCGACGACGACACGCACACCGACGCCGGCGACGGCCCGATCCTCAATATCCACATCCGCTCCGGCGTGCTCTATTTTTTCGCGATACAAAAGGATCAGTACAATCCCGCGACCGAATGGAAGTTCGTCCCGAGGGGCGACAAAGAGGGCGAACTCACCGAACTGATCGACGGCGTGCCCCGCGCGGCCAACGGCTCCATCCCCAAGCCGATCGTGATGCTGCGCGAGCGTCCGAAGCCGTAGCGGCGGGCCGTCACTCGAGGTCAGCGCCGGACGGCAGCCGAAGCGAATCGCTCACTTCGAGTTCGGCCACGCGCAGCCGCCCGACTCGCAACTCTCCGATATCCAGCGACTTGATCCGCGCCTTCCCCACGAACAGCTTGCGAATCACCATCGACCCGATCGCCAGCGCACCAATCGCGAACGCTCCGACGGCCAGCGCGCCGATCGCCGCCGCTCCGGTGGTCCCGCTGCCGGCAGCCAGAGCGCCGGTGCGGATATACTTGGTGGTAACCGAACGTGTCATCGGATGGATCCTCCACGCCGATTGTAGGGCAGCCAACCGAATCTCTCCTAGAAACACGACCCGTAAATTCATTGTATTGATGGCAGTGCGGGCGTAGGATGCCCGAAGGTAGACAGCCCAAAACGGGAATGTGGGCTGGGTTCCAATCCAGCACTTGGGATTCGCCGTGAAAAAATGGAAATGCATCATGTCGTTGCCTGGCGACAACATGTACCTGCGCGAGCAGACGCTTGCCGCGAAAAACGCGGCGGAGCGCCTGGGCGTCGAGCTCCAAGTAGTTAGCGCCTCGATGGATCCCGTCCTCCAAAGCCAGCAATTGCTGAAATTCGTGCAGGCGCCGGCCGAGTCCCGCCCGGATGCCATCTTGCTCGAGCCGGTGAGCGCAACGGGCCTGCCGCGCGTGGCCGAAGCGGCTGTTGCCGCGGGAATCGCGTGGGTGGTGAGCAACGCGCAGGTGGAGTATCTCGCGACGCTGCGCGCGAACGCGAAGGTTCCCGTGTTTCTCGTGTCGCAGGATCACGTGGACGTGGGGCGCATCCAGGGGCGGCAGATCGGCGCGATGCTGCCCGAGGGTGGGTCGGTCCTTTATCTGCGCGGCCCGGCGATGAGCTCGATCGCCTGCCTAAGATTCGAAGGGCTGGAAAACGGCAAGCCGAAGAATATCGAAGTGAAGAGCATCAAGGTGCAAGGCTCGACCGCCGATGCCGCGTGCAACGCGGTGAGTTCGTGGCTCAGTCTTTCGACCGGCAAGTCCGACGGAGTGCGGCTGATTTGCTCGCAGAACGCCGACTTCATTCTTGGCGCGCGCAAGGCGTTCGAAACAACCGCCGCCCCGGCGGAACGAAAGAAGTGGCTCGCGCTGCCGGCCGTAGGCGTCGGCTTCCAGACGCAGATCAAGCCGCTCGTCGATCAGGGCGTGCTGCGCGCCGCTGTGATGACGTCGCTCACCATGGACCTCGCCATCGACATGCTGGTCCAAGCCATGAGGCAGAAATCGCAGCCCCGCGAGCAAACTTTCGTCGAAGCCTACTCGCACCCCAGCCTCGAAGACCTGGCGAAACGCCGCAACGGAAAACATTAGCCGCTCTCACATCAGGAACTTCGCAAAGCCTCGCTGCGTATCACTAACCTAGAAGCATGCGCAAGGCCACCTATGCCGCTGGCGTTCTGATTTTCTGCGAGGCTGCGGCCGCATTGCTCGGGCACGCCATCGGTCCTGGCGCGCTCCATCCCATGCGGCTCAAAAGCGAGCGTGCTGCGGAAACGCAAGCGATGCTGGCGCGCACCGGCGCCGCCAAAGAAGACTTCGATGTGCGCGCAGCGGATGGCGTCGAACTGCGCAACTGGAAGGTTCGCCCGCCGTCGCCGAATGGCGACTGGGTGCTGCTCTTCCACGGCCTCTCGGACAATCGCACGGGCGTGGTGGGCGCGGCCGAGATTCTACTTCGCCACGGCTACAGCGTCGTGATGATGGATGCTCGCGCGCACGGGCAGAGCGGCGGCGAGATGGCCACCTACGGCTGGAAAGAACGCTACGACACGGTGGCCATCACGAATGCACTGTACGCGAGCGAAAAAGTCACGCACCTGTATGCACTGGGCGTCTCGATGGGCGCGGCCATCGCATTGCAGTCGGCGGCGGTCGAGCCGCGCATCGAAGGCGTAATCGCGGAAGATCCATTCGCGGACTTGCGGGAAGTCAGTTACGACTACGCAGGGCTGCATTGGAGCCCATGGCTCGGCAAGACGCTTTTCCGCGCCGCAGCGATCGCCGGCATGGCCGCTCTCGCGAAGGCGGGCGGCTTCAGCCCCGACGATGTGTCGCCCGAGAAAGCCGTGGCTGCGCGGCCCTTTGCGGTGTTGCTGATCTGCGGCACGAGCGACCGCGTCATTCCCTGCCGCCATGCCGAGCGCGTCTACCGAGCCGCCCGAGGACCAAAAGAACTGTGGGCCGTTCCGGGCGCGCAGCATGCCTCGGCGCTGGGCCGCGATCCCGCCGGCTACGAACAGCACGTCATCTTTTTCCTTCAGGAACGGGGAACTCAGGCGCCTCCACTGGAGGGGATGCAGCGAGGCTTACTGCGAGTGGGCCACGAGCAGCAGTAGGGCGAAGATGGCGATCGGAATGAGCGCCATCGCCACGTAATACCACGCGCGGGCTTTGCCGCTCGCGTGAACGGGCGCGACGTCGCTTGCGTCGTCGCGGTCCATGATCGGGACTTGCTCGGGATTCATGAGGTCGTGCGCGAAGTCGCGCGCCGTCTGATAGCGATTGGCCGGGTCGCGCTCCATCGCGCGAAAAATGATTTCCTGCACCTGCGGCGTGATGGATGGATCGATTTCGCGCGGCGGCGGTGGAGCGCTCACCAGCCGCTGATTCAGCGCGGCGAGCGGATTCGGCCCTTGAAAGGGCACCTGCCCCGTCAGCATCTCGTAGAGCATCACGCCAAGAGAATAGATGTCGCTGCGCGCGTCGCCGCGTTTTCCTTTCACCTGTTCGGGCGAGACGTAGTCGGGCGTGCCCATCGCCTTCGTGAATTTCGCGAACGTGAGCCGCCGCGCATTGGCCGCGCCGGCGATGCCGAAGTCGATCAGCTTGATGGCGTCCTGCTCGTCGACCATGATGTTGTCCGGCTTCAGGTCGCGATGAATGACGCCGTGGCCGTGAATGTACGCGAGCGCTTCGCAAATGCGGCTCGCAATGCGCTCGGCGCGCTCGGCCGGAAGCTTCTTCTCCTCATCGAGGATTTTGCGCAGCGGCCGCCCCTCGACCCATTCCATGATCATGCAGACGCGCCCGTCGTCCTCGGCCGGCAGCACCTTCACCACGCCGGGGTGGTCGAGCTTGCGGCCGATGTCCGCCTCGCGATGGAAGCGGTCGTAGAAGAGGACGTCCATTTCGTACCGCGCGTGCGGGATCTTGATCGCGACGGTCTTGCCGGTGCGCTCGTCCGTGCCGCGGAAGACGGACGCCATGCCGCCTTCCGTCACGAGTTCGTCGATCCGGTAGCGGCCGATCCTGTCGCCGGGCTGGGGCGCTTTCATCATGCTCTTTGTCGCGCGGCAGACGGCAAGCTCGCCGGGGGGAGGGCGAAGCAAAGGGTGCCTACTCTTGCCGCGCGACTGGGATCACATTAGGGCCCGGGCAGTAAAGGGGGTGTAAGCCTTGCATAAGGATTTCGTAAGGCGGGAGCCGGGTGGGCCGCGCCCGGGCGAGGGGGTTACTTGCCGGCGCTGAAGCGGAAGCTGATCGCTTTCGATTCCTTCGGGGCGATGGTCACGGTCTGATCCTGCGTGCCGTACTTTTCCTGCCAGGCCTCGATCGTGTAGGTGCCGGGAGGCAGATTCTTGAGGTCGAAAGTCCCTGCGGTGGTCGTGACGTCGAAATACGGGTGCGAAAAGACGAAGACGTAGCCGCGCATCCACGGGTGCAAATTGCAGAGCACCGGGATGGCGAAATCGGGATTGTCGAATTCCGTCTCGATGGCCGCGCCGCCCACGGGCTGCGACTCATTCCAGGCGCGATTGTGGTGCGGCACCGGATGGACGTTGTGGACGATCGGATCGGTGTTCTTGATGTCGAGCTTCTGCCGCGCCATCATGCCGAGCACGTGCGGCTGGTACATGCAGCCGACCTGGTCGAGCGCCGCCGGAGCGGATGGCAGATCGTAGCGGTAATTCCCGAGCCCCGATTTCACGTAGACGACCACGTTCGCGAGCCCGCCGTGATCGCCGGTGACCACCTCAGGATACGTCAGCGGCGAGGAATGCAGCTTCGCGCACTCGGGCCCGGCCGTCATGATGATGGGGCGCGGCGTTGGAGGCGTGCCGTCGAGCGTCACTGTGCCGGTGACGCTGCCGGCCGTCGTGGGATCGACGGTTGCCGTGGGCGCAGGCTGCTCGGGTGCGCTCGACTGATTGCCGGAACACGCGCCGAGAGCCAAAATCGCCGCCGCGCAAATCGCGGCGAGTGCAAGACGATACCTCACACGATCACCCTATACGTGCTCGAAATACGGGATCGAAGCCGCGGCCGTCGCTACGGCGAACCACCAGAGCAGCTCGAGCCCGCCGAAGAACTTCGCCACGCCGGGCGCTTGCTTCGACTGGCCCCACGTGCGCGTCTTCTGCTGGACAACGATATGTAGGATGATCCCGAGCGGCACGAGGAGGCCCAGCTTCAGCTTGAAAGCGGGATTCACGATGAACGACGTCGCCGCGGTGGCGAACAGCATGAATCCGCCGGTGATCGCGATCGCCAGGCCGGTCCAGTTCCAGGCGAAGAGCGCGCTGTTGAGCTCCGCGGAGGTGAGGCGCTTCGAGCCGACGCCCAGCAGGTGCAGGTCGACGGCTACGTTCGTCCCGACCCACAGCGACAGCCCGGTAAAATGAATCATCTGCACGTAGGGGTAGGCCCACGTGGAACCCGAAATGTTCAGCGCCCAGCCGGTGTTCTCCAGCCAGTGAGCGAAGGAATAGAGCAGGTTGTACATGGCGTCTCCCCTATCCCACGCTCGTCAGCGCCGGCACTTCCACCGACGCGAGGATCGACCCGATCCACAGCGCCAGTGAAACGAGCGCCAGCAGCTTCGCGAAAATGGGTATGCCCGTCGGACGGTCCCACTTGGGCACGCTCGCCTGCACGATAATCCCGAAAACCACCGCCACCAGGATCACCACGAGCTTGATGTGAAACACCCAGTTGTAATAGAACGCCTCGACGTCGCCCAGCATGAGAATAAATCCGGAGAGAAAATTCAGCGCGAGGCCCGTCCACATCACGGGGAAAAGATCCTGCGCGAGTTCGGTGGCGTTGCGGCGCTTGGCGGCGATGCCGATGAGCCGCAGGTCCACCAGCACGATCGAACCGACCAGCAGGAACATGCTGAAGTAATGCAGGACTTCGATGAACGTGGCCATCACCACGGAATTGCTAAGCCAAGTGACGAAGCTCGAGTGCTGCAGCCATAGTAGAAAGTGCATCGAGTAAAATCCCCCCGGCGCGGATCATACACCGCGCGGCGCCCGCGCCAACCAAAATCTAGTAGTAGGCGATTCCGCGGCCGGCAAACACGATGAAGACCCAAAGCACCAGGGACGCCCACGCCGCGAAACGCGCGCCTCCCGGCGCTTTCGCCGTAGCCTCATCCCAATTCGCGATTCCGCGATACGCGCCGAACTGGAAGATGAACGCGTTGAGCCCCGCCAGCACCAGCAGAATCAGCTTGAGCCGGAAAAACCAGCTTTGGTAGCAGCGCGTGGCCTCGGACGAAAACATCAGCACGCCCGTCACGAACATCACGCTGAAGCTGCCCCACACCCAGGGCATCACCTGCTTCGCCACGTCGGACGCGCGCTCGCGCTTCAGGAAACCCGTGCCGAGCAGCCGCATGTCGAAGAGGCCCGTCGAGCCGACGAGAATCACGATCCCGAGGACGTGAACGGATTCGATGGCCGGAAAAAGCCAGTCCGAATTGCGAATGGCCGACCCGAACGAAGTTTTCTCAAGCAGCTCGCACAAATGATAGAGGGTCATGCTGCTTTAGGACCTGAGTTCTTCGCCGGTGGAAAGCTTCACGGTGGTGCAGCGCATGGTCAACGCGCCGCTCTTCGCGCGTCCCCCGGTGCACGTGATCGTGTCGCCCGGCTTCACCGTAGTACTGGTCCAGCCATTGTGCTTGAGGAAGTTCGGGCTGTCGATCTCGATGGACCAGTGCTCGACCTGCCCCTGCTCGTTCTTCACGTCGACGTAGATGTAGCCGTGCGGATTGGTCCAGTCGAGCTTCGTCACGGTGCCGGTCACCGTGGTCGGATGCGCCATGTCGTACATGGACACCGAGTGATGCGCGAACACCGGCGCTGCGCTGAGCAGCAGGATGCACGCAAAGAAAACGGCCGCCTTGGTTCTCATCGATTTATCTTCCCCCCGAAAATATTCAGCTAAGAAACTGTGACCAGGCCTCGTGGCCCGATATATTCCGACTGCGGTCGAATCAGCTTGTCTTCCGCGTGTTGCTCGATCACGTGCGCGCACCATCCCGCCGTCCGCCCGCACGCGAACATCGCCACGAACTGCTTCGGCTCGAGCCCCAGCGCCTGCAGCACGAGCGCCGTGTAGAACTCCACGTTCGTCCGCAGATTGCGCCCCGGCTTCACCTCCGCCAGCACGCGCAGCGCGGTCGCTTCGACGTGCCGCGCAAGCTCGTAGAGTTCCCGGTTCTGAAGCTGCGCCTGGCCCAGCCTCTCGGCAACGCGGCTGAGCACTTCGGCGCGCGGATCGCGCACCTTGTATATGCGGTGCCCGAATCCCATGATGCGGCGGCCCTGCGCCAGCTCCTCGCGCAGCCACGACTCAGCGCGATCGGCGGTGCGAATGTCGAGCAGCATATCCAGCACCGGCCCCGGCGCGCCGCCGTGCAGCGGCCCCTTCAGCGCTCCCAAAGCGCCCGTCACCGCGCTCACCAAATCCGAGCGCGTGCTCGCGATCACCCGCGCCGTGAACGTCGACGCATTCATCCCGTGATCCATCACCGTGACCCAATATGTATCGAGCGCCTGCGCCGCGGCGGGATCGGGCTCCTTGCCATGCATCATATAGAGGAAGTTCGCGGCGAGCGGCAGATCCTTGCGCGGCGGAATCGGGTCGAGCCCCTTGCCGATGCGCGCATGCGCTGCAACGGCCGTCGGGAACGACGCAGTCAGCCGCATCGCCGCCGCAAGGTCCGCGTCCGGCGCGATCGCATCCGGATTCGCCAGCGTGAGCGACAGCGTGGCGCAAGCCATGCGTAGCGCGTCAATCGGCGGCGCCGATTTTGCCGCCCGCAGCACTTCCAGAGTCAGCGGCGGCAATTCGCGCAGCGTGGACATTTCCTCGGAAAGCTTCGCCAGCTCCACGCGATTCGGCAAATGGCCGCGCCACAGCAGGTGCGCCGCGCCTTCGAACCCAACGTGGCCCGCCAGGTCCTCGATCTCGTAGCCGCCCACGATCAGGACGCCGTTCTGCCCGTCCACGTGGCTCAGGCGCGTCCGCGCCGCCACCACTCCTTCCAATCCGCCTGCATTCCCTGCCGCGTTCGACGGCATCTCGTTCCCTCTCTGGCCCCGTTGCCCGCTACTTCTTCTTTTCCAGCAGATCCTGATAGTTCTGGTTGTTTTCCTCGCAAACGTACTCCTGCAGTTGCCACTCGGGATGCAAATGAAGCGGCCCGCTGTACGTGAAAGGCTGCGCAAAGACGTTCGGATCGGTCACCGTGGCGGAATACATCACCGTGTCGTACGACGTGCGCTTGTACCGTTCCTCAACATGATACGCCGTCGTGTGGTGAAAGCCGGCAATGTCCGTCTTGTCGTTGAAGCCGGTGACGTCCACAACCAGCGTGTCTCCCTCCCAATGCCCCACTGAATTGCCCATGTAGGTCGGATCGAGATCGGGCGGATGCTCCACGTCGAGCGGAATCACCCGGAAGATGCCGTACGCTTCGTAGAGGATTACCACCAGCTTCGGCTTCTGGATGATTTGCAGCGGGTACGGCTGCATCGTCGCCGCGGGCACGCCCGGCGGAACGCACAGCACGCCCTGCCCGAGGTCGTTCGGGTCCTCGACGATCTTGTATTTCTCGGCGCCCGGCTTCATCACTGGATTGGCGCTGGCCATGATCCCGAATCCGCCGATGTAGACGCCCGAAAGGTCGGGATGCCCATCCATTTGCGGAATGGTCAGCGCGGGGCAGGCCTTGTTGCCTTCTTCAGGCGATATCGGTTTCGTGCCGACCACGGTCACCGTGATTGACCGCTTGTCGTTTCCGCCGCGCCCGCCCACCGAAAAGGTGTACGTGGTCGTCGCCTTGGGCGTCACCATGTACAGCCCGCGCGTGGGCACGATTCCGATGCACTGGTCCATCGACGTGTCGTCCGAATTCACGGCCGCCCAGCTCAGCCACGACGACTGCCCCGGCTGAATCACCGCCGGCGAAGCCGTGAAGCTGTCGACGTGCCCGGAAGGACCGAGCGGAAAGCCCGCGAGCGCCGGAGTATGTCGACTCTGCCCCTGCTGCTGTTGCTGCGCCTGGCCGCTCGCCGCAGCCGAACACAGCAGTGCCGCCGCCAACGCCGCCGCAACGCAAAACATTTTTTTCTCGAAGAACATGCGTGCTCCGTGGCTTCGGATCCAATCCGTCGCCGAAGGGTATTTTTGCCGCCAAAGTATGTAGCGCGGCTGGCTAACGGCGTCAATAACTTTGATGGCCGGCGAAAAAATTCGGTTATCCTAGCGAATTCCCGTCGATCGAGCCTTGCGGCCGGCGCACGAAGCTCCGGTCCGGAGAACCCGCATGAAATTGGCCCGCATCATTCGCAGCTTCGCGAGGAGCTATTCGGCGCAGGCGCTCGGAGCTTCGCTGCTGCTGATCGCTGTTTCCGTGGCGGCGCAGGCGGCCGCCCAAACGCCAAAGCCGGCGCCCGCGAAAGGCCTGCCCGTCCTCACCGCTGGCGAGCAGCGCGCCGAACGCGCCCTCGAATCCGCGCGCGCCAATCCGCTCGACCTGCGCGCGCTCCTCTACCGTATGCCCAAGGGCGCCGACCTCCACGTCCACCTTTCCGGCGCGGTCTACGCGGAAACGTTCATCAAAGATGGCGCCGCGGACGGCCTGTGCGTCGACATCGCAACGCACGCCTTCGCCAAGCCGCGCACCTCCGATACCTCGCTCGCGCCTTCCTGCGCCGACGGCCAGGCGCCGGTGGCTCGCGCCTTCAGCGATAAGCACCTTTACGACGCGCTCGTCGACGCATTCTCGATGCGCAGCTTCGTCCCCGCAACCGGCGTCACCGGCCACGACCATTTCTTCGACACCTTCGACAAGTTCGGCGGCGACTCGCTCAACCCCAGCCACCTCGGCGAATGGGTCGACGAAATCGCCGCGCGCGCCGCCGCGCAGAACGAGCAGTATCTCGAACTGATGGACACGCCGAATTTCGATCGCACGGCCGCGCTCTCGAAGGCCGTCCCTTGGAACGACGACTTCGCCAAGCTGCGCGACGATCTGCTTGCGCACGGGCTCCGCGACGACGTCGCCGTCGCCCGCAGCGAAATCGATTCCGCCGAGAACGGCCACCGCCAGATCGAGCGCTGCAGCCGGCCGGACGCCGCGCCCGCCTGCCGCGTCGAAGTGCGCTACATCTATCAGGTGCTGCGCGGCTTCCCGAAAGAGCAGGTCTTCGCGCAAACTCTGCTGGGCTTTGAAGCCGCGTCGGCCGATCCGCGTTTCGTCGGCATCAATTTCGTCATGCCCGAAGACGGCTACATCTCGATGCGCGACTACGCGGTGCAAATGCGCATGGTCGGCTTCTTTCACGCGATCTATCCGAAAGTTCACATCAGCCTGCATGCGGGCGAGCTTGCGCCGGGCATCGTTCCCTACGAGGGGCTGTGTTGCCACATCCGCGAGGCTATCGACGTGGGGCACGCCGAACGCATCGGTCACGGCGTTGACGTAATGTACGAGAACCGTCCCTACGACTTGCTGCGGGAAATGGCCGCGAAGCACGTGATGGTCGAAATCAATCTCACCAGCAACGACGTGATCCTCGGCGTCACCGGGAAAGATCACCCGCTGCCCATCTACCGCCGCTATGGCGTCCCCGTTGCGTTATCCACCGACGACGAAGGCGTCTCGCGCATCGACCTCACGCACGAGTACGTCCGGGCGGTGGAAACCTACGGCTTGCATTACGCGGACTTGAAACAGATGGTTCGCACCGGCATGGAGCACAGTTTCCTGCCGGGCGAGAGCTTGTGGCGCGCTCCCGACGCCTTCGGCGAGACGGTCGCCGCGTGCTCGCACGACCCGCTCGGCGCCGATAAGCCGTCCGCAAGCTGCGCGAGCTTTCTCGCTCGCAGCGAAAAGGCCCGCGCCCAATGGGAACTCGAGCGCCGCTTCCGCGCCTTCGAATCCGCGCCCTAGGCGACGGATCGAGAGCGCGAAAGCGGCGAGCTTCTAACGGCCCGCGGCGCGCGCTTGGCCGGCCGCAACCGCAGCCTTCGCCGGAGCCTTGTCGCCGTCCCCATTCGCGCTGGCCGCCTTCTTCGCTTCTTCGGCCGAGAGCGGCGCAAGCCCGAGCGACTTGCGCAGATCGTGCTCGATCTTGTCGCGAATGTCGGTGTGCTCCTTGAGGAAGAGCCGCGCATTTTCGCGGCCTTGCCCGAGCCGCTCACCCTTGTAGGAAATCCACGTGCCGGACTTCTCGAGAATGTTCTTCATCACGCCAAGGTCGAGCAGGTCGCCTTCGCGCGAGACGCCCTCGCCATAAATAATGTCGAACTCGGCCTCGCGGAAGGGCGCGGCCACCTTGTTCTTCACCACTTTCGCGCGCGTGCGCGA
>DATJRU010000226.1:0-17061 GCA_035504455.1 Vulcanimicrobiaceae bacterium
GCGTCGTGGCTCGCGCCGCTCTTGGCCAGCAACTGCCCCGCGGGGTCGCGGTCGGCCGAGGCGATGCCCAGCAGGATGTGCTCGGTCGAGACGTACTCGTCCTTCAAGCGCTGCGCTTCGTCAAACGCGCGCTCCAGCACATCATTTGCCGCGCGGCTCAGCGACTGGTTCGAGACGTCGCTCACCTTCGGCAGCCGCTCGATCTGCTTCTCTGCTTCCGTCGCCAGCACCGTCGGCGACACGCCCAGCTTCTGCAACAGCGGCGGCACCACGCCGTCGCCCTGGGCCACCAGAGCCCACAGCAAGTGCAGCGGCTCGATCTGTTGTTGGCCCGAGCGCGCGCCCAATTCCTGGGCCGCTTGCAGCGCTTCCTGAGCCTTTACCGTCAATTTGTCAAATCGCAGCATGGCGAAATTTTCTCACTTTCCCCGGCACACTCCAAAGATGCGCGGGGCGATAAAAAGGGGGCCGTCACTTGCGCGGCCCCCAAACCACGTCCTTGCTTCACGCCAGCTTAGTTGCTGCCGGCCGTTACGGTCACCTTCACCTGCCGGGGCTTGGACTCCGCCCGCTTCGGCAGTTGCACCGTCAACACGCCATTCTTGTACTCGGCGTGAATGGCTTCCGTGTTCACCGTGGTCGGCAGGCTGAAGCTCCGGCTGAACGAACCGTAGGTCCGCTCGATCCGCAGATAATTGTCTTCCTTCACCTTCTGCTCGAACTTCCGCTCGCCGCGCAGGGTGAGCATGTTGTTCTCGACTCGGACATCCAGGTCCTTCTCGTTGATGTCCGGCAGATCGGCCTTGATGACCAACTCGTTTTCCGTCTCGTAGATGTCCACAGCAGGCGCCCATGCCGTCAAATTGGAGCTCTCGGCACGGCGGCCAGCCAGCGGGGCCTCAAAGAGACGGTTGACCTGGTCCTGCAGGGTTGCCAGGTTCTGGAATGGATCCCATCGGGTGATCGACATTGACTTCCTCCGTCTGAAATTGGCGCTATGTTTTAGCGCAACGAGATAATAAAATATGCGTGTTCTATTGTCAAGTATTTTATGGCGCACCAATCCCGGAAGCTAGAGGCGGCCTTGTTTATTCTAAAACCTTAACAATCAGGCACTTGAGGTAGTGGGTTTCAGGCATGGTCAGCAAAATCGGGTGGTCCTGAGCCTGCGTCCGGCGCTCGGCCACCACGATTGCCTTCCTTGCGTCATTCGCCGCCTCCGCCAGAATCTGCAGAAAGAGCGGCTCGGTGATGTGGTACGAGCAGGAGCACGTGACGAGAAACCCGCCCGGCTTCAGCAGCTTTAGCGCCCGGAGATTGATCTCTTTGTAGCCTCGCTGGGCGGCGGCGATACTGTCCCGGTTTTTCGCAAACGCCGGTGGATCGAGAATCACCGTTTGGAACCGGCGGCCGGCTTCGTCGTATTCCTTGAGTACGTCGAACGTGTTCCCCTCGCGAAAGTCGACGTTGCCGATTCCATTCGCCTCCTGGTTGCGCCGGGCCGCCGCCAGCGCCACGGGAGCCATCTCGATGCCTTGCACGTGCTCGCACCTGTCGGCCACCGTGAGGGCAAATCCCCCCTGGTAGCTGAAGCAGTCGAGCACCGCCCCGGAAGCATACCGCCGCGCCGCCCAATGGTTCTCGCGCTGGTCGAGAAACGACCCGGTCTTCTGCCCCTTGAGCAGGTCGTGAACGAACGTGATGCCGTTTTCCTGTGCCGGAATCTCCGCCGGGATCTCGCCGTACAGGACGCTCACGCGCTGCTCGAGTCCCTCGAGCAGCCGCACCTTCGGGTCGTTCCGCTCCAGAATCCCGCGCGGCGAAAAAAGCTCGATCAGGATTTCGACCAGCAGGCTCTTGGCGCGCTCCGTCCCTTGGCTCAGCGTCTGCACCACAAGGTAGTCGCCGTAGCGGTCGACGATCAGCGAGGGCAGCAGATCCGCCTCGCTGTAGACCAGCCGGCAAGCCTGCGAGCTTTCGACCACCAGATCCCGGTAAGCCGCCGCCCGCCGGAGCCGCTCCGTAAAAAACGCGCGATCGACGGGCCGGTCCTCGCGCGTCAGCAGGCGGATGGCGATCTGCGACTTATCGCTGTAGAAAGCGCGTCCCTGGAAGTTGCCGCGCTCGTCGACCAGCCGCACGATCGCGCCCGGCTCGGCCTGCGCCGAACGGACGTCGCTCCGGTAAATCCACAAGTGCCCCGAGCGCAACCGTTCGACGCCCCGAGGGCTGACCACCGCGGAAGGTTCCTTCGCTTCTTTGGGGGACGCGTGAATGCTGCGCTGTATTTTCGGAATTGGTTCGGGGGGCATGCTTAATCCCCCGGGATTCCCTGTTTGCGCTTGCGGTGAAGTTTCTGGGCCGTGGATCGCAGAGTTTCCGGCACGTTCTTGTTCGCGGTCAGCTTCACGAGGTCCGCGGCGTTCAGGCGGGGAAAGAGATGGAGCGAAACGTCGAGCGGCGTCTTCGGATTGTTCACCAGATTCTTCACCACCCCGTAGTTTTTCATGAAGAGACGCGAGAAAGAAATCGCCCTCAGCGTCTCGCCGGGCAGGTTGCTCATCTGCGCGAATGCTTCCACCTCTGTGTCGGTCAAGCGCGGCGACTGCAACACGCAACGTTGGATCAGCTTGTTCGGATCGCGGATCAGCAGCATTCGCTCGGAGCGGCCGCCCTTCAGCGCGAGCGTCAGCCGCTGCACCACGTTCATGTGCGCCACTTTCTGCATCAGGCTTTCGCGCTTCACGGGATCGGGCTCGATCTCGGTCGCCACGTCGTCGATCTCGGTAATGGCGACAGCGCTCTTGTTGAGTTCGTCCAGCAGCATCCGTTGCTCGGGATTCGCCGCCTTGGACGCCGAAACGGCGATCACCAGCTGGGGATCGGAGACGAAGCGCTCGATATTGTCGAGCAGCGCTTGAATTCCTTCCGCTGTCAGGCGCGAGGCCGCGCGGGTGACGGTCGCCGTCGGGCAGGCCGCGTTCTTGGCGAGCGCGTCGGCGACGCCCGCCTTCTCCGCCAGGTTCTCCGCGCAATACGCAAACAGCCGCGGGTCGGCATCGGGACGAGCGACCGCGGCGATAAAGTGCGCCGTCGATTGGCTGAGCAGGGCGTTCTGCGCCCGCTCGGCGATATTGGTGTCGGGATCGGCGGCCAAGATCGAGAGAATCTCGATGCGGTCCTCCCCGCTGAGTTGCACGCCGCCCGTGCAAACGGCCATCTTCTGCTCCGGGCGGACGTGCCCGGTTCGCACCTGCTCGCGTAGCTCTGCGCTAATGGGAGCCTCCTGCTACGATCTCGCCCTCGCCTTTCGGAACTTGCTTCGCCACTTCGCCTGCAAAGAGTATCCCCAGCGCCGTGTGCGGAATCTCACTGGTGTGCCGGTGGAAGCGCGCCGCGATCCTCGCGCCGTACCGGTGATAGACGAACCACCCGGCTGCGATGATGGCGATCAGCACCACGATAGCGAGAATCGTCGGCTCCCAGTTCCGCGGAATCTGGGCGGGATGTTCGGGCGAAGGCCGCACGTCCAGCGCGCCCTTCGTCTCCAGAGCGTACTCGGCCACGAGCCCGTCTTCATCGAGCCCCAGAAAGCGCGCGATCGCCCGGATGAATCCGCGGTTGAACGCCCCGCCCGGCAGCTCCTCCCATTTCTCGTTTTCGATCGCTTCGAGAAAGCGCGTGTTGATGCGCGTGGCCGCCGACACCTCTTCCAGGGAAACGCCGCGCATTTCGCGTTCCCGCTTGAGGTGCTCGCCGAAAGGGGTCGAGGGCATTCCGAAAAAACCAGCAAAAAATATAGGCGTGGGTAGTCTGGTGTGTCAATGCCGCCCGAAAAACAGGCCTCCGGGAGCCATTGGCCTTTCGGCAATCCCGCTGGAATGTGCGTTGCAGCCGGAGAAAGCCGTTCACTATAATGCAACTATTGTCGAGAGAATCCCAAGACGTGACCACCGATAGCAGCAGCGGGCGAAACCGCCGGGCTAGCGACGCGAAGCCTTTCGAGGGCGCGGAGCGGCGCCGCCATCCGGAGATCGAGCCGATCGTGCAGGACAACCACGAAGTCACCGTCTTCCACGAGCTCGGCAAGGCCCTCACCTCGTCCCTGCAGCTCGACCAGGTTCTCCGCACCATCATGGAGAAGATCAACGAAGTGCTGCGGCCGGATACCTGGTCTCTGCTCCTGATGGATATCGACAAGCAGGAGCTCTACTTCCAGATCGCCACCGGCAAAGGCGCCGAAGCCCTCAAGGACGTCCGCATCAAAGTGGGCCAGGGGCTCGCCGGATGGGTCGCCCAGTCGGGCGAGGCCGTGGTCGTCGCGGACACCAGCAAGGACTCGCGTTTCTTCGGCCAGGTCGATGAAAAGACGAAGACGGCCACGCGTTCGATTGTGGCCGTTCCGGTGCGATTTCAGGACCAGTGCCTCGGCGTCATCGAGCTGATCAATTGCGTCGGCCCCGAGGGCTTCAGCCACCGCGATCTCGTGCTTCTCGAGGCGCTCGCCGATTACGCCGCGATCGCCATCGAGAACGCGCGCCACGTGCAGCGCATTCACGAGCTCACCATCACCGACGATTGCACCAGCCTTTACAACGCGCGCCATCTGAATTTCATGCTCGACACGGAAATCTACCGCTCGCACCGCTACGCCTTCGAATTCTCGCTGATCTTCATCGACCTCGATCATTTCAAAGCCGTCAACGACACGCACGGCCACCTGGTCGGCTCGAACCTGCTCTCCGAAATCGGCGAAGCCATCAAGGAAAAGTGCCGCTTGATCGACCTGGCCTTCCGCTACGGTGGCGACGAGTTCGTCGTGTTGCTCCCGCAAACGTCGAAGGAAAACGCGCTCGGCGTCGCCCGCCGCCTGCACAAGCTCATCCGCGATTCCGTCTGGCTGCAGGAGAGCGGCCTCAACATCAGCGTCACCGCAAGCGTCGGCGTCGCCTCCTATCCCACGGACTCGCGCACCAAAGCTGAGCTGCTCCACCTCGCCGACGAAGCCATGTACGCCGTCAAGAATTCCACCCGCGACAGCGTAGCCGCCGCCGGTATGGGCGTCCTCCCCGCCTGAGCGCCGCCCCGCTTCAAACCGCCTCGCCGCCGCCCAGAACGCTCCCGTGTTGTCCCCCGCAAACCAACTCCTTATACTCAGCTTCTAACAGCTTAGGAGGCTTTCGTTGCGCAACCGGGAGGCCGCGCGTTATGCGCGTTGGGCTGCAATTGCGGCCGGAGTCGCCGCGCTTGCCGTCGCCGGCGTCTACGTCGAGCGCGCCATCGGACGCGCCCGCGCCCTGCGCCTCGGGCCCGCGGCCGTGCCTCTCACCGTCGCGCAGCAGTCCGATCAATTCTCGTTCTCGAAAGTCGACCAGAATCGCACGCTCTTCACCGTCCGCGCTTCTCACCTCACCCAGTACAAAGACCAGAATCGCGCGCTCCTCCGCGACGTCTGGATCACCATCTACGGCCGCGACGGCCGCCGCAACGACAACATCCACACTCGCGAATGCAGCTACGAGCCCGATACCGGCGTCGTCCTTTGCCAGGGCGCGGTCGAGATTGACGTTGACGGCGCCAGGCCCGGCGCGCATACCCCGGCTTCCGCTGCCTCTTCCGACACCCTCCAGGTGAAGACCAGCGACCTCTCCTTCAATCGCGATAGCGGCCAGGCCTCCACGTCGGCTCCGGTCGATTTCAGCTTTTCGGGCGGTACGGGACACGGTGTGGGAGTCAGCTACAGCACCGACGACTCGATCGTCCGCCTCCAGCACGACGTCGAATTCCATCTCGCCGCATCGCCCAAAGTCGGCGACATGCCGGTTAGCGCCACGGGCAGCAGCCTCGAGATCAATCGCAACGCGCGCCAGGTGGTGCTCCTCGGTCCGGCCACCGTGCGCGAGGGAACTCGCGAGCTCGCCGCCGATAAAATCACCATCGGCCTCGATCAGAACGACCGCGCGCGCACCATTCTCGCCGACGGCCATCCCCAACTCCACGCCGACGAAGGCGGAGCCAAGATCGGCGTCACCGCCACTCGTTTCGAAGGCGCGCTCAGTCCCGACGGCCAGGTCGAGCATGTCGTCGCCGACGGCGATGTAATCGGCACTCGCGACTCGCCCAAAGATAGCGACCGCTTCTCCTCCGATCGCGTCGAAATCGCCATGGTGCCCGGCAAAAACCTGATTCAGGACATGACGGCCACCGGCAGCGTCGTTGCCGAATCGCATCAGGGCGCGGATTCGCGCGTCCTCAAGACAGCCGCCCTGCGCGTCAAATTCGGCGCCGTCGCCGGTTCCCCCGGAAAGCAAGGCGCAGCCATCGAGCAGCAGCGCATCGAAAGCGCCGAAACTCTCGCGCCCGCGACAATCGAATCGCGCAGCGGTGACGCCACCACCACTCTCGCCGCGAAGCAATTCGTCGCGCAGCTCGCCGATGGCCGCCGCCTCGAAAAACTCTTCGGCCATTCCGGCGTACAAGTCCGCAGCCAGAACGGCGCCGCTCCCCCGCAGTTGATTTCCGCGGCTGAAATGGCAGTCACGTTCGCCCCCAACGGCGACTGGGACGTCCTCGACGAATCCGGCGACGTCCACTTCATGCAAGCCGATCGCAGCGCCACCGCCGCCCACGCGCGCATCGTCCAGTCCACCGACACAATCACCCTCGACGGCTCGCCCGTCATCTCCGACGCGATCAGCCGCACCACCGCCGCCAATGCCACCATCAACCAGAAGTCCGGCGACCTTCGCCTTTCCGGCGGTGTCGCTTCCACGTACCTTCCGGCGAGTGGCCCGCGAGCCGGCCAGGCCGACGCCGTCGGCTTCGGCGCCGGCGCCGCGCACATTTCCGCGGATACGCTCACCGGCTCGATCAACGCCGGCCACGTCACCTACGCCGGCCATGCCCGCCTCTGGCAGGGCGAATCCGTGCTCGACGCCGACAGCATCGAACTCTGGCGCGACGACAAGAAGCTCCAAGCCACCGGCCACGTCGTCGCGGTCTTCCCGCAATCGTCCGGGCCGTTCGCGACGCCCTTCGGCCAAGCCGCCGAGCCCCACAAAGTCTCCGGGCGCACCGCGCCGAGCCCCGCCGCATCGTCCGGCCCAACGCTCTGGAAGGTCGTCGCGCCCTCCCTCACCTACTGGGCCGACCAGGGCAAAGCCCATCTCGAAGGCGGGGTCGTCGCAAGTTCCGACCAAGGCGCACTGGCCTCGCGCACCCTCGACGTGTTTCTCACTCCTGCCACGCCCGCCAGTCCAGCCAATTCCGCCAACCTCGCTGCCGCCCCACCCCAGCCCGGTGCCGCCATCTCTCCGGCCCCGGGTGGCCGTCAACTCGACCGCGTCCTCGCCCAGGGAGGCGTCGTCGTCCGCCAGGGCGACCGCCGAGGCATGGCCGAGCAGGGTGAGTACACCGCCGCCGACGGAAAATTTGTTCTCTCCGGCGGTCAGCCCACCGTAAGCGATAGCTCTAGCAACACCGCCACGGGCCGTTCGTTGACCTTCTTTGTTGCGAATGATACGATTTTGATTGATTCGCAAGAAGGTTCGCGCACGCTGACCAAGCACCGAGTTGAGAAATGAAGCGGCATGTTGAAACTTCAGGCGGCCGATCTCAGGAAGTCCTATCGCGGCCGGAAGGTTGTCGATGATGTCACCCTGGAGATTCAACAAGGCGAGGTGGTTGGGCTGCTCGGGCCGAACGGCGCAGGAAAGACCACGACTTTCTACATCCTGGTCGGCCTCACCCGTCCGGACTATGGCCGTGTCTTGCTGGACGCAGAGGATATCACCGACCTCCCCATGTACCTGCGGGCCAGAAGCGGCATCAGCTACCTTCCACAAGAGCCTTCCGTTTTCCGGAAGCTGACGGTCGAAGAGAATCTGCTCGCAATCTTGGAGACGTTGTCTCTCACCGTCGAACAGAGGCGCGATCGCGTCGAGGAGCTGCTGTCGCAAATGGGACTCGAAGGAGTTCGCTACAGCCGGGCGTACGTCTTATCGGGCGGAGAACGCCGCCGCCTGGAAATCGCGCGCTCGCTGGTGCTCCAGCCTTCCTTCGTCCTGCTCGATGAGCCTTTCGCCGGCATCGACCCGCTCACCGTGATCGACATCCAGAAAATTATCGCCGACCTCAGCAGTGCCGGCATCGGAGTGCTGATTACGGACCACAACGTTCGCGATACTCTCGCCGTTACCACCCGTGCCTATATAATTACGGAGGGCAAGATTCTCGCTTCCGGCACGCCTCCCGAAGTGGCCGCGGATTCCGATGTTCGCCGCCTGTATCTGGGAGAGGGCTTCCGCCTAAACTGAATTTATGAATTGGCTCGCACCCAAACTCAATCTTCGCGTCGCCCAAAAACAGATTCTGACGCCGGGCCTCGTGCAGATGGTGAGCGTCCTCGCCCTCAATCGCCTCGAGCTGCGCGAGATGATCAACCAGGAGATCATGGCCAATCCCGTCCTCGAAGAAATGCAGGAAGAGGGCACGAGCGTCGAAAACTACACCGACGAGGCTTTCCTCAAGAAAGAAACCGAAAAGGTACCTGAAACCGAGGCGCCCAATCCCTTCGACGAATTCGATTTTGGCTCCTTTTTCACGCAGTATCTCGACACCGGCGCTGAGCGCGTGGCCGGCACCGAACGCGAGGAAATTGAAAAGCCTTCCTTCGATAAGTTCCTTTCCTCGCCTTCGAGCCTGGCCGACCACCTGTCCTGGCAGTTGAGCGTCGCGATTTGCACCGAAACCGTGCGCAAGATCGCCGAAGCGATCATCGGCAACCTCGACGAAAACGGGTATCTCACCGCCACCCTCGATGAAATCGCGCAGTCCGGGGACGATTCGATGGAGGACATCGAAGAGGCGCTCACCATGGTGCAGGAGTTCGATCCGCCGGGAGTCGCCGCCCGCGACCTCCCCGAATGTCTGCTCTTGCAGATCAAGGTCATCGATCCGCAGAATACGCTCGCGCAGCAGATCATCGCCGAGCATCTCAAGCTTCTTCAGAATAATCAGATCAAGGAAGTCGCTCGCGCGCTGAACCGTCCCGTCGAGCTCGTCAAGCGTGCCGTCGACGTCATCAAGCGCCTCGATCCCAAGCCTGGCCTGCGCTACAACAAGATCGAGCCTCGCCTCGTCGAGCCCGACGTGCAGTTCCGCAAGGTCGACGGCGAGTGGCAGGTCTTCATGAATGACGACGACTTGCCGCAACTCCGCCTGAATCCCACTTACCGGCGCCTGCTCTCCCGCGATGCCGCCGACCGCGACGTCCGCAACTACGTCAAAGAACGTTTCACAGCCGCGATTCAGCTGATGAAGAACATCGAACAGCGCAAACACACCATCCAGCGAGTCTGCCATTCGATCCTGCGCCGCCAGGGCGACTTCCTCGACTACGGCCCCGACCACCTGCGGCCCATGATGATCAAGGAAGTGGCCGAGGAGGTCGGCGTGCATCCCTCGACCGTTAGCCGTGCGGTAGCGAACAAATACGTGCACACGCCGCAGGGAGTTTTGGAACTTCGCAGCTTCTTCTCGGAATCAGTAAATGGGCCGCAGGGCAGCGAAATGTCGCTCCTTTCTCTTAAGCGCCGCGTCAAACAAATGATCGAAGAGGAAGACGCGAGCCATCCCCTGACCGATGAGCAGATCACCAAGAAGCTCGGCGACGAAGGCATCCACGTTACCCGTCGCACCGTCGCGAAGTATCGCGAAGACCTACGCATCCCGAGCACGCACCGCCGCCGGGTCAAAGCCTGAGCGCCCGCGCGCCGTGACCTCTCCCAAGGCTTCCAAAAAAGTGGCCCGCAAGACGGACGCCCGCCAGCTTGTCCTCGTCACCGGCCTCTCCGGATCGGGCAAAGGCTCCGTTCTCAAGACATTTGAAGATCTCGGCTACTACTGCGTCGATAACCTGCCCGTTGCGCTGATCCCGACGTTCACCGAGCTCTACGAAGAGGGCCGCGGCGAAATCGAGCGTGCCGCCCTGCTGGTCGACGCGCGCGAAGGTGAGCAGATCGAAAAGCTGCCGGGCATCTTTCGCAAGTTGCGCAGCGAGCATCCCATCACCCTGCTCTTCATGGAGGCGAGCGATGAGGCCCTGATGCGCCGCTTCAGCGAAACGCGCCGCCCTCACCCGCTCAGCCAGGGCGCTTCGGTCGCCGAGGGCATTCACGCCGAGCGCCGCCGTCTGGATCCCATCCGCCGCATTGCCGATGTCACCATCGACACCACGAAATTCAACGTCCACGAGCTGCGCGAGCTCATCATCGACCGCTTTCAGAAAGCATCCCGCCGTCCTCTGCTTGTATCCATCGTGAGCTTCGGATTTCGCTACGGCATCCCGACGGACGCGGACCTCGTGTTCGACGTGCGCTTTCTGCCGAATCCCCATTTCGTTCCGCGCCTGCGCCCTTTCACCGGCAAAGACAAGCGCGTGGCGCGCTACATTCAATCCTTTCCGCAGACCGGCGAATTTCTGCGCCGCATCGAGAGCTTGCTCGCCTACCTGATTCCGCATTACATCCAGGAAGGGAAGAGCTACCTCACGATCGCGCTCGGCTGCACCGGCGGGCGCCACCGCTCCGTAACGCTCGCCGAAGTCGTCCGCCGCGCCCTGCAGCGCAAGGGATACACTGCCAAAGTGGTCCATCGCGACTTGGATAAGTCGCCCGGCTGATCCGGGCATTCATCGCATCGCACCCCTGCCGCGATTACGCCTTGCCAGACATGCACCCGGTTGCTTAGGCTAGTCCATTCCTTTGCGGGCACGGGCGCTGAACACCTGAAATGACGAACAATATTCCGCAGATGACCGAACACGACGAAATCCGGCGCTTACTGCGCTATCTGCGCCCTTATACGACCCTTCTTGCCCTCGGAGTTTTCCTCATCGCCATCATGGGCATCGCCGAGCTCATCGTCGCGCTGGCCATCAAGCCCGCCCTCGACGTCATCCTGAACCCCCACTCCACCGTCCAGACGCTCGCCCTTTTCACGATACCCGGCACGCAATACGTCGTGAACCTCAACGAATTCGTCCCGCACCGCATCCATCACGTCTGGTCCGTCTTTGCGGTCGCGCTGCTGTTTCTCTTTCTGCTCAAAGGCCTCGCCGAATACTTCGGCAGCACCTTGATCCAGTATGTCGGCCTCGCCGGAATCACCGACCTGCGCAACACCGTTTACTCCAAAATCGTTCAGCAGCCGGTCGGCTTCTTCCAGCACAATCCGGTTGGCCGCGTCATTTCCGCCGTGATCAGCGACATCGAGCAGATGCGCGCCGCATTCTCGGACTGGATGGCGGAGCTCTTCCGCCAGATTTTCAGCCTGATCGCCTACATCCTGGTCCTCCTCGTGATCGACTGGCGCATGGCCGTCGGCGCCGCGGTGCTGATTCCTCTCGTCGTGTGGCCCACCAGCAAGCTCGGCAAGAAGATCCGCCGCTCCTCTGAAAAGAGCCGCTCGCGTCTCGCGGACTTGAGCCAGATCCTCCAGGAAACGGTCAGCGGCAATCGCGTCGTCAAAGCCTTCGGCATGGAGGGCTTCGAGATTCGCAAGTTCCGCGAGGCCGGCCGCAACCTGCTGCGCGAGAATATGCGCTGGATTCGCGCCTTCGCCGCCACGTCGCCCCTGATGGACTTGCTCGGCGCCGTGGTGATCTCGCTCGTGCTGCTCTTCGCCCGCGGCGAAATCAAGGCCGAGCGCATGACCATCGGCGCGTTCGGCGCCTTCACCTTCGCCCTCTTCAAGGCCTACGAACCGATCAAGCGCATCGGCACGGTCTATCAGCTCTTCCTGCAGGCCATCGGTGTTTCCGCCCAGGTCTTCGCCTTCATCGACCGCCCCGAGGAAGTCATCGAAGAGCCGGGTGCCAAAGTGCTGCCGCCGCTCGCGAAATCCGTCGAATTCGACCGCGCCAGCTTCGCCTACGACAGTGGCCCGCTGATTTTGCGCAACATCGACTTGAAAGTTCCCGCGGGCGCGCTGGTCGCCATCGTCGGCTCGAGCGGCGCGGGCAAGACGACGCTCGTGAATCTTCTGCCGCGCTTCTACTCCGCTACATCCGGCGCGGTTCGCATCGACGGCCACGACGTTCGCGACGTCACCCTTCGTTCGCTCCGCGAGCAGATGGCCATCGTCACGCAGGAGACGATCCTCTTCAACGACACGGTGCGCAGCAATCTCTGCTACGGCCGTCCCGACATGCCGGAAGACAAAATCATCGCCGCCGCCCAAGCCGCGCTCGCGCACGATTTCATCATGCAGATGCCGCAGGGCTATCAGACGCTTGTCGGCGACCGCGGCCAGCGCCTCTCTGGCGGCCAGCGGCAGCGTCTCGCGATCGCGCGCGCCCTGCTGAAAGACGCGCCCATCCTCATCCTCGACGAAGCGACCTCCGAGCTCGATTCCGAATCCGAGATGCTCGTGCAGGGCGCTCTCAACAACCTCATGACCGGCCGCACCGTCTTCGTCATCGCGCATCGCCTCTCGACGATTCGCCGCGCCGACATGATCGCCGTGCTCGAAGACGGCATGATCCGCGAGCGCGGCACTCACGACGAGCTTCTTGCGCGCGGCGGCCTCTATGCGCGCCTCTACGAAATGCAATTTCGCGACGCCGAGCCCGTGCCCCGCGGCGCAGGACCCGAATGATGTCCGAAGCCCGCTCCCAATCCGTTCCCGCCGAATCGCCTCAGTCGACGCACGCTTCCAGGCCCCAGCGCCTCAAGTCGATGACCGGCTACGCCCACGCGCAAGCGGAATTCGGCGGGTTCAGCTTGCGCATCTCCGTCCGCAGCGTGAACCACCGCTTTCTCGATTTGCATCTGCGCGTGCCCGAGGGCTTCGAGCCGGTCGAGCCGCGCCTCCGCCAGATTGTGCGCGAACGTGTCCGCCGCGGCCACCTCGACCTCACGGTGCGCTACGAGCTCGCCGGTCCTGCCGCCGTCGGCGTGAATCAGGAAGTCGCTGCGGCCTACATCGAAGCCGTTCACACGCTGCGCGAAAAATTCGGTATCCAAGCAGAGCCCGACCTCGCTTCGATCCTCCGCCTGCCCGGCGTCATCGGCCCTCCCGCCGCCTCGCTCGACGAAGAAATGGAGAGCCTCCAGAGCGTCGCCGCAAAATGCCTGAGCGAGGCACTCGACAAGCTCGATCGCATGCGCGAGCACGAAGCCGATTCCTTGCGCCAGGAAATGTCCGGCCGTCTGCTTAGCATCGCGAGTCTCGCCGGCAAAATCGAAGTCCTCGCCGAACGCGCGCGTCCTGCTTTCGCCAAGCGCCTCGAAACGCGCTTGAAAGAACTTCTCGGCGACGCGCATCTCGAACCCGCGCGCCTCGCCCAGGAAGCGGCTCTCGCCGCCGAGCGCAGCGACGTCTCCGAAGAGCTCACGCGCCTCGCCAGCCACGTGAAGCAATTCGATTCGCTGCTCACCGGCGCGTCCGACGTCGGCAAGAAACTCGATTTCCTGCTCCAGGAAATGCAGCGCGAATCCAACACCCTGCTCTCGAAAACGCCCGGCAACGAAGCCGAGGGCCTCGAGATCACGCGCATGGGCCTCGAAATCAAATCCGAGATCGAAAAGCTGCGCGAACAGGTCCAGAATATCGAATGACCACCAGCCAGCCCCAGAAAGAGCCACTGGTCCTCATCGTCTCCGGCCCCTCCGGCTCCGGCAAATCCACCCTCGTGCAGAAAATCCTCGAGCTCCCCGGCACGCTCCTTGCGGTTTCGTGCACCACACGCGCGCCGCGCAAGACGGAAGCCGCCGGCAAGTGGTACAATTTCGTCTCAGAAGCGGAATTCCAGCAGATGGTGGCGCGGGGCGAATTCCTCGAACACGCACAGGTCTTCGGCAAAAACTGGTACGGCACGCCGCGCAAGTGGCTCGACGAAGCCGTTGCGCAGCAGAAAGACCTCGTGCTCGAAATCGACGTGCAAGGCGCCCTGCAAGTGAAGGGCAAGGTGCCGCGCTCAGTCGCGATTTTCGTCTTGCCGCCCTCCGCCGCCGACCTGGAACGCCGCATTCGGGAACGTGGCCAGGATTCCGAGGACGAAATCGACCGGCGCCTCGAACGCGCCCGTCAGGAAATCCTGAACTACCACAAGTACGATTTCACGATCGTCAACGACGATCTCGATCGTGCCGGCCGCGACGTGCAGGCGATCGCTCTTGCTTCGCGCTGCTTCACGGCCCAAAAAGAAGAAGCGATTCGCGAAATTCTGAAATCCTTTGGAGGCTGATCTTCCTATGGCAGTTTCAAAAGAAGCACCGGAAAGCCAGTTCGCCTACGTTGTGGTGGTGGCCCGCCGCGCGCGGCAACTGATGATTGGCGGGCGCCCGCTCGTGGATAATCCGCGCTCGCGCAAGACGTCGCGCATCGCCGAGGAAGAACTGCTGCAGGGCCTCCTCGAATACGAAACACCCGACCTGCCCGACGACGAAAAGGACGGCCGCCGCCGCAAATAGCGCGCGGAGTTTGGTCAGTGCATTCGTAGCGGCGGCCTTCAGGCCGGCGGGTTTCGGCTGAGCGTTTCCCGCGAAGCCTGGCTGCGCGTGGCGGCAAGCGACCGCGCTAAGATGGGGCTTTAGCCCGGAGATGTTCGCGCCATGAAAATCGCACTCGGCGTCACTGGCGGAGTCGCCGCCTACAAAGCGGCCGAACTCGTCCGCCGCCTCCAGCAGGAACATCTCGACGTGCAGGTCGTCATGACCCGCGCCGCGCAGGAATTCATCACGCCGCTCACCTTCGCCGCGCTCACCGGCCAGAAGGTCATCACCGACATGTTCGCGGCCGGCGACGCCGCGCCCGCCAACGTCGAAAGCGCCATCGAACACATCGCCGTCGCCCAGCGCATCGACCTGCTCCTCGTCGCGCCCGCCACTGCGGACATCCTCGCGCAATTCGCGCACGGCATCGCCGGCGACTTCCTCGGCACGCTCTATCTCGCCACGAAAGCGCCGGTCGTCGTCGCGCCCGCGATGAACGTCAACATGTGGGACCACCCGGCCACGCAGGAAAATCTTGCCACGCTTCGCGCGCGCGGCGTTCACGTCGTCGATCCCGGCGAAGGCTACCTCGCCTGCGGCATGACGGGCGCGGGCCGCCTCGCCTCGACCGAAGCCATCGTCGAAAAAGTGCGCGCCGTCCTCGGCCTTCGCCGCGATCTCGAAGGCCGCACCGTTCTCGTCACCGCCGGACCCACGCGCGAGGATATCGATCCCGTCCGCTTCCTCACCAATCGCTCGTCCGGCAAAATGGGCTACGCGCTCGCCGAAGCCGCCATCCGCCGCGGCGCCCGCGTGATCCTGGTCAGCGGCCCCACCGACCTCACCGTGCCCGCCGGCGCCGATTGGGTTCCCGTGCGCTCGAGCGACGAAATGCATCGCGCCGTCCGCGAGCGCGCCGCCGAAGCGGACATCGTCATCATGGCCGCAGCCGTCGCCGATTACCGCCCCGCCGCGCCGCACACGCAAAAGCTCAAGCGCGGCGAAGGCTCGCTCACGCTCCAGCTCGAGCCCACGCCCGACATTCTCGCCGAACTCGGCCGCGAAAAAGGTTCGCGCATCCTCGTCGGCTTCGCCGCCGAAACCACCGACCTCGCCGCCAACGCCCGCGCTAAGCTCGCCCGCAAGGGCGCCGACATCATCGTCGCCAACGACGTCACCCAGGAAGGCGCCGGCTTCGACGCCGACACCAACATCGTCACCCTCTTCCTCCGCGACGCCCGCGAAATCCCCCTCCCCAAGCTCCCCAAGTTCGACGTCGCCAACCGCATCCTCGACGCCTCCCTCGATTTGAAGTAGGCCACGCGACCTTCTGTGGTCGGACTTCGCCGCACGACTTGCACTCTCGCGATCCCGCGAGCGCGACCAGACGATGCGCTTCACGCCTTGCACTCTCCTGAGATCCCGCGACCAAACGAGAGCTGTCATCCCGAGCGAAGTCCCGCGTCTTGACTTTCGCGCGTTTTTCGCGCGCGCGGGACGCAGCGAGGGATCTGCTTTTCGTGCGCCACGTCCGGGCATGGGCAGACCGCACGAACGATTTGCGGTGTTCGCCTTGTGAAATCCCGCCCGCTCCACGATAATCGGAAACTTCATGGACGAAAAGAAACGCGCGCGCGCCGAGGCGTGGTTCCGTTACGCAGACGATCTCGCCCTCGGCCCCTATTATCTCGACCGCGCGCCCCAATCCTCCGAGCAGCAACTCGCAAGAGAAGGTTTTGCGGGTGCCCCATCCTCCGGTGTAGGGAGGGTGGGAGCAGCCGAGCCATCCAGCGCCACCGCGCCATTAGCCGCGGCGACGAAAGCGCCGCCCGTCCCGGCTAAGCCTTTCACGCAATCCGGATTCGCTCCCTCCGCAGCCGCCGCCGCGCCTGCGCCGATCCAGCGCGCGACCGGCCCTTCGCTCTTCGAATCGACCACTCGCATCGAAGGCGACACGCTCGAACGCATCCGCGCCGACATCAGTCCCACGTGCACGCGCTGCAAGCTCCACAAAGCGCGCACGCAAATCGTCTTCGGCGTCGGCAATCCGAAAGCGCAGCTCGTCTTCGTCGGCGAAGGCCCCGGCCGCGACGAAGACGAACAGGGCGAGCCCTTCGTCGGCCGCGCCGGCAAGCTCCTCACGCAGATGATCGAAGCGATGAACCTCAAGCGCGAGGACGTCTACATCTGCAACGTCGTCAAATGCCGCCCGCCCGAAAATCGCCTCCCCGAAAAGGACGAAATCGCCACCTGCTCGCCCTATCTCATGCGCCAGCTCGGCGTCATCTCACCGAAAGTGATCTGCTGCCTCGGCGCCTGCTCCGCGCAGACGCTCCTCGACACCACGCAAGGCATCTCGCGTTTCCGCGGCGAATGGTTCGACTTCCACGGCGCGAAACTCATCGCCACCTATCACCCCGCCTACCTCCTGCGCAACCCCGCCGCCAAAGGCGAAGTCTGGAAAGACCTGCAAAAAGTAATGGCCCACCTCGGCCTCCAGCCGTCCAGGAAAACGAAATCCAGTTAGGAGGGCGTCATGGCCCCTCGCCGAATCGGATCGATCGCG
>DATJRU010000227.1:0-2611 GCA_035504455.1 Vulcanimicrobiaceae bacterium
CTTCGGATTTTTCCTCGACGCGCTCACTTATGGAACGCCGCCGCACGGCGGGATCGCGCTCGGCATCGACCGCGTGGTGATGCTGCTCGCGCAGGAGAAGTCGCTGCGCGAGGTAATCGCGTTCCCGAAAACCGCGAAAGCCCAAGATTTGATGGCGGAATCGCCGTCGGAAGTGGATACTGCGCAGCTGGATGAATTGGGGATCGCAATCAAGACTGAGAACGAGACGAGATAAGATAAGGCTCCGCCTGCATGAGCTTGCCGCTAGCTGCTCGAGAAGACCACACGCCATTTCCGGCGGCGGGTTTCATGCCCGGTCTTGGGCGATTCCTGAGTTTTGTTCGTTGGACTAACTGTCGGTGTCCGCACTGCAATCGCGGGTTTCGACGAGATTTTTGGCGCCATAATGTGAGGCTGGGCAGCGGCCGGCGCCGTTGTGCGCGTTGCGGCGGAGTCTTTGACGACGGCGCCCGCGAATGGCCGGAACTCCGGATGGTCAAACGACTTCGATTCTTGTTTCCTCCTCTGGCGATCGGGATCGGCGGAGGAGTCCTAGTAGCAAGCATAATGGTCGACTCTTTTGGGCCACATCAGCCCGAAATGATAGTCGCCGGTCTCATTCTCGCGCTGGGGGCGGTCGTTCCGTGGAGTCTCTTACGCGTGCCCTGGGTGATCTACTCCATCCGTCGTTATAATGCGCTGCATCAGGCAAAGCACCAATGAGCCGGATACGCATACTTGCGGAGAACGTCGCGAACAAGATTGCGGCGGGCGAGGTGGTCGAGCGGCCGGCGTCGGTGGTGAAGGAGCTGCTCGAAAACGCGCTCGACGCCGGCGCGCGCGCGATCCGCATCGAGGTCGAATCGGGCGGCAAGCGACTAATCCGCGTGATCGATGATGGCAGCGGCATGAACCACGACGACGCGCTGCTGGCCTTCGAGCGCCACGCGACGTCGAAGCTGCGCACCGCGGACGACCTGCTCTCGATCGCGACGCTCGGATTCCGCGGCGAGGCGCTGCCGTCGATCGCTTCGATCGCGCGGCTGGTGCTCGAAACGCGGCTGCCCGAGGACGAGCAGGGAACGCGCGTCGAATTCGCGGGCGGCAAGCTGATCGGCGTGAAGCCGGCGGGCGTGCCGCCGGGCACGTCGATCGCGGTGGAAGACATTTTCTACTGCGTCCCTGCGCGGCGCAAATTCCTGAAATCGGAGACGACGGAGCTGGGCCACATCGCGTCGCTCGTCACGCACTACGCCCTCGCGCATCCCGAAGTGCAGTTCGTGCTGAAGACGCCCTCGCAACTGATTCTTGATTGCGCGCCGGTGGAAAAGCTCGCGGATCGCGTCTACCAGATTTTCGGGCGCCAGGCGCTCGAAGAGCTGGTCGAAATTCCCGCGAATGAAGCGCCGGTGCGTTCTGCGATCACCGAGCCGGCGATCGGCGAAGACGAAGCGGCGGCGACTCTGCGCGTGACCGGGTTCGCGTCACGCCCGGAAGTGCAGCGGACGAATCGCAACGGCATCTACATTTTCGTGAATCGCAGGCTGGTCCGTGACCGCCTGCTGCTGCACGCGATTGCCGAGGCCTACCGGAATATCGCGCCGCCCGGCGTTTTTCCGGTGGTGCTGCTGTTCCTCGATTTGCCCTACCAGGAAGTCGACGTGAACGTGCACCCCGCGAAAATCGAGGTGCGCTTCCGGCATCCGCAGTTCGTGCACGATTTCACGCGCGACGCGCTGCGGCACGCGCTTTCGCTGGCGCGGCCGATTCCGGGCTTTCCGGCGCGCGCCGCCGCTGCGGGCGCGGGAATGCCGGGCGAGGCGAATGGTGCCGGCGCGCCGGCATCCGGCAATGGACCCGGCGGCATGCGCGGCTACGCGCCGATGCCGGATGCGAGCACGTTTCCGGGGCCGCCGCGCGCGGAAATTCCCACGTCGCTCGGCGCGTCATTCGGGTCGGCGCACGCGGCGGCGTTTGGCTCGGGCGCGGCAGCGGTAGAAGATTTCGAGCTTTCCGGCGCACCCGATCGGCCGGTCGCGCAGCGATTGGGATTCGAGTCCGGCGCCGCCGTGAATTTTCCCGCATTCGCCGGTAGTTCGGCTACAGCGGGCGGGTCGTCGGCGACGGCACCGGGGGCGCAAAGTGGCCCAGCCATGCCGCCCGCGAGCGAGGGCGTCCCGGGTACGCTGCCGGGCCCCGAAGACATCGCCGACCTGAAGCCGCTGGGGCAGGTGAGCTCGAGCTTCATCGTCGCGGTGAACAGCGAAGGGCTGTGGATCGTCGACCAGCACGTGGCGCACGAGCGCGTCCTTTTCGAGCAGCACCTGCGGGCGCGCCGCGAGGGCGATCTCGGCGGGCAGCGGCTGCTGGTGCCGATCGTCGTGGAGCTGAACCCGCGGCAGCTCGCTACTTTCGAACAGATTGCCGATGAATTGCGCGCGAACGGATTCGAGGCGGACCTGATGGGCGGGCGCAGCGTCGCGATCCAGGCGGCGCCGGCGGGCATTGCGTCGAGCGACGCGGAAAAGCTGCTCTTCGAAATTCTCGACGGCATCGCGCGCGAAAATCAGGCGGTCTCGATCGATTCGCTGCAATCGAAGATCGCGGCGTC
>DATJRU010000228.1:0-13578 GCA_035504455.1 Vulcanimicrobiaceae bacterium
TACGTCGGCCTCCCCGAAGGACAAATGGGCAACAGCGAAGTGGGCCACCTGAATATCGGCGCGGGGCGCATCGTCCAAATGGACATCACGCGCGTCGACGCGATGATCGCGAGCGGCGAATTCTTCCGCCAGCCGCTGCTGCTCGAAGCGATGGAGCGCGGCCGCGCGCACCAGCTCCACCTGATGGGGCTCGTGAGCGACGGCGGCGTGCACTCGCACATCGAGCACCTCTACGCCCTGCTGCGTATGGCCCGCGAAAACAAAGTCCAGCGCGTCTTCGTCCACTGCTTCATGGACGGCCGCGACACGCCGCCCGAAAGCGGCATCGACTTCCTGCGCGCGCTCGAGCAAAAGATGCGCGAGTATGGCTCCGGTCAGACAATCGCTCAGATCGCCAGCGTCAGCGGCCGCTACTACGCCATGGACCGCGACAACCGCTGGGAGCGCGTCGAAAAAGCCTACCGCGCCATGACGCACGGCGACGCCGAAGTGAAATCGCCCGACCCGATCGCCGTGATGCGCGCCAGCTACGAAAAGGGCGTCACTGACGAATTCGTGATCCCCGCCGCGATCACCACCGAAGCCGCGCCCGGCAGGCCCGCCGCGCCGCGCGGCTTGATCCGCGACGACGATGCCGCCATCTTCTTCAATTTTCGCGCCGACCGCGCCCGCCAGATGACCAAAGCCCTGATCGAGCCCGGTTTCGACAAGATCGCCGATCCCGCGCGCCCGAAGAATCTCGTCTACGTGGGCATGACGCAGTACGAGAAAACGTGGCCGTGGCTGCGCTACCTCCTGGCGCCCGAAAAGCTCGAGCACATCCTCGCCAACGTCTTCGCCGAGCTCGAATTCAAGAACCTGCGCATCGCCGAAACCGAAAAGTACGCGCACGTCACCTATTTCTTCAACGGCGGCGTCGAAAAGCCGTTTCCCGGCGAGGATCGCGTCCTGGTGCCGTCACCAAAGGTGCCTACGTACGATCTAAAGCCTGAAATGTCTGCATCCGGAGTAGCCGATGCCGCCATCAAAGCCATCGAAAAGGGCGATTTCGACGCCATCATCATGAACTTCGCCAATGCGGACATGGTCGGCCATTCGGGCAAGCTCGAAGCCACAATCAAAGCCGTGGAAACCGTGGACGAGCAGCTCGGCCGCATCTTCCAGGCGCTGCGCCCCCGTGGCGGCGCCTGGATCATCACCGCCGACCACGGCAACGCCGAAACGATGATCGACCCCGTCACCGGCGGCCCGCACACCTATCACACGACGAATCCCGTCCCCTTTATCCTCGTGACCGCCGAAAATCACCGGCAGCTCAAGCCCGGCGGCTCGCTCCGCGACATCGCCCCCACCATGCTGGGCGTCCTCGAGGTCCCCGAGCCCCGCGAAATGACAGGTCACGATTTGCGAACGGGTGCCAAATGAACTCGCATAGCTCCTCCGGAGGTCCGGTAAAATGGGGTTGGGGGGGAGGAACAAGCATGCCTGTAGAAACTCCGGTTGCCGTTCAGGATGAGCTGAACGTATACGAATCCGCTGAAGCCCGCTTCGAAATCGCCGCACAAAAACTCAACCTCGAACAAGGTGTCTACCGCTACATGCGGTATCCCGAGCGCGAAATCACCGTGTACATCCCGGTGGCGCTCGATAACGGCTTGATCGAAGTGCACACCGGCTACCGCGTGCTGCACTCCACCGTCCGCGGCCCCGGCAAAGGCGGCATCCGCTTTTCTCCCGACGTCTCGCTCGACGAAGTGCGCGCTCTGGCCGCCTGGATGACCTGGAAGTGCGCCGTCGTCGACATCCCGTTCGGCGGCGCGAAGGGCGGCGTGATCTGCGACCCCGCGAAAATGTCGAAATCGGAGCTCGAGCGCGTCACCCGCCGCTACACCGCCGCGCTCAGCGATTGGTTCGGCCCCGAGCGCGACATCCCCGCGCCCGACATCGGCACCAACGAACAAATCATGGCCTGGGTGATGGACACCTACTCGATGCACGTCCGCCAGGCCACCACCGCCGTCGTGACGGGCAAGCCGCTCGATCTCGGCGGCTCCCGCGGGCGCCGTGAAGCCACCGGCCGCGGCGTGATGATCTGCTGCGATAAAGCCATCGATCAGCTCCGTATGAAGCGCGAAGGCTGCCGCGTGATCATTCAGGGCTTCGGCAACGTCGGCTCGCAGGGCGCGCTGCTGATGCACGAGGCCGGCTACAAGATCGTGGGCGCCGCGGACGTCAGCGGCGGCCTCTACAACGAAAAGGGTCTCGACATTCCCAAGCTTTACGACTGGGTCTACACGCGCCACCGCCCGCTGCAGGAATTCGACGGCGAAAAGATGACTTCGCGCGAGGTTCTCTTCCGCCCCTGCGACATCCTGATCCCGGCGGCCACCGAGAACCAGATCACCACCGAAAACGCCCATCGCGTCGACTGCCGCATCCTCTGCGAAGGCGCGAACGGGCCTACCACCGCCGCGGCCGACCCCATCATCGAGAACAAGGGCATCTTCATCATCCCCGATATCCTCGGCAATGCGGGCGGCGTCACGGTCAGCTACTTCGAATGGGTGCAGGATCGCCAGGGCTTCTTCTGGCGCGAGAGCGAAGTGAACGAGCGCCTCAAGGACGTCCTGGAGCACGCTTTCGACCAGGTGGTCCTGTACGCTCGCGCGCATAACGTGAACAACCGCATCGCCGCCTATATCGTCGCCATTGACCGCGTAGCTCGGGCCTTGAAATTACGCGGCTTCTACGCGTAAACTACGCCGCACTCAGCCCGGTCGAGGGAGGCGCGCGTGTTTGGTGAATCGATTTCCCACGGGGCGGTCAAGGCGGAAGAAGAACACCGGCGGGATTTGTGCATCGTAGGCCGGTGGATTCACGATCGCGGGTTCGTGGCGTCGACCGACGGCAACATGTCCGTGCGCCTCGGCGCCGACCGCATCCTCACCACCCCCACCTGCATGAGCAAGGGCATGATGACCCCGGACGACATGGTCATCACGGATATGACCGGCCGCCGGGTGAGCGGCTCGCGCAAGCCCTCCTCCGAAATCGGCATGCACCTGCTGATCTACCGCATGCGTCCCGAGGTCAACGCCGTCTGCCACGCGCATCCGCCCACGGCCACCGGCTACGCCGCCGCCGGAATCGCCCTCGATAAGCCGATCCTGTGCGAGCTGATTATCGGGCTGGGCTCGATCCCCGTGGCGCGTTACGGCACCCCCGGTACGCCCGAGCTGGCCGCGGCCATGGAGCCGCTGGTGCAGGGTCACGACGCGATCCTGATGGCCAACCACGGCGTAGTTACGTGCGGACCCGATCTTCTCACTGCGTTTCTGCGGATGGAGACCACCGAGCACTTCGCTCGCGTGGCCCTCGTCACGCAGCTCCTCGGCAAGCAGGAATTCCTCTCCAGTGACGACGTCCAAAAGCTTCAGGTAGCGCGCGTGCGGTATGGCGCCGGCGCCGAGCCCGTCAACAGCACGAACGGCGCGGCCGCCTCCGACGGCAGCGAAGCCGAGCGCGTCACCCTCACCCGCCGCGAACTCGAATCCCTCGTCGACGAAGCCGTCCGCCGCGACCGCGCCCGCCGCTAACAATCAGCGATCTGAGATTTCAGGTTTCAGGTTTCAGGTTTCAGACTAAAATCGCCACCCTGGTTCGGCCATCCAAGGATTTCACATTCCAGACTTGAAATCCGTTGGGGGTGCAAGCTGCCATGAAATACACCCGGTTCGAGGAGCTCCCCGTCTGGCTCGCAGCCATGGACTTGGCAGTTCGCATTTTCGCGCTCGCCGCTCTCGGCCCACTCCGCCGCCAGCGCTCCTTGCGAGATCAAATCGAGCGCGCCGTAGTCTCAATCGGGAATAACGTCGCCGAAGGTTTCGAGAGAGGCACCACGCAGGAACTGCTCACCTTTCTATATATCGCGCGCGGTTCCGCCGGCGAGGTCCGCTCCATGCTCTGCTTGATGGAACGCATCGAGAGCTTGTCCGATCTGAAATCTGAAATTTCAGATTTGAAATTGTCGGCCGAACGCGTCTCGCGGCAACTCGGCGCTTGGGCGCAGTCGCTGCAGGACTCGCCGATCAAGGGCCCCCGCTACCTCACGTCCAAAAGTCGCCACCTCGAAGAAGCCCGCCGCGATCGCGACGCCTTTGTAAAGGAATTGCAGAAAATAAGAGAACCAAAGGGTTGAGTCTGGTTCCTCAGATCTCAAATCTCAGATTTGAAATTTCAAATTTCAAACTGCGAATGGAGGCAGCTTGCAGGCGCTCCATGAGCCGCGCGCCCGCAAGCCGCCCCCGACTCCAGTTCCATTCCACTATACCCAGCGCGCCCTATTCCATCACCTGCGCGTACTTCATCTTGCCTCCGAAGTGGATTTCCTTGATCTGGTCGTTCTGCGTGACGATGTTCGACATATTCGGCTTTCGGGTCTCGTCCTTCCACTGCACGGGCGCCTCGGCCACCATCTTGCCGTGCTGCAGCACCGTAACGGTCGAGTCGTCGATCTTGAACGTGTACGTCCCCGGCTGAATCTGCTTGCCGCCGAGCGTCTCAGTCGAAATGATGTCCATGGTCGCGGTGGTCTCTTTCGTACCATTCGCGGATGCGTTGCGTGCGGTCATCGGCAGGGCCACGGAGAGCGCGGCCAGCGCGGACAATGCAAAACCAAGCGAACGTCGTGACTTCATCGGATTCCTCCTCGAATCTGATTTCCGGCGTGCACTGCGCTTAGACGTTGCAGCGTTGGCTCGGAAAGCAGAGATACGCGCGAGCCGCGAAAATTGTTCCCGAATGCGCGCGCGTTATCTCCAATGAACAATCTTGGCGTGCGAAAATTCCCTCAACTATCCGGATTTCGCGGCAAATTCTGCGGCTATACGAATTTCCGTAGGGCGGAACTTTTGCAATTCGTACGTCGTATCATTTAGTGACGGCCACGGTGACGCGTTTTGTCGCGGTTTGACACACTCGCGCCGCTATTCAATAATCGCTGGACATGATCGGCTCGCTCCGCGGCAAGCTCACCGAAAAGCGCCCGAACCAGATCCTGCTCGATGTGGGCGGCGTCGGCTATCAGGTGCAGATTCCGCTGTCGACATTCACCAATCTCGGCGCGCTGCACGACGAAGCCACGCTGCTGATCCATACGCACGTTCGCGAAGATCAGCTCGCGCTCTACGGCTTCCTGACGGCGCGCGAAAAGCAGTGTTTCGAATTGCTCATTTCCGCCTCCGGTGTGGGCCCGTCGCTCGCGCTGAAAATTCTCTCCGGCATGGGACTCGAAGAGCTGGTTCCGGCGATCCGCAAAGGCGACCTCGTGCAACTCGTCCGCATTCCCGGCGTCGGCCGCAAAACGGCCGAGCGCATCGTAGTGGAACTGCGCGACAAGCTCGCCGTAGTGGACACGGCCGAAACCGCCGGCAAACCCGCCACGCGCTCGCAGCTCGAGGCGGACGTCGCCTCCGCGCTCGTGAATCTCGGCTACGACGCGCGCTCGGTGGAAAAAGCCGTCGAGAAAGCGCGCTCCGCAGCCGACGGCGACTTCGAGAAACTATTGCGCGCGGCGCTGCAAATTTTGGGAAGCGCGGCCATGCAGAAAAGCGCGCGCGCCGGCCGTGAAGAGTAGAGTCATCGAGCCGCATCAGAAGGACTCGTTAGGGGGTCGGAGCTTCAGCTCCGACACTGGGAGCAAGGAGCAAAGGGCTTCAGCCCCTGAAGACACTCTTAGGCTTTGGCGCGAAAATTACGAGACAGCCGGACAGCTTCTGATGCTTGAATACGCAAGATGACAGACAGCCACAACCGAATCGTCTCCGGCAGGCCCTCTGACGACGACGCGCGCCTCGACGCCAGCGTGCGCCCGGATTCCTTCGCCGACTACATCGGCCAGGATCGCGTGAAAGAGAATCTGCAAATCGCCGTGCAGGCCGCCCGCAATCGCGGCGAGGCGCTCGATCACGTTCTGCTCTACGGCCCGCCGGGATTAGGCAAAACCACGCTCGCACAGATTCTCGCCAACGAAATGGGCTCGTCGATCAAAGTAAGTTCAGGGCCGCTCCTCGAAAAGAAAGGCGACCTCACCGCTGTCCTCACCGCCCTCGAGCCGCGCGATTTCTTCTTCCTCGACGAAATCCACCGCCTGCAGCCCTCGCTCGAAGAAATCCTGTATCCCGCGATGGAGGACTTTCGCGTCGACCTGATCATCGGCCAGGGACCCGGAGCGCGCGTGCATCCGTATCAGCTGAATAAATTCACTCTGGTCGGCGCTACCACTCGCGCGGGACTGATCATGGCGCCGCTGCGCTCACGCTTCGGCATCGTGCACCGCCTGGAGTTTTACACGCCGGAGGATTTGCTGCGCATCATCGTGCGCTCGGCAAAAATTCTGGGCATCGCGCTCGAACAGGACGGCGCCCGCGAAATTGCCCGGCGCAGCCGCGGCACGCCGCGCGTCGCCAACCGCCTGCTGCGTCGCGTACGCGATTACGCCGAGGTTCGCGCGCAAGGGCACGTCACGCTCGGCGTGGCGCGCGACGCGCTCGCCATGCTCGGCGTCGACGAGCACGGGCTCGACGAGGTCGATCGCAATCTCTTGCTGACAATCATCGAAAAGTACGCAGGAGGGCCCGTTGGATTGAACACGATCGCCGCCTCGCTCAGCGAGGACGAAGGCGCCATCGAGGATATTTACGAGCCGTACCTCATGCAGCTCGGCCTGCTCGATCGCACTCCGCGCGGCCGCGTCGCTACCGCGCGGGCATACAAGCATTTCGGCCTGTCGCTCGATAAGACCGGGCATCGCGACGGGCCCGACGGCCAGCGTGGCCTGTTCTAAGACGGAAACCGGCAGCGAGCCGTTATTGCTTCAAGGCGTTTGCGTACGACGCATAATTCAGAAGCGTGACGATTCCCATCACAACGATCAACCCGATAATGGAATAAATCACCACCGGCCACGTTTCGCGGCGCTTGGGCACTACCCACTGGTTCATGTCCTTCCTCCACCGGTACAGCCCCACTAGTTAGAGTGCGCGAGCGGCCAAAAGGTGCGCTGCCGGATTCAAGAAAATTTGTCTCCTTCTACAGGGATTCGGGCGTTCCGGCTGTGAGCCGTCTGTGGCAAGCTCTCTCGTAGAACCACCGGGGTTGGCATCCAGGCGTGCGAGAATGCGCGCGGACTTTTCAGAACAATATGATGATCGCTCAGGTGATCGCAGTGGTGAAACCGGCGGCGGCGCGGCGCGTGCGCCATTGGCTCTTTCACCTCGGCGGCGTCGGCCTGATTCCTCTCGGAGTCCTCGATAGCTCCGTCGTCCCGCTCCCGGGCAGCATGGACTTCGTCACGATTCTTCTCGCGTCCAGGCAGGGAGACTGGTGGCCGTACTACGCCTTCATGGCTACGGTTGGCTCGGTCATCGGAGGCTTTCTCACTTACCGCCTCGCTCGCAAGGGCGGAAAAGAAACTCTCGAGCGCAAGTTCTCCCGGCGGCGAGCGGGCAAGATCTACGCGTTTTTCGGCAAGTGGGGATTCGGTGCGATTCTCGTTGCATCGCTGTTGCCGCCGCCCTTGCCCATGGTTCCTTTTCTGCTGGCGGCGGGAGCCATGCAGTATCCGGTGCGCAAATTCCTGTCGGCGCTCGCGATCGGCCGCGCCGTGCGCTATGCCGTCCTGGCCTATTTTTCTTCGCGCTACGGCCCCTCCATCATCGGCTTCCTGGCGGCGCACGAGCGCCGCGCCGCGTGGGTCGCCATCGCGCTGGCCGTCATCGTCGCAATCGCGTTCGCGCTGTACCTGCTCGCGCACAAAACCCACAGCCGCAACACCGCGAAGCGCGCCGCCGGCTAAAGTCTCCTCATCCGGCCCTGGCTGCCAGAGTGCGTACGATCACCCATTTGCCTGCGCGCTTCTTCAGCAGGTCCATAAAAACGAACTCGCCGCTGATATCTTTCCCGTCCTGCATCCTCTTTTCCGCGACGCTGGCTTGGACCACCGCAACGTCGCCGAGGACTTGCACGTTCGTGGGTCCATTCTTGAACGACAGGAGTTTGTGATTGCCGGATCTAAAATCTTGCAGAAGTTCCCGCTTGGTGAAGATCTCGCCGGAAGATGCGACGGTCGCCCAATCGTCCCCGTAGGCCCGATCGATTTTCTCGAGATTGCTGGCCACCATTGCATCCCCGAGATCGTTTTCGAAGTTCTCGATATCCGCAACGACGGCCGGATCCTGAGAATGCGCATCATGTGCGTCAGCCAAGACCACCCTGGCGGCTGCGCTACGCCAGACCACCCACTTGCCCCCGCGCCTCTCAAGGACATCCTGCCAAAGAAACTGACCGCTGGTGTCCTTTCCGTTCTTGCTCCGCTTTTCCTTCACAAGGCCTTGGGCCAGGGCAACGTCGCCGAAGACCTGCACGTCCATAGGCCCGTTCTCAAACCACTCGAGCTTGTCATGAAAGGACTCAAAATCAGTTAGCAGGGTTCGCTTGGTGACCAGCTTGCCGTCCGATCCGATGGTCGCGAAATTGTCGGCGTAAATCTCGCTTAGCTCGCCGACATTGCCGGCCACCATGGCATATCCCATCGTCTGCTCGACCTGCTTGATGGCGTCGATATCGGCGATGTCTTTGCTTTCGGTGTGCAGGGGAATAACCGTGATCAGGGAAATCAACGCGACAACCACGCTCGTTGTGAGCCGCATGTTGGTGTGCTCCATTCGAGAGAATTAGCCGATCCGGCGATCAGTATTCAACGGAGGGAGAAACGCTGTCCATGACCTCCGAGGTCATGTGGGCAAGAAAGTCGACTAAAGCGTCTCGGTCTGGAGAGCCGCGACGCAAGACACCCCTTCCGCCAGCCGGTTCACCACAGCGCGTGTAGCCTCATCTGCAGGGAAAAGGCTCTCAATGCGGAGATCTTGCAGGGCGACGTCCAGCGGCGTGCCCAGTGTCGTAAGCGTCGAAAATAGCCGAAGCGTCGTGTTCTTCCACCTGTAGTTGATGGTCAAGAACGGCGGAGGAGCGTCGCCCACATCGAGCATGCTCCAGCGGCTGGGCATGTCCGGATAGCTCAGCAGCTCCTCGAGGAAACCCTTCAACGTCTCATCTGACGGATTGTCTGCGGCCTCGCGATGCACGCGCTGAATGATACGCGCTGCCACTGCTTCCCAGTTCTCGATAACGGGCCGAAGCCCTTGAGGATGGAATACCAGGCGGGGTCCGTTCAGCGGCCGAACGGAGTCGCAGCCGGGAAAGAGTGCGAGAATCCGCTTCGCGCCGTCATTCATCCGCACGATGTTCCAATAGCGGTCCAAAACCAGCACGGGGTTCGGCTCAAGTTGCGCGACGAAAAATTCCACGGCGCGGCGCGCCGCCTCGAGTTCCGGTGCATCGAGATCCCTCTGGCGATAGAGCGGCGCGTAGCCCGCCGCAAGCAACAGCGCATTGCGCTCGCGCAATGGAACCCGCAGCGCCTCGGCAAGCCGCAGGACCATTTCCCGGCTGGCCTGCGCGCGGCCCGTCTCGAGGCAGCTCAGATGACGCGTCGAAATGTCGGCGTCGAGCGCGAGGTGCAGTTGGCTGAGGCGTCGGACGGTCCGCCAGTGGCGAAGCAGGCCGCCAAATGCCCTGCTCGGCATAGAAGGAGATGGTAAAGTCACCGCGCGATTATAAGAGAAGCGTTCTTTCGACCACAATCGTTTCGTCCCTCAAACCCGAGGCCTCTGAATCTGGCTACTGGCTCTGAATCAGGGGTTGTGGCAACCCGGCGCGGAAAAGAACGACTGAATCGTCTCCTTAAGGGCGCTTCCGCGGAGCTGCCCGCTCTGCACCGCACCGGCGAACCAATGTGAATATGGCTGGGGATTCTCGGCCTCCGCGCGCTTATAGCCCTCGTAAAGCGCAACCGCGAGGACGTGCATTCCATCGTCCTGCTGCCGCCAATAGTCGCAAGCGTTGCGGCCGACGCCAAACTTCTCGCTCACGATCTGCTCCAGCGCTTGCACCGAGTCTTCCTCGATGTAGCCGGCTGCCGTGTTGTATCCGAAAGAAGGGTCATGGTGCTGAACCTTGTCGATCACCGTCGGATCCTTCGCCAGCAGATCGATCGCTTCGCGGACATTGGCGTCGTCGATGCGATACGGCGGGTGCATGGATTCGTGAATGGCGTTATGCAGCACGATGCTGAAAGGATAGGAGACGTGAGTCAGAAATCGAAGGCCGGTGATCCGAATTCCGTGCGGTTCGGAGTAGGCCAGCAGATAGACCTGGATCGTATGCGACGGCAGTGGGAATCCAAGGTACGTCTCAATCACAGGAACGATGTCGTACTTCGGTAGCTCGGGCGAGAGCTCGTCGATGCGCTTCTCAATCCTTGGTTTGGCGTTCGCCGCCCAGTAGGCGGGAAACCCCACGCGATCGAGCGCCCGCAGGGCCGTTTCCAGCGCCGGTCGGGCCAACTCGAAGTTTTGCCAGGAATCCTCGCTCCAATACGGCGTTTTTTGAAGAGCCGCTCGCATTTGAGAGCTGTCGTGAGCGGTGCGAATCATTTCTGGAAGCGTTTCGTCGTCGACGACCGAATAGTAGAGCGCCAGCTTCGCAGAAATGATTCCATGGCCTTGATCCTTGATCACGCGCTTCAATTCAACGAAAGCGGCCTGCTCTTCTGGCGTGAAGAGTGCGTGGAAATGGTCGTACTCGGCTTGATAGTAGTGCAGGTAGTAGGGATCGCCGCTCAATGCGTTAAGGAGGCAGAGCGTGTCGTATTTGAGCGAAGGTTGCAGTTGCCAATCGGTGATCGAACGGCCGGATGCTGTCTGGGCACCCAGAGGGGAGAGACAGGCGGGCTCGATCGAGAACAATAGAAGAAACCAGAAGAGACAAGAGACTCGGCGCATGCACTCGTTCTAAGCGAGGCGGCGCCCACCTGTCTTGAATCTATTTGCACTCGATCGCCACGCTTGCGGCGCGAGACCGGTCAGCTCCTTTACGCTGCGCGTCATGTGAGCTTGATCGGCAAAGCCAAGTTCGGCCGCAATCCCTGCCAGCGCGACCGGTGTCCCCTGAACTGCTTTCCACGCCTTCCGGGCCCGAACCCGCGCGCGAAACGCCTCGGGAGAGACCCCGAACACTTGGGCAAACCCTCGCGAGACCGTCCACGGCGCGATTCCCTTCTCTTCAGCCCACGCGGACAACTTCACCGACGGGCACTCCAGTAATCTCGCGGCCAACTCGTCTGGCCAATCAACGAACCGGGGCGTCCATCGTACCGAGCTCGAAAGAAGCAACTCCGCGGCCGCGCTTCGATCGCTCTCCGCCAATCGAACCACGCGATCGGGCTCCCGCACGCTCCCGAACACCGCGGCGTGGCAGCTTGTCGGAGGCAGGCGCAGATTGAGCACGATCGCCCCTCGTTTCACGAATCGATCGAGGTGCGCTTCGAAGGCATCGTGAAAGATCACATCCCCGGCGTTCACCCGAAAACGTCCCTGGTCTCCCGCTTCTTCGTACCCGCCCGCCAGTACGAGCGAAGCGTAGGGTTCCGCGTGGACGTGACGCGCGAAGGAAGATGTTCGGATAATCTGCCGCATTCGCATCGCAGCATAGTATGCACCATCCGAACGCCCGGCTGCCCGCTGTCCGTCCGGAAGCTCGCCGCAAATGCCTTCGAGTCCTCGAAGCGGATTTGTGGAAAATCAACCCGACTGCAAATTTGTGCTACACTTCATGCCATGTTGTGCTACAGGAGCATACGGACCATGGCTGCTGTCAAAAGAAAGAGTCCCTCGGCGGCTGGCAGGGTTGCCGGACAACCTTTGAAGGCTGGTAATAAAGCCGCAACCTCGCGATTCCAGGACGCGATCACGATTGCAGAGCAGACTGGACTGCTGAAAGGTGCTCGCACCGAGTTGGTGCGCGGGCGCATGCCGAAGGCCTTGGTCGCTCGAGCCAGGGCTCGGAGTGGCGTCCAATCCGACACCAAGCTGATCGAAGTCGCCCTCGCGAACCTCGCGGTAGCCGATGAGTACTCGGGCTGGCTGATCTCGCAACGTGGAACCGTCGGCAAGGATCTCGACCTTGAGTTCTGAACTGGCCAGAGTTCTGCGGCGGATCAAACCGGAGAAACCTATCGTTTCCCTGAACCCAAGGAGCGCCTCCGATTTGGCGTTCCTTGGTCAGACGTCGCATCTGCCCTCGAAGCTACTGTACGACACCACCGTGTACATCGACATTCTTCAAGGAAGATTCCCCCGAGACGGCGAGATTGTGCTGCGAGTTGCGGACGCGTGGCACTCGACAGTGACGGAAGCGGAGTTGTGTGGCCCCCTGGGCTCCCTGAATCCGGCGCATCCGGGCACGCGTCAGGCTGTCAAGCAACTCATTGCAGCAATCGAGCGAAGGCCTGCGCATCGCACGATTCCTCCCGACCGCGAGATATGGCTAGAAGCCAGAATTCTGGTCGGTGTCCTCACGAGATTGCAGAACTACAGCACCTCCGATCGCCGTGGCATTTTCAACGACGCTCTGCTGTTTGCTACCGCGAGAAAACACGGCTTGATCGTCTTGACGCGCAACACCCGCGATTTTGATCTGTTACAACAATTGGAGTCTTCCTGCGGCGTGCTGTTTTATGATCGCGCATAGGCGCGGCGAACGCTGCGCAACAACGTGCCGTCGCGTCCCGGCGCACCGCTCCGCGTGCCCCAACATGCTATCGGCGATTCGAATGGCTTTCGTTATAATCCCCGTGGTCGAACGACCCGCAAGCGCGAAATGGAGACTTCCATACAAAACATGACGGTGCGCTCGTAGTCACCGCGCAACCAGGCCAGCGGCCCAGCGCCGGGCGAAACCAAAGACAAGGAGCGAAAACATGTGCGATCGAGATCATTCCGCGGAAGATCAGGAACGGTACGAAGCGCTCGGTCTAATCACTCGAAAGCAGTTCGGCGTCATGCTGGCGGCGGGCGTCGCCATGATGCTGCCAAAAGTCGCCAACGCCGCAGCGGTCAGCGAATCGGACGTGACCGTGAAGACGCCGGACGGCTCTGCGGACTGCTACTTCGTCCATCCATCGACCGGCACGGCGCCCGGCGTACTGATGTGGCCGGATATCTTCGGGCTGCGGCCGGCATTCCGCCAGATGGCCAAACGGCTCGCCGAGTCGGGCTATTCGGTGCTGGTGGTGAGTCCGTTCTACCGCACCCAGAAAGCTCCCACCGCGGCTCAGGGCGCGGCGACGCCGATCCAGCAGTTGATACCGCTCGCGCAAACGCTCAACGCAACCACGCACGTGACGGATGCCAAGGCCTTTGTCGGCTGGCTGGACCAGCAGCCTTCGGTCGCCAAGAATCGCAAGATCGGGACACAGGGCTATTGCATGGGAGGCGCGATGGCCTTTCGCACCGCGTATGCCGTCCCGGACCGCGTCGGAGCCGTCGCCTCTTTCCACGGTGGCAACGGATTGGTGACCGCCATGCCGGACAGCCCCCATCTGCAGGCCGCGACGACCAAGGCGCAGTTCCTGGTCGCCATCGCCGAAAATGACGACATGCAAGCGCCCACCGAAAAGAC
>DATJRU010000229.1:0-7847 GCA_035504455.1 Vulcanimicrobiaceae bacterium
CGCGAGGCCAACCAGGGGATAGAGAAGAAGGCTTAGGGCGAAAACGGCGATGAAACCGTATACGACGGCCTTCGGCCGGTCGAGGGCGTGTTTGACCCAGTGGTCATAATGGTCGAGGAGGCGGTCAAACCTCTCGTTGAACTGCTCGTGGAAACGCGCGCCCCATGATTTTTTCGCCGCGACAGTAGCCGCTGCGGGTTCGCCGCCGGTCTCGCTGACCTCGAGGTGCGGGGCGGCGCCGTGGTGAACGATTCCTTTGAGCAGCGTGGCGCAGTAGAGAGGCACGACCGAGACGGCGACGAAGTAGGAGGCGAAGAGCGAAATCACGACGCTGAGGGCAAGAGCGGTGAAAAGGAACTTGCTGACGCCGTACAGCAGCGTGACCGGAAAAAACACAACCACGGTGACGATGGTGATCGCCAGAACGGCCAGCCCGACTTCGTTCGCGCCTTTTTCGGATGCGACCATCGGCTGTTCGCCGAGCTCGATGTGGCGGAAGATGTTTTCGAGCACGATGACCGAGTTGTCGATCAGGCGCGAGAAAGCAAGCGCCAGGCCGCTCAGGATCATGCTGTTGATGGTGGCGTCGCCGATGTGGAGCACGAAGAACGTGACCATCACCGAGAGCGGGATCGAAAGGAAGACGGCGACGGTGGCGCGCGGGCTGCCCAGGAAAATCAGCACCATTAGCGCAGTGAGCACCAGGCCGATGCCGCCTTCGCGCAGCACGGTCGAGATGGCCTGCTTCACGAAGAGCGACTGGTCGAACACCACGTGCGTATGAAGCTGCGACGGAATATCGCGCAGAGTCTTGATCGCGCTGCGGATGCCACTGACGACGGCGATCGTGTTGCTGTTACCGCCTTGCTTCTGCACCGGGACGTAGACGGAGCGCTGGCCGTTGACGCGGACGATGTTGTACTGCAGCGCGGAGCCATCGACGGCTTTGCCGACATCGGAGATGAATACGGACTTGTCGCCATCGGTTTTCAGCGGAACTTGATTGAGAGCCTTGGCGTTGGGGACCTGCGCGTTGGTGTAGAGGTTGTAGTCGAGCGGGCCGATGCGAACGTCGCCGGCGGGCAGGATGAGGTTGGATTCGTCGGTGGCGCGAACCACGTCCATCGGGCTGAGCTGATTGGCCTGGAGCTTCAGCGGGTCGACGTACACCATGATCTGGCGATATTTGCCGCCGTAGGGCGGAGGAACTGTGGCGCCGGGAACGCCCGCGATCTGATTGCGAATCTGGAATTGCAGGTAATCGTGGAGCTGCGTCTCCGAGAGGCCCTTGCCGTCGACGGTGAGCAGGCAGACCGGCAGGCTCGATGCGTCCATGCTCATCACGACTGGCGGGAGAGTGCCCTGGGGAAGGCGGCGGAGGTCGGCCATCGCGAGATTCGAGATTTGCGTGACGTCCGCGTTGGCGTCCGTGCCTGCCTGGAAATACACCTTGATCAGGCTGACGCCGGACATCGACCGCGATTCCATGTGGTCGATGCCACTGCCGAGCGTGAAGAAGCGCTCGAAGGTGTCGGTGATGTCCGCTTCGATCTGCTGCGGAGGCATTCCGCTGTAGAAGGTAGCGACCTCGACGACCGGGATGTTGATCGGCGGGAACATGTCGACCGGCATCTGCACCAGCGCTGTGAGGCCGAGAACGCAGACGAAGAGGCAAATCACCAAAATGAAGTAAGGATGGCGAAGTGAGAAGGACGACATGAAGATCCCTAATCCGTCTCCGAAGGCGTGACAGTGGCGGGCACCACCAGTTCGCCCGGGGTGAATTGCGCCTGCTCGCCGAACACGACGCGCTCGCCTTGCCGCAGGCCCGACAGGATTTCGGCGTCGGTAGAGCTTTCGATTCCGATCGTGACGTCCCGGCGCTCGATGCGGTTATCTTGACCGACGACGAGCGCAGTGCCGCGCCCTTCGGCCGATGACTGCACCGCCTGGACCGGCACGGTGAGCGCGTCTTGCGCCGTCTGCAGCGGAATCTCGACGGTCGCGTACATTCCGGGCACGATCAGGTACTTGGGATTCGGAACGTCCACTTCGGTGTGCATCGTGCGCGTCTCGGGATCGATCTGGTCGGAGAAGCGCACGATCTTGCCGTCGAACTTGCGATTGAGCCCGGAGACGTTCACTTCAACGGTTTCACCCGTGTGAACGCCCGCTACGGCGCGCTCCGGGACCGGAATCACGAGACGGAGAAGGTCGTTCTGCGAAAGATGGCAGAGCGCCTGGTCGCCCTTGTTCGACGAAGTGCCGGCGGGAAGGAGCGAGCCGGTATAAGCGTCCATTTCGGTGATAACGCCGTCAAAGGGCGCGGTGATGCGGGCATAGGAATAGAGCGCCTTGTCGCGATCGAGGCCGGCCTTGGCGCCGAGCAATTCCTGCTGGGACGCGGCGAGGGCGTCCTTGGCGCTGGAAACGCCCGCATTGGCTTCCAGGTCCTTCCCCTGCGCCACGTCGATCTCTTCCTGGGCGACCAATTCGGGGCGCGTTTTCTGCACGTTTGCAAGCCGGGTGTAGGTGAGGTGCGCAACCGTGTATGCAGACTCCGAGCGAGCGAGCTCTTCCTGCGCGCGGGCGACATCCTGTTCGCTGCGGCGCACCGACGCTTGATCGAGCTCGAGTTGCTGCTGCAATTCCGGAATTTCGAGGACGGCGAGCAGTTGGCCCTGGGCCACGTGGGTTCCCCAATTGATGGGCAGTTCCTTGATGTAGCCGGAGACCTTCGCGTAGACGTTGATTTCCTGGTATGGCTCGAATTCGGACGCGATTTCGAGATCGCTGGAGATGGTTTTCTTCATCACCGTCACGACGGCGACGTGCGGAGCATTCGCGGGATTCTCGGCGGCTACCTTGGCGGTCGATCCGCAGCCGGCAAAGGCAATCGCCGCGAAGGGAAGAAGCCAGATCCCGCGGCAGCGGTACGCACACGTCATGGAGGTCGGCGCCGATCGTGGTGTCATCAAGTTCACTCGAATAGAATTCGCACTCTACTTGGCCTATTTCGCATTGGTGTAATGGATCGCGGTATCGCGGATCGCCTGGCGCAATTTTTCGAGCGAAAAGTCCGACGAGCGGCGCAGACCGGTCAAGTGCTGCCGGCGCTGGCGGATGTCGCGAGCGACGTCGGGCACTTCCTGAGCGATCTCCAGCGGAACCGTTTGGACGCCGTGACAATCGGCGTGGATCAAGTCGCCCGGCCGAACCTTGAGCCCGCCGACTTCGACGCTCGAGCCGAAGTCGAAAATGTGCGCGTAGGCGTGGGAGACGGAAACGTTTCCGGCGAACATTTGAAACTCGGTGGGCTCGATATCGGGCAGGTCGCGGACGGCGCCGTTGGTGACAAGGCCTACACAGCCGAGCGCCAGCAGAATATTGGCGTGTACTTCCCCGACGAGCGCGCCCGTGCCGGGAGGATCGTCGACGTCTTCGATCACGATCACTCGAGGCGCGGGAATCGAGAGAATGTTGTTCCACCAGTCGGTGCGGTCGTAATAATCGTAGGACTTGCCGACCTCCATGCGCGGATTCGAGCTGCGCATGCGGGCCGTCGCGGCATAACCGGCCATGGGCGGCTGGTCTTCGAAGATGCAGCGAATGTCCGAACTGGCGAAGCCGGTGTTGGGAAGGCGGACGCGGAACGTTTCAATAGCGCTGGCGACGAGACACGTCGTGAGGCGACGATACTGCTCGAGTTTCGCGGGCTTGATCGTTCGCGTCGCCATGTGATTGTCGGCCATCGGTAGTTGGATCAACGGACCTCGAGATAGGTATCGATCGCGCGGAAGCGGTGGAGGCGCCAGCCGTCGTCGAGGACGTGATTCGCGACGACGGCCGATACCGTGCAGACACCCGTGTTCTTGACTTTGATGTGATGGCCGAAAAGGCCGCCGTGCACGTCAACGGTGGCGCAGACATCGCGCACGCCATTCGATTCGTAGACCACGGCGTGAGCTACCGGATCGTACGTGAGGCCGGGAATTTGAACGATGCTCGGATCGGGGCCGCGCGTATCGTCATCGGGGTCGTAAATCAGCTGGTCGGGATAGGTGTAGTCGACTACGACGCGCGCGCGATTCGTTTCCTCATTCACCTCGAAGTGATAGCTCGACATCGAAACGGGTTCGGTGTTGGTGGGGCTGTTTTCGGGCGTGTATTCGGAGGGAACTGTGTCGAGCTTGATCCGTGCGCTCGCAAAAACCGGCCATGCGAGCGCAACCAGCAAGGGCATCGCGAGCGAAAGCGAGCGCCTGGTAGCTTTGATTTTGGCTGGGCTGAAGTACAAGTCGCACTCCGTTCGTGTCTGACGATTCCACCGTAAGTCTGGCGGGAGCGAGATGCCACTGAAGAGATTCTGAAGTTTTGATGAAGCCGAGAATTGGAAGCAGCGAGGCCGTCAACAACTACCTTAGAATCAGATTCTTACGATGTGCTAGCCGTGCCCCGAACATCCCACCGCCGGGAGTCGAATCCAGAAGTTGCAGCCCGTTCCGAGCGTGCTGGTTACACCGATTTCGCCGTCGTTGGCCTGCACGGCCCATCGCGCAACGGAAAGACCGAGACCCGAGCCCGTGTTGACGGAGGTCCGCGACTCATCCAGCCGCACGAAGCGCTCGAAGACTCGCGACGACTGCTCCGGCGGAATGCCCGGTCCGGTGTCGCGGATCGAAAGCTCCACACGCGAATCGCCGTCGCATTGGATGCGAGCGGAAATCGACCCGCCGGGCGGGGTGAATTTAACGGCGTTGTGCAGGACGTTGATCACGGCCTGGCGGATGTAGAGCCGGTCGCCCTGCACGCCGACGCTTTCGTCACCGGCGAGAGTGAAAGTGATCTGCTTATCCTCGATGAGGACTTCGAGCAGCGCGGCGGACTCTCGGACAAGAGCGGCCAGCGGGAAAACGGAAACCTGCAGATTGATCTGGCCGGCATCGGCGCGAGAAAGCGTGAGAAGGCTCTCGACGATAGCGGTGAGCCGATTCACTTCTTCCAGCATGCTGCCGATCGTGTCGCGGTATTGGGCGGGCGTGGCATTTTCCTCGAGGGCGACTTCGCCGATGCTGCGGATCGCCGCGAGCGGGGTGCGGAGCTCGTGAGAGGCGTCGGCGGTGAACCGCTTCAGCTGTTCGAAGGATTGCTCGATGCGCGAGAGCATCGCGTTGAAGACGCCCGCGAGGTGGCCAAGTTCGCCCTCTTCGCTTTCAACAGGCAGGCGTTCGTTGAGGCGCTCGGAATTGATCTGTTCGGCGCGGTGCGCCATCTTCGAGACGGGATCGAGCGCACGGCCGACCGTGGCATACACAGCGTAAGCGACCGCGGCGAGAATCAGAGGCGAGGCGAGTATCAGAACGAGCAGCGTGCCGCGAAGCTCATTCCAAATAAGGTCCTGGCTGTAGCCGACACGAATGAGGATCGTCTGGCCGCGGAGATCGTACTGGCGGCTGATCAGAATGATCGGAGTGCCGTCGGACATTTTCGCGGTGCGCCCCGAATATCCGTGCACGCCTTCACCCGGGAAGATCGGGCCGCCGATGGTGCGATCGCCGAGGCGCTCATTGCGATAAAGGATGGTACCGTCGAGCGAAAGGATTTCGAGCAGCCGCTCCTGAACCTGCTTCCAATCGGAGTGATGATGATAATCCTCCCGGACGTCGACGTGCCCGTCATCGTCGTAGTAGAGGAGTCCCTTGACCGTTTCGAGGTCCTCGGCGGCAAGGCCCTTCAAAACGTTGCTCGCCTGCCAGAAGAGCAATAGCGAGACGCTCCCGAAATAGAGCGCGAGAACGCCCGCGAGCATCGCGGCGTAATAGAGCGTGAGGCGCGTGCGAATGCGCTTCGGCCGCCGGAGGGGCCACATCAGGAGGGTTCCTCGCGCAGGACGAATCCCACACCGCGCACCGTGTGAAGAAGCTTCTTGTTGAATGGCTCGTCCAGCTTTCGGCGGAGATGCGCGATGTGGACGTCGATCACGTTGTCGAGCGGAGTGTAGCGCGCCGTCTCGCGCCAGACGTCGCGCGCCAGCATTTCGCGCGAGACGACGCGGCCGGGCTGGCGCAGCAAGTATTCGAGCAGGTCGAATTCGCGCGCCGTGAGCGACAGTTCCTTGCCGCCGCGGGCGACCACGCGGCCGGCCGCGTCCATCTCCAGATCGGCGAGCTTGAGCGCGATCGACGGCTCGGGCTTGCCGCGGCGCAAGAGCGCGCGGATTCGCGCGAGCAATTCGGAAAACGCGAAGGGCTTCACCAGGTAGTCGTCCGCGCCCGCATCGAGGCCGCGCACGCGATCTTCGATCGTGTCTTTCGACGTGAGAATGAGCACGGGCACCGACAGATTCTTGCGGCGAAGAGCGGCGAGCACTTCCATGCCGTCGCGCGCGGGAAGCATCAGATCGAGGATGACGAGGTCGTAGTCTTCTGTCGAGGCCAGGAAAAAGCCCTCTTCACCCGTGGCGGCGACGCTGACAGAAAATTCTTCGGCTTCCAGCCCGGCGCGGAGGGCGCGGGCCATTTTTTCCTCGTCTTCGACGATCAGTACGCGCATTGCGAGGCGTGCCCGGCGCAGACCGAGTCTCGGGCGCGGCGAATCGTTAACAGAACATTATTCCAGAATTTCGGCGCGTTTGCTCGAAGACCGGAAGGACCGGTGCAACGCTTTTCGACACCCTCCGGCAGCGTGGAACATCTATGCAAAGAGGGGCACGGTTCGCGGCGAGCGCGAGTTTCGCCGCGCGCGGTCGCATGGCCGCTCCGCGGAGATGTGACTCCCTCCAGGAAAAAGGCAGGTGCGCTGTGTTTCGCCACACGATTCCCATCGGACGCGTGTTCGGGATACCCATCGATCTTGATTACTCGTGGTTTTTGATCGCCGCACTGATCACGTGGCTTCTGGCGGTCAGCTACTACCCGGCGGAATTTAAAGGCGCCACGGCCGGCGAATACTGGCTGATGGGCGCGATCACCGCCGTGCTGTTTTTCGCGAGCATCGTGGTTCACGAGCTGGCGCACTCGCTGGTGGCGCTGCGCTTCAAGGTTCCCGTGAACCGGATCACTCTTTTCATTTTCGGCGGCGTTTCGCAGATCGCCGGCGAGCCGCCGAGCGCCGGAGCGGAATTTCTTATCGCGGCCGTCGGGCCGCTGACGAGCTTCGCGCTAGGGGCCATTTTCTACTTTCTCGAAGGCCCGCTCGCCGGGGCTCCGCCGGCGCAGGCGGTGGCCAAGTATCTGGCGTTGATCAACGCTCTCCTTGGAGGTTTCAACCTCATTCCAGGATTCCCGCTGGACGGCGGGCGCGTGTTTCGCGCGATCGTGTGGGGCCTGAACAAGAATTTCCGGCGAGCGACGCTGATCGCGGCAAGCACCGGGCGATTTTTCGGGTTCTTCTTCATCGTGATCGGCGTGTGGCAGGCGCTGCGCGGGCTGGTGATGGATGGACTGTGGATCGCGTTCATCGGCTGGTTTCTGGAGAGCGCGGCCGGGGCGCAGGTGCAACAGCAAGCGGTACAGGGGCTGCTCGTCGGGCACAAGGTTTCCGAGGCGATGGGCGACGCTTGCATGCACGTGCCCGCGGATACCCCCCTGCAAAAGCTCGTGGATCAGGAGGTGTTGGCGCACGGGCGGCGCTGCTTCCTCGTCGACCAGGCCGAACATCCGGTGGGGCTGCTGACGCTGCACAACATCAAAGAGGCGCCCCGGGCGTCGTGGGCGACGACAACGGCGGCGCAAGCAATGATCCCGCTGCGAAAGCTGCACACGATCGATCCGAACGCCGAATTGTGGAAGGCGTTCGAGGAAATGGGCGTCGACGGGATCAACCAGCTGCCGGTGATGCGGGGCGAG
>DATJRU010000230.1:0-16195 GCA_035504455.1 Vulcanimicrobiaceae bacterium
CTGATCGCGCGCTACGCGTGGGGTACGGTGTGGACGCGGCCGGGGCTTGACCGGCGCACGCGGCGGATGCTGGTGCTGGCGATGATGGCGTCGCTGGGGCGCTGGGAGGAATTTCGAATGCACGTGCGCGCGGCGCTCGAACATGGGTTCGAGCCGTGCGATTTGAAGGAACTGCTGCTGCAATCCGCGGTTTACGCGGGCGTGCCGGTGGCGAACACCGGGTTTCACATCGCGATGGAAGAGCTGGAGAAGCAGAAGGCGGCGTCCAGCGCGAAGGCGTGAGTTGTTCGCGTGTGTTCCCTCAGCCTCAGGGAAAAAGCAGATTCCTCGCTCCGCCGGGTGCCCGCACAAAACGCGGGAAAGCAAAGGCGCGCGGGACTTCTCTCGGAATGACAGGTTGCTCGGTCCAGGCGAGCGACGGCGGGTAGTCGGAGCGGGAAGAAGATTTTCCTCAGGGGCTGAAGCCCGGTCACGCGTTGCCCTTTATGTCGGAGCTGAAGCTCCGACCCCCTAGAAAGCGTAGTCGTAAGCTAACTCTAGCCGTAGTTGGGCGGGTTCACGGACTGGTCCATGCCCATGGTTTTCTGGCCGCCGGGCGCCACGTTCACGCTGACGAGAGACGGCTCCTTGGCGGCGAGCGCGGCTTTCAGCGCGGGCTCGAGATCCTCGGGGCGGTCGACTTCGCGCGCGGCCATGCCATAGCCCTGCGCGATTTTGACCGCGTCGATTCCGGGGATGTCGATGCCGGGGACGTTGTTGCCGACCTGAGTGAAATCGCGAAAACCTTTCAGTGCTGAATAATTCCCGTTGCGAACGACGAGAAAAACCACCGGCGCCTTTTGCCGCACGGCCGACCACAGCGCCTGCACAGAATACTGCAGCGAGCCGTCGCCGACCGGGCAAACGACCCGGCGATTCGGGTGCGCGAGTTGCAGGCCGACGGCGGCGGGCAGGCCGAAGCCGAGAATTCCGCTGCGGACGGAGTAGAACGAGCCGGGTTCGTCGAGCTGAATGTAGCGATCGAGATCGCCTTTCGACGAAGGGCACTCTTCGGCGAGGACAGCGTCGCGCGGCAAGAGCTTGTTGAGCACGCTGAAAAGATACGCGGTGGTGATCGGATGCTCCGGGCGCGGCTCGGGAGGTTTCGGGCACGGAATCACGCTGCGCTCGACGGGCTTCACGCGCTGCGCGAGATATTTCGCCGCGACGTCGATGTTGCCGACGATCGCGGTGCCGGCGATCGCGGCCGAAGCGTCGCGCGCCGAATTCGTGATCTGGAAGAGCTTCGTGCCGGGCGCGATGGGATCGCCGGGCACGTAGGCGTAGTAGAGGAAGACGGGCGCGCCGAGGACGATCACGGTGTCGTATCCGGCGAGCTGCTGCGCAAGCGGCTTCTGCGCCGGCAGCAGGCCGCCGCGAAACAGCCGGTGGCTGCGCGGAAAGGACCAGCGCGGCGCGATCGGCTCGGCGTAGACGTCGGCATTGAGGCGCTCTGCGAGCGCGACGACATCGTGGAATGCGCCGTCCTGCTCGATTTGCGAGCCGGCGATCAGCGCGAGATTGCGGCTCGCGTCGATCGCGCGGACGACTTCGTCGAGCAGAGCGGGATCGGGCGAGACGGCTTGGCTTACTTTGCGGGCGACGACGGGCTGGCAGGGCTTGTTCCAATCGTCCATCGGGATCGACAGGAAGACCGGGCCGCGCGGCGGCAGCATGGCGAGGTGATAGGCGCGCGCGATGGCGGCGGGAACATCCTCGGGGCGCAGCGGCTCATACGACCACTTCACGTACGGCTTCACGACCTCGACGGCGCGGCTCACCAGGAATGGCTCGCCGAGAATCTGGCGGCGGTCCTGCTGGCCGGTCGTGACGACAAGCGGAGCTTCCAAGAGCTGCGCGTCGATGATGGCGGATAGGCCGTTGCCGGCGCTGGCGATCGAGTGCAGGTTCACGAAGGCGGCCTCGTTGCGGGCGAGAGCGTAGCCGAGGGCCATGCCGGCGGCGACGCGCTCGTGGAGGCCGAGGACATATTCGAAGCCGGGAGGCATGTCCTTGAGGAAAGGCAGCTCGCTCGAGCCGGGATTGCCGAAGATGGTGGTCATCCCGAGGTCGCGGAGCACCTCGTAGGTCGCTTCTCGCACGGTCGTCACTGTGACGGGCCTCCCCTCGGGATTGTGCCAAGAATGCTTGGGGGAATATATAGCCCGGCCGGGAAATGTCCACAGTGTTTCGCGTCAGCTTGATGACGTTCCCTCGACGCCGCAGCCGAAGAGAGATTCTTCGGCCAGAAGGCGGCCTCAGAATGACGGCCGTGCGACCCGGCGCGAACACCGAAGAGCAGATTCCTTGGCGCAGCGTCGACGTCGGAATGACGCGGGCCCGGCGGTAGGTGCAGTGCCATCGGGAACGGCGCCTGGACGGCTGAGAGCGGAAGGGAACGCAAGCGAAATCTGCGGCTAAATTCGCGCGTAACTTTAGCTTGGGCCGGGGCGTTATATCCAATTGCCCGGGTGTGTGCAGGCGTCGTATGCTGTGTCACCCCAGGAAAAGCACACTACAGCCAAGGAACACATCGAATGGCCGACATGATTTTGGTGCAGGACCTTGTAAAGAATTATGGAGACTTCTGCGCGGTGAAACAGATTTCGTTCACCGTGCCCGAAGGGAAAATCTTCGGATTTCTCGGGCCGAACGGCGCCGGGAAAACCACGACGATCAAGATGCTGACGACGGTGCTCGATCCGACGAGCGGCAAGATCCTGGTGAACGGATACGATCCGACGCGCGATCAGAAGCAGGTGCGGCGTTCCTTCGGGATCGTGTTTCAGGATCCGAGCCTCGACGACGAGCTGACGGCATACGAGAACCTGGACCTGCACGGCGTCCTTTACGGCGTGCCGCACGGCGAGCGAAAGAAGCGCATCGAGATGCTGATCGATTTCGTGGGGCTGGGCGACCGGAAAAAGAATTTCGTGAAGGAGTTTTCGGGCGGCATGAAGCGGCGGCTCGAAGTGGCGCGCGCGCTGCTGCATAAGCCGCGCATTCTGTTTCTCGACGAGCCGACGGTGGGGCTCGATCCGCAAACGCGCAACCACATCTGGGGCTACATCCAGCAGCTGAGCAAGGACGAAAACGTGACGGTGTTTTTCACGACGCATTACATGGAAGAAGCGGACCGCGTGGCGAACGAAGTGGCGGTGATCGACCACGGCACGATCGTGGCGCAGAGCACTCCAGCGGCGCTAAAGGAGAAGACTGCGTGCGCGACGCTCGAGGATGCGTTTATCGCGCTGACGGGGCACGCCATTCGCGCCGAAGAGGCGAACGCGACGGACCGGATGAGGATGATGGGACGAGCCTGGAGAGGCGGAGGGCGACGATGAGAGCAATCTATATTCTTTGCGTGCGGCAACTGAAACGGTACGTGCGTTCACCTGCGCGGATCATCGGCTCGCTGGGGCAGCCGATTCTGTTTCTCATCGCACTCGGGTTCGGATTGCGCGCGATGTTCGCGCGCGCGGGGCAGGGCAACTACATAAACTTCTTGTCGCCGGGAATCGTCTCGATGGCGATTCTTTTCAACGCGGTGTTTTCGGGGATCGAGATCATCTGGGACCGGCAGTTCGGCTTCCTGAAGGAGACGCTGGTCGCGCCGGTGTCGCGGACGGAGATCGTGCTCGGCCGGATGCTCGGCGGGGCGATCGTGGCGTTCGTGCAGGGGCTGGTGGTGTTCGTGATCTGCCTGATCGCGGGATTCCGGATGGTTGCGTCGCCCTACCTGCCGCTGGCGATTTTCTTCATGTTCATGATCGCGCTGCTCTTCGCGGGGATCGGGACGGTGTTCGGGTCGGTGCTGCAGGATATGCAGGGATTTCCGCTGATCATCAACTTCCTGATCATGCCGATCTTCTTCTTTTCGGGCGCGCTTTTCGCGGCGAACGGATTGCCGCGCGTGCTGGCGATTCTCCTGCGGCTGAATCCGCTGAGCTACGGAGTCGACGGGCTGCGCGGCGCGCTGATCAATCAATTCGCGTTTGGGCTGACGACCGATCTGGTCGTGGTGACGTTGCTGACGGCGTTTCTGCTCGGCATCGGGAGCTACTTCTTTTCGAAGATTCAGCTGTAACGAAACGCACCGGCAAATACCCGGCTGCGCGGCCCTAGATCCCGCCGGGCGGAAGCGCGCTCAGAGCGAGGCGCTCATTCTTGCCCGGATCGTCTTCCACTTTGCATTCGTCGTTGAAGACCATGGTGGCGCGCGTTGTCGTATCGTAGGCGGGCCAGTGCGGCAGGCCGGCGATATTCGGGTTGCCGCTACGCGCGAAGGCGGCCCAGGCTCCGCTGACCTTGTCGGCAAGAGGCGCAAGATCCGCGCCATCGCCGTTCAGGCTCGTCGTCTTGTCCGTATTGTCGAAGACAAAAGACAGCTCGATCCCGTGCGGCGAACGCAGGCGGCCGCCGAGGATGGGTGTCTGCCACGCAAAGATGTACATATAGACCGGCGCGGCACCCTGGGCGACTTTGCGCTCGGCCTGGGTGATGGCGTTCATGCGCATCATGCGGTCGGTGGTGATGGCGAAGTAGATGTCGCTGGGCGACGCGCCCGGGCGATCCTTTTGGTACGTGGCGATGATGCTGTCGAGCTTGGCGTCGTCGTCGATGCGGAGATACGCTTTCAGGCGCGCGCGCATGTCCGCTTCGTTCAGCGAAAAGAGGGCCGCATCGCTCATGCCGAGCAGGAGAGCGGATTCGGCGCCGTTGGTGCCGACAAGCAGCGGGATGTTCGCCGATTGCGCGGGCGCGTCCGGATCGAAGGGATTGCGCGGGAGCGAGCGGCCGTCGACGACGGGGCCGAGACGGAGCGCGTTGGGCCCGGTGAGCGAACGCATGGTATCGAGCAAGCGATCCATGGGCAGGTTCTGCAATTCGTCGATGTGATCGGGCGTGACGCCGAGCTTGGCGACGAATCTTTCCGCGGATTTATTGGCATCCTCGCGAGAGATGCTTTTCAGCGTTGAGCCGCTTTCCACGATGGCCTTGTGGAAGAGACCTTTCGCCGGGGGCATCGCCATCAGCGTGCTGACTTTTCCGCCGCCGCCCGATTCGCCGAAGATGGTGACGTTCGCCGGATCGCCGCCGAAGTGCTCGATGTTATCGCGCACCCACTCGAGCGCGAGCACGATGTCGAGCATGCCAACGTTGCCGGAGTCGGCGTATTTCGCTCCGCCCAGTTCGGCGAGATAAAGATAGCCGAAAACATTCAGCCGGTGGTTGAGGCCGACGACTACCACGTCGCGCTTGTGCGCGAGATTCGTGCCATCGTAGGTGGGTGAGCCGTCCGAACCGCCGGTGTAGCCGCCGCCGTGCAACCAGACCATCACGGGACGCTTGCCGCGATGCAGGCTCGGCGTCCACACGTTGAGGACGAGACAATCTTCGCCGATCTCGCCGGGGCCGTAGATGTCGCCCATCGCCTTGCGAATTTCGGAGCCGCCGGCGGCGCTGGACATGATCTGCGGCGCAAGCGGACCGAGATTGACGGCGTCGCGCACGCCGGTCCACGAGGCGGGCTTTACGGGCGGCATGAAACGCATCGAGCCTTCGGTGGAAGCGCCGTAGTGAATGCCCTTGAATGTGTAAACTCCCCCATCGGAGACGCCGCGAAGCTTGCCGAGATTCGTTTCGGCGATGGGTCCGGCGGATTCGGCCAGCAGCGAGCCGAACGCACCGCCGGCAAGCGCGGCCCCGCAACCCACGAGCGACGACCTCAAGATTTCGCGGCGACGAATCATCGAGCCATCTCCTGCTGCAGGACAGGCGCCGCTTTTTCGTCGCGCGGTTTGGGCATCGCCGCAAACACGATGGCCACAATCCCGGCGGCCGCGAGCAGCGCGTTCAATTCGAACGCGGGCGTGTAACTTTTGTAGTGGTCGACAACCCATCCGCCAACCAAACCGGCCGGCGACGCGATCAGCGAAACCAGGAGCGTCATCGTCCCGTAGAGTTTCGGGAACGCCGCCGGGCCATAGTAGTGCGCGACCATCGTCCCGACGCAGGTGAAGGCCCAGCCATATGCCGCGCCGTTGAGCAGCGCCGCGAGATACGCCATCCACACTTCACCGGGCATCGCCGCAATCGCCAGGTACGATCCGACGAAATAGACGGCCAGCCCGAGCACGAACGCCACGCGCGCGTTCATGTAGTCCATCAGGATGCCGCCGAGCCAGCGGCCCAGCAGCGTGCCAATCGTGAGGCAGCCCAGCGCCAGCTCCGCGTCCGAAGCGTTGAAGCCCGCTCCGATCAAGCGTCTCGTCCAATGCGCCACGAAAAGGAAGAACGGGAACGTGGAGACGATTCCGGCGAAGGCGATCAGCCAGTAGGCCGGCGTCGCGTATGCCTGGGACGCCGTCCAAGGATGCTTCGTCGCAAGCGCGTCCGTGCGAGACGGCTGGGCTTGCTGCTCCGCCGGGATTCCATCGACCGTTTGCCCCATCGACTCCGGACTCTCCTTCACGAACACGATGGCCAGAAGTCCCGCGACGACCACCGCCCCCGCCACGATGTACCAGCCCATCCGCCAGTTGTTCGAGTGCGCCCGGATCACTCTGCCCAGCAGCGGCGCCGCGAGCCCGGCAAAACCCGACGCCGAGACGGCGATGCCATTCGCGCGCCCGCGATATTTGCGGAACCAGCGCGCTACGGCAGTGAACGCCGGAACCAGCGTCGAGAAACTGATTCCCGTCCCGATCACCACGCCGAACATGATCAGGTATTCGGTCGACGTCTTCGCCACCAGCGCCATGTAGAGCGCTCCCACGAAGATCACGGCCGAGCCGAGCGCGAACGTGGCGCGCAATCCGATCTTCACGATGGAGATCGCGACCACGACGGCCGCTAAGCCCACGAAAATATTCAGCAGCGTGAATCCGAGACCTCTCGTGCTGCCGCTCATGGTGATGTCGTGGATCATGAAATCGTTGATGATCACGCTGCCGCCGTAGTACGGAAATCCCATGTTGATGAAATCCAGGCAGAACAGCACGGCGACCAGGTTCCAGCCGTAGAATTTCATTTTCTCAGGCACTTGGCTCCTCCCACGCGTCGTTGCGAAATCGCGGCGCGCAAGGTCGCGCCGGGCCAATGCACACTTCTACCGCTGCGAAACCACCGAAAGGCGCGCCCCCCGACCCCAGGCGTTCCTGCATTCTAGTTTGATCCCCTCACTTTGCAAGATGAATGTAGAATTGGCGGCGCCATGATCCGCACACAAGTAGGAATCGTCGGCGCAGGGCCGGCGGGGCTGCTGCTTTCGCATCTCCTTCACTTGCGCGGGGTCGAATCGGTGCTGGTTGAGGCGCGCAGCCGGCAATACGTCGAGGAGCGCGTGCGCGCGGGCCTGCTCGAGCAGGGCACGGCCGATCTGATGGTCGAGACGGGCGTGGGCGAGCGGCTGAAGCGCGAGGGGCTGGTCCATCACGGGATTTATTTGCGCTTTGGCGGCGGCACGCATCACATCAATTTCACCGAACTCGCCGGCGGGCGTACGGTCGTCATCTACCCGCAAAATAAGGTGGTCGCCGATCTCTTTGACGCGCGGCTGGCGGCGGGCGGAAAGATTTTCTTCGAGTCCGAGGACGTGAGCGTTCACGATTTCGGCGACGCCGAGGGCAAGCAGAAACCGAAGATCCGTTTTCGCACGGCGGACGACGACGAGGAAGTCGTCTGCGATTACATCGCGGGCTGCGACGGCTTTCACGGCATCTGCCGGCCGTCGATTCCAGAGAGCGCCGTGACCGTGTACGACCGGGTCTATCCTTTCGGCTGGCTGGGAATTCTCGCGGAAGCGCCGCCTTCATCGGATGAACTTATTTACGCATACCACGAGCGCGGTTTTGCTCTGCTGAGCATGAGGTCGCCGGAGGTCAGCCGGCTCTACGTGCAGTGCGCGCCCGATGAAGACCTCAGCCAGTGGTCCGATCGCCGCATCTGGGACGAATTGCATATGCGGCTCGCCACGTCCGACGGCAAATGGAAGCTGACGGAGGGGCGAGTGCTGCAAAAGGGCGTCACCGGAATGCGCAGCTTCGTCGTCGAGCCGATGCAGTTTGGGCGGCTGTTTCTCGCGGGCGACGCGGCGCATATCGTCCCACCGACGGGCGCCAAAGGGCTCAATCTGGCCGCCTCCGACATCGTGGTGCTCGCCAAAGCATTCGCCGAGTTTTATGCGTCCGGGAAAAAAGATTTGCTCGATGGCTACTCTGCGAAGTGTCTGCGGCGCGTCTGGAAGGCGCAGCGATTCTCCTGGTGGATGACGTCGATGCTGCACCTCTTCAACACGGACAACTTATTCGACAGGCGGCGACAGCTTGCCGAGCTCGACTACGTGACGAGTTCGCGGGCGGGAGCGCAGACGCTGGCGGAGAATTACGTCGGCCTGCCGATGGAGTAAGAGGCGCAAAAAAAAGTGCCGGGCGCAAGAGTTTCCTCGCGCCCGGCGATCCTGCCGTACGGTAATGCTTACTGTGTTACGGTCTTGACGGCGTCGCCCACCTTAAAGCCGGTGCCGGAGACGGGCGAAGCAACCGCGGAAATGTCGTCCACGTCGGTGACGCGCACCACGCCGACCGGAGTGGCCAGCCGGCGAATCACTTGCCCGGTTGCCGGGTCTTTGATTTCCTTGGTCACGCGTTCGACGGAGAGCTGATCGCCCACTTTCAGGCCCGCTTTTGCGCCGACGTTCAGAACGATCTGCCCGCTATCGACGGCGGCGACGAGCCCGGAGACGATAATCGTCCGCACGGTAATCTTGGTATTGTCGGCGATCAGCCCGGCGCTCAATTGCGCGACCGAGGCTTTCACGGCCTCGCCGAGAATCGTCTGCTGGAAGTCGCTGTTGCCGAAGTCGACTGCGCCGCCGCCCCAGCCGTGCCAGTTGCCGCCGCCGCCGAGCAGGCCCGTGCTGGACCGCGAAGACTCGCCGTGGCCCTCGGCAACGCCGAGAATCTCGGCCGTGTCGATGTTCACGATGCGCGCGTCGATGTTCACGATGGCCTTGGTATTGGAGTGGTGAATTCCGCCGATGCCGAAGCCGCCGAAGCCGCCGCCTCCGCCGCCGATGTTGGTGTTCTTGGTGTCGTTTCCGAACTGCGTGACGGCGCCCACGATGATGGCGTCCACGCCGAGCAGTTGGCCGATTTTCGCCGCCGAATTGGGATTGGCGCGGTCGCTGTTCGAAAAATTCTGCTCGGCCATGATTTTGTCGAGCACCTGCCGCTCGATCACGGAGTAGGTGCCGTCCTGCACGAGATACTTCACGAGAAGATCGGTGATGCCTTTGCCGACGTCGACGTTTGTGCCGAACGCGGCGGCTGAGGCGGTTTGCACGGTGGCGTAGTCGAAGTCAAAGATGGCGACGCGCTTTTTGCGTCCTTGCGGGGCGGCGGGAGTCGCGCCCGGAGCGGCCGTGGCGGTGGTAGGTGCGCCTGGAGGAGGTGGCGTCTGCTGATCCTGAGCGTTTGAGTGCGGCACCTGAATAGCGAGAAAAATCCCTAAGATGAGAATGGCCCACAGAGTCTTCTTCATCGTTCTCTCCGATACGAGTTGACCGAAATGCGGTACGACACGATCCCCGGCTGCCCGGAATCTTACTGGCGTTATCTCGCGGGTGTCAACAACGCAGGATGAATTGGTTCCGCTCCGTCGCAGCGTCTGGCAGCCGGCCTATACGTTGTGATAGCTTCCAGCACAATCAGGAGATGGTTGCGCGATCGCCCGTGGAAGCCGCGGAGCGAGAGCGCCGCGATCGAGAAGGGTTTGGGGCATTCGCATGGGCGAAGTCGAAGTGCCTGTGCTGATCGTGGGCGGGAGCCTGGTCGGAATGTCGGGCACGATGCGTCGTCCGCCGCGATAATCGTCGATGCGCTGGCGTCCGTTCTCTGCCGCAACGCCGCTTGGTTGTGACTTGCATATTGCAAGTGATGTTGGTATCTTGCCGGGCGTGCCTGGGAGGCTCAACCCTAAGCCCCGGTCCGGATGCCCCGTCAGCATCTCGCTGGAACGACTCGGCGATCGCTGGTCTCTGCTGATCATTCGCGATCTGATGGTTCGCGGGTACAGGACATTCAAGGACTTTCAGGAATCCGGCGAAGGCATCGCGACGAATGTCCTGGCCGATCGTCTAAAGAAGCTCGAAACAGCCGGAATCATCACAGTAGAGAAGGATGCGGCGGACCGCCGAAAGCTGAATTACCGCCTCACCGAAAAAGGAATCGACCTCGCGCCGGTGATGCTGGATCTGCTGGTCTGGGCCTCGCGGCACGAAGAGACGGGAGCGCCGTGCGCCGTGATCGAAAACATGGCGCAAAATCGCGAGGCGGTCCTTGCGGAGACGCGGCGGCGGTGGGCCGAGCGCGATCCGACTCCTTTGCTGCCTAGGTTCGACGCCGCCGCGGATAATGGCCGCAAGCCGGCACTACGGCGCCGCAGCGGTTGAACGCTTCGTGATTGGGTTCCCTTCGGGCCACGAAACTTGAAAGGGAGGCGCCATGGGAGTGAATACGCATCTGAACTTCAACGGCCAGTGCGAGGCGGCATTTAGATTCTACGAGCAAACGCTTGGCGGCAAAATCGTATCCATGCACTCCTACGACTCCACGCCCGCGGGCCGGCAGGTTTCCGCGGACTGGCAGAAGAAAATCATGCACGTCGAGATGAAGATCGGGGATACCGTCCTGATGGGCGCTGACGTCCCCGCCGATCGCTTTCAGACGCCGCAAGGTTTTTCGATCACGTTTCAGACCGACCAGCCCGCCGAAGCGGATCGCGTGTTTGCAGCTCTGGCGCAAAACGCCGAAGTGCACATGCCGATCCAAGAGACTTTCTGGTCCGCGCGCTTCGGAATGCTCGTAGATCAATTTGGAATACCTTGGATGGTGAACTGCAGCCAGGCTGCGTCCGCGTCTTCGGGCAGCTGACGTTCGCAGTTCGGAGCGCGCCGCGCCATCCGCCGAATGAACTTGGGACTCCCAGCAGCTCTGCTTTACTACGCAACTCGATTTATGTTTCCTGAGGGAGGAATCAAGAATGAGCAAGGTGCGAGTACTGGTCGGCACGCGCAAGGGCGCGTTCATCCTGTCGTCGGACGGAAAACGCGAGAAGTGGGGCGTGAGCGGGCCGCATTTCGCCGGCTGGGAAATCTACCACATGAAGGGTTCGCCGGTTGATCCGGACAGGCTGTACGCCTCGCAATCGAGCGGCTGGTTCGGGCAGGTGATCCAGCGATCAAGCGACGGCGGCAAAACGTGGGAGACTCCGGGCGGCGAAAAGCTGCCGCGCCCGGGCGAATTCCCCGCCGGCGCGAGCAACAAATTCGTTTACGACGTAAGCTCCGCATCCGGCAAGCCTCTCACTACGCACCAGTGGTACGACGGCACGCAGCATCCGTGGGAATTCAAGCGCGTCTGGCATCTCGAGCCCTCTCTCACCGATGCCGAGACGGTTTACGCGGGCGTCGAAGATGCGGCGATCTTCCGTTCCACGGACGGCGCCGTATCGTGGCAGGAGCTTTCCGGCTTGCGCGGCCACGGCACCGGCCCGAAGTGGCAGCCGGGCGCCGGCGGGATGTGCCTGCATTCGATCGTGCTCGATCGCAGCGATCCGCAGCGAATGTTCATCGCCATTTCGGCGGCTGGCGCCTTCCGCACGGACGATGGCGGCGCCACCTGGAAGCCGATCAATCGAGGACTCAAATCACAGTACATTCCCGATCCGCATGCGGAGGTTGGCCACTGCGTCCATCACATCGCGATGCACCCCGCGCGCCCCGGCGTGCTCTACATGCAGAAACATTGGGACGTGATGCGCAGCGACAACGCCGGCGATCTGTGGCAGGAAGTGAGCGGCAATCTGCCGACCGATTTCGGATTCGTGATCGACGTCCACGCGCACGAACCGGAGACGATCTACGTGGTCCCCATCAAGAGCGATTCCGAGCATTTTCCGATGGACGGAAAGCTGCGCGTCTATCGCAGCCGCAGCGGCGGCAACGAATGGGAGCCGCTCACGAAGGGCCTGCCGCAGAGCGACTGCTACGTGAACGTGCTGCGCGATGCCATGGCGGTCGACTCGCTCGATTCCTGCGGCGTCTATTTCGGGACGACGGGGGGACAGGTGTACGCCTCGCGCGATTCGGGGGACAACTGGGCGCCCATTGTCCACGACCTTCCGGCCGTGCTATCTGTGGAAGTGCAGACGATTGCATGATTCGAGCGGCATGATCTCAACATGATCCAAGTGACGCTTCCGGCGCATCTGCGGACGCTGGCGCGCGTCGAGGGCGATGTGGCTGTCGAAGTCGAGGGGCAGGCAACGCTGCGCTCCGTCCTCGATGCGCTTGAGGCGCAGTACCCGATGCTGCGCGGCACGATCCGCGACCACGTGACGCAGCAGCGGCGGCCGTTCCTGCGGTTCTTCGCGTGCCAGGAAGACTGGTCGCTCGAGCCGCCGGATACACCGCTGCCCGATGCGGTGGTGCGCGGCGCCGAACCGCTGATGATCGTCGGCGCCATCGCCGGCGGCTAGCTCTCCGACCGGCTTTCGCGCAGACAGTTCCTCCCTGCTGGCCTATAATGGGCGTCGCTCGATCCTCTTTCCGGACTACTGAAGATGATGACGATCCGCCCAGCCACGGCCAATGACGCGGCGCTGCTCACCAAGCTCATTCACGAGCTCGCCGAGTATGACAAGCTCGCAAACGAGGCCAGCGTGCTCGAGGAAGACATCACGCGCGACGGCTTCGGCACGCATCCAAAATTCCGCGCGGTGATCGCCGAATGGGATGGCGAGCCGGCCGGCTACGCGCTCTTCTTCGAGTTCTATTCGACCTTTCAGGGGCGCGCGGGACTCTTTCTCGACGATCTTTTCGTTCGCCCGCACCTGCGCAAGCATGGCATCGGCACGGCGCTGCTCGCGCACGTCGCGGGAATCGCGTGGCGCGAAGGCTATTTCTGCATGCGTTGGGAAGTGCTCGACTGGAACAAAACCGCGATCGAATTCTACGAGAAGATCGGCGCGGTCTTTATGGACGAGTGGAAGTCCGCCTGCTTGATCGGCGATCCGCTAGAGGGCGTCGCAAAAACCGCTCAGTAACCCTGCTTCAGGACAAACCCACGCTTCACTGCTTCTTCGGAGGAACCGCCTCTCCTTCAACGCTGCTTTGAGGATCGGCAGGCGTCGGGCGGTTTACGAGCCGCGAGCCGGCCGGCCGGTCGAATTCGAAGATTCCCCACGGATCGGCTGCCACGAGAAAACGATCGGGCTCGACGAGCACCGCAACCGGATCCAGCGGCGCGCCGCCGGGAATCGTCAGGTAGTAGACGCCGATCGGCGTGCCATCCTTGCTGAAGCCAACGAGCGTATCGCCGATTCCGGCCCACGTCTCCTGAGTCTGCGGGTCGACGCTCACCGCCGTGATCTCGCGCTTCTCGGTCGAACTCGGGCCGAGATCGCCGAGATTCACGCGAGCGGTCGCAGTCACAGTCGTCATCCCGGGACCGAACCGCCGGCGCGGGGAGAAATCTCGCCCGGATTCACCGCCGGCCGGGCCTCCAGCGTCGAAGCGATGCTCGGGTAATCCCGATGCGCCTGAGGGCAATCCGGCTCCTGCAGCCCCGGCACCTGCACCAACGCCTGCACCGGCTCCCGCCCCGGCAGCGGGCGGTCGAAAACCTCGGCCCCGGAACGCCGAATAGGCGCCGAGAGCCCCGCCCGGCAAGAATCCCGGCTGCTGGAAGCCGAACTCGGTCGGAAGCGTATATCCCGTCGGGTACTGGCTGCCCATCACGTCGCTTGCCGCGCCGGAATTCAGATCCTGCGCGTTGAACGAAAGCTCGCCGCCGTCCGAAGCGCTCTGGCTCGAGTCCGCGCTGAACGAATTGCCTGCGCCCAGAAACTGCAGAGTTCCGCCGTTTGCGTCTGCGGTCGCGTCCGAATCGCTGTCGCCGTTTGCTCCGCCGCCGCGATGCCGCCCGCCGCCCGAAAGCCCCGCCACGGAGCCCACGCCGAAGTGAAATTGCGTTCCTTGGCGCGAAATCTGTCCCGAGGCAGTGCCGCCCAGCGTGCTGTTGTTGAAGCTAAACGGCCCGCTGCCATAACCGGATTGCCAGTTGCCCGAACCCGCGCCCGGCGAGCCCCCCGATCCAAATCCGCCTCCCGAGCCAAATCCTCCCGCCCCTCTGAAGCCTCCCCCCGGCCCGAAAAATTGATTCAGCCCCATGCCGAGGCCGCCGCCAAACTTCAAGTCTCCTGAGGAACCCACGCTGAACCATTCTGTCGATCGCTCGGAGAATCCGAACTGCGTGAAGTTCATCCCTACCTCGACGCGGTCGCGCGGCCCGTCGGGAGTTTCGCCGAAAAGGCTATCCGGCACGGCGGTTTCGTAGGCGACGTAGCCGAAGCGGTCGTACTTCCGGAGCGTGGGTTGCGGCAAAGACGTGAACGCAAAGTAGACCCCGCCGGCCGAATCGCCGGCGATTCGGCCCCAATCGATGATGCGGTTCTGCCTGGCCGGGTCGGTGCTGGTGGGCTCATCCTCGGTGATGAACTCCGGATCGCCGAAGCTGCGGATCACCTTGCCGTGCTCGTCGATGATCTGCACCAGGCGGGAGGAAGTGAGCGACGTGACGGCGAATTGGCCGCCCGGAAGCGCCACTACCGATGTTGGGGCGTTGACCGCGACTCTCGCCATCAGCGCCCCGGTGGGACTGAAGATTTCGATGGCATTCGCGCCGCGGTCCGCCACGAACAAATTCCCGGCGGGGCTGAGGTCCAGGTCGACGGCATATCGGATTACGGCGCCGCCGGAGTTGGCGTTTGGAATGTGGCCGGTCAGGCTCCCGTTGCTGTCGTAGATCGAAATCAGGTTGGCGGGCTTGGCGAGAATGTAATAGCGCCCCGCGGAATCGCGCTTCATCGCCATCACGCCCGGACCGATCGAGGGAAACACACGCGCGCGCGGCTCTACGACGGTTCGCAGCGTCTGGGCATGGATCGGCGCTGGCAGGCCGGCGAACAGCAGGCCAAGCACGACAGTTCCCGTGAGGCGAAGCCCGAGCCCCGTTCGACGAGCCATTCCCGCACCCTGTTCGCCCCTCGGTTGATGGAGGGGCTAATTGTTTTATTGCTCAGATGCGGGTCGGGGGTTCCCGGGTTTTTCGGGAGTAGCGCGTTTTACGGTGTGGCGCGACGAAAAGCGAAACCCTCGCCTAATCCACCGAACCGTACAGCCCTTGAAAAAGCTGACAGGTGGATCGAGATGTATAATCGTCGCCTGTTGCGATAAAGGGTATCCCGGCCCGACCTAACTGGAGGAAACATGAAGAAAAGGAACTTGATTCTGACCGGCGTGCTGGCTGGCGTACTCGTCTCCGGCGGCGCCGTGCTCGCCCAGGCGCCGGGCGTGGACATCGATCCGGCGAGACACGCTAACCTTGCGGACGCGCAGAAGCACATTCAACAGGCCTACCAAAAGATCGACGAGGCGCAACAGGCGAACAAAGAAGAGCTGGGCGGCCACGCCGAAAAAGCCAAAGACCTGCTGCTCCAGGCCGACCGGGAACTCAAGGCGGCTGCGGAATACGCCGACCACCACCACACCTAGAACTGAGGCTTGCACCTTCCGCGGTCGGACGCCGCTCGCAACGCGCGAGCCCTCTCGCGGTGTATTCGCGATGCTTACCGCAAGGCGCGAACTTTAGCGTGTTGGTGTATTGACATGGCGGAGAGGGGGGGATTCGTCCCTGTGGGCTTAACTGCGTTCCTAGGGGGTTGTTGAGGCTGTTTGCTACAAAGTGTTAAGTACTTTTGTTTATTTGAATTGCGGACCTGCAAGCCCTATATCTCGGTCCAGTTTGCATGTTAGGGAGTTTTGGTCAAATAGGCCGAAAAATGTAGCACGTGTAGCAAGGCAGAATGTCAGTACGCGAGCGTGAAAAACCCTTCAGCCCCGTTGTAAGTGAGCATGCATAGCGAAAGGATGTCACGCCCGATCAGAGCGTGAATGCCTTGTGCGGCAAGCAATTCTGCACACATCACTGGAAGGTTGGGAATTATCAATGGTGCGTGTGTTGGTTTACCGCTCGGCACCACGATACTGACATCGTATTGGTCGGCGACGTGGGGATTGTTACCTGTTGACGGA
>DATJRU010000231.1:0-14973 GCA_035504455.1 Vulcanimicrobiaceae bacterium
TTTCAGCGGAGAGTGGGCTAATGGGACTATCGTGGCAGCAGGGACCGACTTCACCGGGGGCGATTGGGCGGTTTCTGGTGCCTGAGCCGCTTCCGAAAAGATTGCTGTATGCGGAGCCGTTGCGCAGACGGATGCGCGTGCGTTTCGGCGGAGTGTGGATCGCCGAAAGCGAGAGCGTTGTGCTGTTGTTCGAGCCAGGGCACTATCCGATGGCTTACTTCCTGGAGGCCGACGTCGTACCTGGCGTGCTGCAGCGGACCGAACATACTACGCGCCACCAGGACCTTGGGATCACGGCATGGTACGCCGTCAGCGCCGGTGAACGGACGGCGCCGCGAGGGGCGTGGCAGCACGTTGAGCTGCCGTCGTATGCCGGAGAGCTGCGAGGACGGATCGCGTTCGCGTGGCCGGCCATGGACGCGTTTTACGAAGAAGAGGAACGAATCGTGGGGCACGCGGCCGACAGCTACCACCGGATCGATATCCGGCAGACTTCGCGGAGGCTGGTGGTTCGCCATGGTGATCGCGTCGTTGCCGACACGAGGAGACCGATGGCGCTGTACGAGTCCGGGTTCGCGCCGCGCTGGTATGTGGATCGCGCGGATGTGGATCAGTCGGGGCTGACACCGGTGGACCACAGGACGTTTTGCCCGTACAAAGGGTTGTGCAGCTATTACGATATCGGCGATGCGAAGCTGGCGGCGTGGTCGTATCCCGAGGCGTATTACGAGGTAGCGCGCATTTCCAATTTCGTTTCGTTCGAGCCGGACAAGGTGTCGGTTGAGATCGACGGGAAGCAGATTCATCTGGAGCCGGGCCAGGCCGTGATTCCGCATGGGCCGGATCGCGAGCTTACGGTGGCGGAAGCGGCGCCGCGATAGCGCGCGTTGGATTTCGCGCGAAGCGGTGCGAGAGCCGGGTGTCGCACCTACGGCGCTCGGGGCGTTTTTCGTTTTCGTTCCCAGCCCTTTTCCGGGCTGGGCTAAATTGTGCCGCGCGTCCCGCGCTGGAGGCCCGGCGCCGGTCGGCTGACGAATGATGGTCGGCGCAATGGCCAAGAACTGTTGCAAAGGCGCCCGCCCAAAAGCAGGGCGGCCCTTCAACAAGCGCAGGGTAAGCCGCTACAAAATCGAGCGTCTCGCGAGTGCGGAGGGAAGATGACCGAACCGGACGAGCTTCGCTTCAGGAGACTGCCGCTCAATAACGGGAGGAGCATTCCGGCGTTGGGGTTCGGCACGTTGATTCCCGATCCGGCGGTGACAATCACTGCGACCAAAGGCGCGCTGGAAGCGGGGTTTCGACATTTCGATTGCGCGGAGCGGTATCGCAACGAACGTGAGGTTGGGCAGGCGCTGCAGGAAGAGCTTGCGGGTGGCGGGGTCGCGCGCGGAGACATTTTTGTTACCACGAAGCTGTGGAACTCGAATCATCGGCCCGAGCGCGTGGAACCGGCTTTTGAGGCGAGCCTGGAAAGACTGCGGCTCAACTACATCGACCTCTACCTGATTCATACTCCTTTTGCATTTCAACCGGGCGACGAGCAGGACCCGCGGGATCAGGACGGCAACGTGATTTACGACCGCGACGTAACGCTTCTCGATACGTGGCGGGCGCTCGAAAGCCTCTTCGATCACGGCAAGTGTGGCGCCATCGGGCTGTCGGACATTGGCCTGGAGGAGGTGAAGGCAATCTACGAAGCGGCGAGGATCAAGCCGGCGGTGGTCCAAGTGGAATCGCATCCGTATCTGCCGGAAACGGAGCTTCTCGATTTCTGCAAGGAGAAGGGAATCGTGTTCCTGGCGTTCGCGCCGGTGGGTCACGGGATGAAGCCGGGACTGCTCGAAGATCCTGTGATTACGGGAATCGCCGCGCGAGTCGGGAAAACGCCGGGACAGGTGCTACTGGCCTGGGCAGTGCAGCGGGGCACGGCTCTGCTGACCACGCCGAAGAGCGCGGCGCGCGCGAAAGAAAATTTCGATATCTCACCGCTTCCGCAGGACGCGTTCGACGAAATCAATCGCATTCAAACCAGGCAGAGGCTGAACCCGGTGGTGAAAACCGGCATTCCGGGTTTCATTCCGCAAAGCAAATCGACGGCACAAGGTGGATGACATGGAAGCGAAACCGCAGCTGGAGCAGTCCTCGCAAGACGAACGAATCCGCAAGGCGCTGGATCAGCATTGGGCGGCCTCCGACGCGAATGACTTCGAAACGGAGCACTTGATCTACCTCGAGGACGCGGTGCTGGATTACCCGCAGTCGGGCGAGCGAACCCGCGGCCGAGCGAACATCCAAAAGCAGCGCGGAATTCAGCCGAACAAAAAGCGGTTTGCCGTGAGGCGAATCGTTGGCAGCGGCAACCTTTGGGTCACCGAATTCACGCTGACCTACGACGGGAAGCCTTCGTACACCGTGAGCATCATGGAATTCAAGGGAGAGAAGGTCGCTCGGGAGACACAGTATTTTGCGGACCCATTCGAGGCTCCCGCGTTTCGCGCGCGGCTGGTCGAGCGGATGGACACTTAACCCTCTTCGGGGCCGTAATCCGCCCTCCTACTCCGAACAAACATGCCTCGACTGCTATCCGTGAACGTCGGATTCCCGCGCGACATCGAGTGGAAGGGCCGCACTGTGCATACCGGCATCTGGAAGGGACCGGTGAGCGGCCGTTGCCGCGCGAAGCGGCTGAATCTCGACGGCGACGGCCAAGGCGACCTTGCCGGCCACGGCGGGATACACCGGGCCGTGTACGTCTACCAGAACGAATCATACCGATACTGGCAGGAGCGCCTGCGCAGGACGGACTTCGTCTACGGACAATTCGGCGAGAATTTCACGGTCGAAGGATTAGCGGACGACGGAGTGTGCATCGGCGACCGGTATCGGATCGGCAGCGCGCTTTTCGAAGTGAGCGCGCCTCGCGTCACGTGCTATCGCCTGGGGATTCGGATGAACGAGCCGCGGATGGCGGCGTTTTTGACGTCCAGCGGGCGCCCGGGATTTTATTTCCGCGTTCTCGAAGAGGGCGACGTGGGCGCAGGGGACGAAATCGAGAAAGTGGGAACGGCGGAAGAGCGAATGAGCGTGGCGGAGATCAATGCGCTGCTTTATTTGCCGGGACACACGAGCGAACGGTTGGAGCGCGCGCTGCGCATAAAGCCGCTTTCGCCTGGATGGCGGGGATCGTTCGAGGCGCTACTCGAGCAGAGCCGAACGACCGCAGCGGGGAATGGCAATGCGGGGCTCGCGCCTGCCGCGGCAGCGCATCCGACGGCGCCGGGATTCCGGAAGCTTAAGGTGACCGAAGTTGGCGAGGAGTCGGCGGACGTCCTGTCGCTGACGATGAAGAGCGCTGACGGCGTTCCATTGGCGGCGGCTCTGCCGGGGCAATACGTGGTGCTGCGCCTTCCGCGCGAGGGCGGCGCCGCGATTTTTCGCAGCTACTCGCTCTCGGGGCCGTCCTCGACGGAGCAATGCCGAATCGGCGTGAAGATTGAACCGCATGGAGCGGCGGGAACTTATCTGCGGGAGCGTGTCCACCTGGGTGATGTTCTCGACGTGAGTTCGCCGCGCGGGAGTTTCATATTACAGCCAGGAGAGCGACCCGTGGTGCTGCTGAGCGCTGGAATCGGGGCGACGCCGGTGCTGGCGATGCTCTACGCGCTGGTAGCGGAGCGCTCGCCGAGGCGGGTGCTGTGGCTCCACGCGGCGCACGACCGACAGCATCATCCGTTCGCCGCTGAAGTTCGCGGCCTCGTTCGGTCGCTGGCGAATGGCCGCACCTACGTTTGCTACAGCCAGCCGGAATCGAGCGACAAGATCGGTGAGGAATACGATGCCGCGGGTCACCTGTCGCGATCGAGCCTGGATGAGGCAGGGGTTACGCGAGACGCTGACGTCTACCTGTGCGGGCCGACGCGCTTCATGGCGGACATGAAAGAGGCGCTGGCAGCCATGGGCGTTGCGCCGCAACAAATGCACGAAGAAATCTTCGAGGGGGGCGAATCGAGGACGCCGGGAGTCGTCGGCGCGGCCAAGATTGCCGCGCATCCGCCCAAGGACGACGCGAACACGGGGCCGCTGGTTTCGTTTGCGCGGAGCGGCATCAACGCACATTGGAATGGCTCGTCGTACCAGAGCATTTTGGAGCTGGCGGAGGCGTGCGACGTGCCGGTGCGCTGGTCGTGTCGGACGGGAGTGTGCCACAACTGCGAGAGCGGGTTGGTGTCCGGCGCCGTCGCGTACGAGCCAGAACCGCTCGAGAGGCCGGCCGAGGGCAACGTGCTCGTCTGCTGCTCGCGGCCGACGCGAGACGTGGTGATCGATTTGTGAATGACGCGGGACTTTCGCGAGACGCGTGAGGAGATGCGACGGTGAAGACGCCTACGTTTTCGGTCGAAGTGATCACGCTGCCGGTGAGCGACGTGGATCGGGCGCGGCGATTCTACGTGGATCAGGTGGGCTTTCACCTCGACGTGGACTATGCGCCGAACGACACTTTTCGGGTGGTGCAGCTGGCTCCGCAGGGCTCGAGTTGCTCGATCCAGATCGGCAAGCGACTGACGGACGCGCCGGCGGGATCGGTTCGCAACGTGTATCTCGTGGTGAACGACCTGGAGGAGGCGCGAAACCAACTGCTGGAACGCGGAGTCAGCGTCACCGAGATCCGGCACAAGACGCCTATCGGCGCGTGGGACGGGGGTTTCGCCTCCGGGCCGGACCCTGCGCGAGGCGATTACGCCAGCTTTGCGCGCTTTTCCGATCCAGACGGCAACACGTGGGTGCTGCAGGAGCGCGGCTTCCGCAAAATGTAATCCAGGCGTCAGGGCCCGCCTTCGCCAAGAACGGGCTACGGCGCGGCGAGCGAGGCGAGGTAGTCGCGGATGGCGGTCGCGGTTTCGAAGCCGTCTTCGACGCACTTCCCGATGGAAGGGCCTTCGAGGTAATTGCCCGCGAAATAGAGTCCCGGTGTGGCGCGCTCGGCTTCGCGAATCGCTTGCACCGCGTGGCCGTGGCCGAGGTTGTACTGCGGCAGGGCCTTCTCGTGTTTCCACACGGCGGATGCGATCGGAGCGCCGGTGATGCCGAGAATGCGCCTGTGCTCGTCCTGCACGATAGCGGCGATTTCGTCGTCGGTCTTCGCGACGATTTCGGGGTCGGTGGCGCCGCCGACGAAGCTGGTGAGCACCATTTGGCCCTCGGGGGCGCGTCCGGCGAAAAGGGACGAGTTCCAGACGATGCCGAGTGTGCGATGCCTCTCGCTGCGGGGGATCAGGACGCCGAAGCCATCGAGCGCCGCGCCGGCCTGTTTTTTGTGATACGCCGTGGCGACGACGGCGAGCGAGGCGTAGGCGATGCCGGAAAGAGTGCTCGCGAGAGGCGGCGCGACGGAGCCGACCAGATGAGATGCGGCGTACGCCGGCGTGGCCAGCACGACGGCCTGGGTCAGAATCGTTTCCTCGTGGCCGCCGCTAGTGACACGGACCTCGTAGGTTGTGTTCGACAAACTTCCGGTGCGCCTTACCGCGCTCACGCACGCGCCCCTCCGCGCCTGATCGCCAAGGCTGGCGGCGATGGCGTGCATCAAGGTGCTGAGGCCACGGCGGAAGGAACAGAGCGGGGGCGGTCCTTTGCGCGGCGTCGAGGATGAGGAGCGCGACTTCATCTGCCCGCGAAGCACGCTGCCGTATTCGCGTTCCCACTCCTCGACCGTGGGAAAGGCCGCGCGCAGGCTAAGCTTTTCCGGATCGCCGGCGTAGACCCCGGAGACAAAAGGCGACACGAGGTATTCGAGGATCTCGTGGCCGAATTTGCGACGAACGAAATCGGCGACGGATTCTTCCTCATTCGGCGGGCGCGTGCGCTTGAACGGCTCGGAGACGATTTTCCAACGGGTGCCAGCGCTCAACAGGGAAGTGGTTAGCATCGACTGCGGCGACATGGGAACTTTGCGGAGCTGCCCCTGCCGGAGGATGTAGCGCGGCGCGCCGGGGTCGGCTTTGGAGAGTTCGTCGTCGATTCCGAGCTCGTGGATCAAGCTCAGCAGCGTCTCCGTGCCCTGAAAACTTTGCGGGCCGCTTTCGAAGAGAAAGCCGTCCTTTTCGATGGTTTCGATCAGGCCGCCTACGCGCGGCGCGGCTTCAAGGAGTGTGACGGCCACGCCGAGCTTCTTCAGTTGGTAGGCGCAGGCGAGACCGGAGACGCCGCCGCCGATCACGACCGCGTTGTTTGGGGGATTACTCACGCGAGTGATTTTGTACCAAACCACGCGAAAAGTCTGTGACGTTGTTCACAAGCAAGTTCGATGGATTCGGGCGCGCACGCGCCGGGTACATTGTCATGCTGGCGTGACGCGCGGAACTACCTGCCGGCTGTGACGACGATAGATCCGAAAGTCGTTGTCGGTCGTGAGGAGAACGGGATCGGCAAACGTCTCGGTCATTCGAACCAGACAGGCGTCTGCGAGGCTCATGGGGACATCGGCGTATTTTTCCAGTAGCTTTGCGACCGGTTCCACGTTTTCTGCCAGCCTGAACGGAACCAGCAGCTTTCGGCGGCGCAGCAAGGCACCGACGCTTGGAATTCCGCGCTCGCCGAGGAGATAAAATGCCTCGGAGAGCGCAGATTCACAGGTTACCCAGGGAGGCGGCAACTCGGACGCTTGGGCAACGGCCCAGTCGTGGTAGGCGTCGCGGCTACTGAGCAAGGCGACCACGAATCCAGCGTCAACGAGGACGTTGTTTGCCATAGCCGGTCGAGCGCAAATGCTCTTTCTTTCGAGCAGCCAGATCGGACGGGAGTCCGTCGACCGAGCCGATGAGATCGGCGATGGAGTCGAGCGTCGCTTTTCGCGGGCGCCGGCGAGGGCCGCGCTCGAGCCGTTCGCGGACGACATCGGACTTGGAGATTTTGCGCCCGCGCGATTCCGCCTCGATATCGGCTACCAGGGGCTCGGGCAATCGCACTGTTAATGTCTTCATAAGCTCAGTGTATTACGTTCCTGACGGGTGTGCAAGACATCGTCGAGTGCTGGCGCTTCCGAAACTGAAGGAACTGGGGCGTGGCGGCAACGGGAGCAATTCTGTGATAATCGAGTGAGATATGGGGACGGTCGAAATCGCACAAAACAAGGCGTTCGCGCCGGACATGAGCTGGACGCAACAGGTGCCGCAAAACAAGCGGCTGAACTGCATCGCGGCGGCTGAAGAAGTCTTTGTCCAGGCGGAACAGAAGCTGGCGCAGGTCGAGAAGGCGGGACTCGACCGGGCGGACATACGCGTGGCTGCGTTCATGCCGCGGCTGCCGGGCGCGGAGATCGACCGCGGGTCGCGGCGGTACGCCGGGTACATGACGAAGAAGTTCCGGCAGCACGGCCTGGATTTCCGCGTGGAGGAAGCCTACAGCGCGGACGCGCTGGAATTGCTGCTGATGGGCGCGCAAGTCTACGAGAGGATCTACGGGACGTTCATTTTTTTCCCGACTCCTTTCGGCAAAACCGAGGATTATTTTTTGCGGCGAGTGCGGCCGGAGAAGGACATCGAAGGGCTGACGGTCGAGAACACGGGGCGGATGGCGCTGAATATCAAGACCGTCGACGAAGAGCAGAAGTATGAGGGCGTGGTGCCGTGCACGGCGAAGGCGATCCTGACGCTGCTGCACCAGCATCGCGAGATCAAGAACATGTTTCCGCGGGACGCGAGCCAGAGCGGGCCGACGGTGGCGATCTGCAACAGCTCGCCGCGCATCGGCATTCCGCTGCAAAGCATGCTGATGCGGATCGGGGCGACCGCGTTGATGGTCCATCCGCAGACGCGGCAGGAGGACCGGCTCGCGTACATCGAAACGGCGGACATTATCGTGACCGCGTTTCCGGCGCGATGCGAGGCGGATCTGGTTCGCGAGGTGAAAGAAGGAGCGGTGGTGATCGACTGCTCGACCGAAGGGAACCTGCATCCGGACGTTCTGCGCAAGGCCGCGTATCTTTCCACGCACGACAATCACCTGGGGCAGATCACGACGGCGCTGGCGCTTTACAACACGGCGCTGTGCGCGCTGTGGCAGTGCGGGATGAAGGAAGAGCGCGGCTGAAAGTTGTGCGTCTACTGGCCGCGCGCTGCCAGGGCGAGATTTCCCGCGAGCTGCAACAAACTTCCGTTGTCAGATTGGCCGCAGGCAGGAATCAAGAGGAGCGGGTTGTTCCTGAACGATTCGCTCGGAACGGCGCGGCTGAGAACCAGGTTCAGGGCCTCCGCAAAGCCGGAATCGTCCAAGCGAACGCTTGCCCCGAAAAGCTCCGCGGTGATCTGCTCGCGCCAATATTCGTTGGAAGCGGTGATGGTGTGGATGAAGTCGGCGAAAATCGCGGCTTTATCCGCTTCGGAGAACGCGGAGCCGTAAAGAACCCGAATCAGGTTGACAGCGAGATCGGTGCAGGGCGTAGTTGTCGCGGGAGTCGCTTTTCCGGCCGAGTTCATCTCTTCCTGGTAATCCGCGGTCGTTTTTTTCCTGGCGATCCGATAGCTGAAGAGCGGCTCACGCACCTTTACGAAGTTCCCTATCGTCAGGAGCTCCATCATGAAAATCACGTCCCAGCCCTGGACGCTCAGGCCCAAAGAAAGCTTTTTTGTGTGCTCGAGACGCATTAAGCCGTGAATCGCGAACCAACCGCAAAACCGGATCAGTGGATGAATGCGCTGCGCGGGTGACATGCCCTCGGTGTCGATATTCTGAAAACCTTTCGCGGACCATTCGCGGTTCGGCTGGCCATCGGCGTCGATGAAATTGATTTCCGTGCAGCACAGGACGGCGTCGGGATGGCGGTCGAGCTTTTCGATGCACTTGCGGAGGAACGACGGGGCTCGCAAATCGTCGTATGCGGCCCACATGAAGTAGGGGCCGTTGGCCTCGTGGACGACGGACGCGAAGTTCCAGGTCGCGCCTTGATTCTGCGGGCGGCGTATGTAGCGGATGCGCGAATCGCGCTTCTGAAACTCCCAGCAAATGTCGGCGGTGCGATCGCCGGAGGCGTTATCGGAGATGATCAGCTCGAACTCGTGGTGATCTTGAGCGAGGAGACTTTCCAGGGCGCCGGCAAGATAGCGTTCGCCGTTATAAACCGGGATTCCGATGCTGACGAGGGGCGGCGTGGCGTTCATGGCATGTTTCGAATCGTCGTTGGGCGGCGGCCTATTTGCGCGCGGCGTAGAGAAGCTCGGCGCCCGTTTGGGACTCCGCGGCTGCCCAGAAATCGAAGCAGCGATGCAGGCCCTCGTCGATCTCGACGAGCGGGCGATAACCCACTTCGGAAATCAGGCGACTCGTGGCGGCCACAATTCGCGCAGGCTCGCGGCCCAGGGGAACTTTGCCGAATTGGAGAAGGTGCGCTTTGTCGGCGATCTCGCCGAGCCGAGTGGCAAGCTCGCGCACGAGAATGCCGCGGCCGGTCCCGATGTTGAAAGCGCCGTTCAACTGTGCGCCCGTCATCGCGAGTAGGGCCTTCGCAGCGTCGTCGCGGTAGACGAAATCGACGAAGTCCAAGCCCGACGTCAACGGAACGGCGTGTCCCTGAATCAGGCCCTGGCAGATCGAGCGGATCAACTTGCCTGCCGGTTCGCCCGGGCCGTAGAGGTAGAAGATGCGGCCGTCGGCGAAACTGGCCTTGCAATCGCGCGCGAGCGCCGCGAGAAGCCGGGAAATCTCAATTTTGCAGATTGCGTAAGGACAATCGCCGCCGATCGGTGTGGTTGCTTCGTCACAGGCGTCTGTGGGCTGCGCGTACTCGAGGCACGAGCCGGCGCTCGTGAAGTGGCGGCCTCCCGCGGAAAAGAAGCTGCGCGCCAGCCGCAGAGTGGCGGCTACCCAATCGTAATTTCCCAGCGATTGCCGGTATTGGCCGGGGGTGGCTTCCCACGCGAGGTGGATACAGTGAGTGGGGCGAATTGCGCTCAACAGCGAAGAGACGTCGTCTGCGAGCAGGTCGGTGCGATGCCACGCTATGAGTTCGCGGACTTCCGGCGGCGGTACCGTGCGACTGAGCGCATGGCACTGGACGGCCGCCGCGCCAAGTTCTCTTAGAACCTGCGCGCCGAGGTAGCCGCTTCCGCCGGTGACGAGAACACGGGCGTTCGCACCGAGTTTGCTTGGCCCCCGCCGCGCGACAATCATTCCCAGACCTTCCAGGGGGCATGCGGGCTGAGCCACAGATTCTCGAGCAGCTGCTTGTCGCGCACAGTGTCCATGCACTGCCAGAAGCCTTCGTGACGGTACGCGGCGAGCTGGCCGTCTGCCGCAAGGCGCTCCAGGACTTCGGATTCGAGGCTGCAATCGGTGCCTGGGAAGCGGTCGAGTACCTGAGGCTCGAAAACCAGGAAGCCACCGTTGATCCAACCGGCATCGGTTTGCGTCTTCTCGCTGAATCTGGCGACGAGAGGGCCGTCGAAAGACAAGCTGCCAAAGCGGGCAGGCGGACGAACGGCCGTTACGGTGGCGAGGCGGCCGCATTCTTTGTGAAATTTCACCAAAGCATTCAGGTCAATGTCGGAGAGGCCGTCGCCGTAAGTCACAAGGAACGTCCCGTCGGAAATTTTCGGAGCGAGGCGTTTCACCCTTCCGCCGGTCAAGGTGTCTCGGCCGGTGTCGATCAAATGCACGGTCCAATCTTCCGCTTCGCCGCCGTGGCGCTCGAGTTTGCCGTTGGTGAGCTCGAGCGTCATGTCTCCGCTGAGCCTGCGGCGGTCGAGGAAGTAGCGCTTGATGTCTTCGCCGCGGTAACCGAGGGCGACAACGAATTCGCGGTACCCGTAATGCCCAAAGTGCTTGAGGATGTGCCAGAGAATGGGCCGCCCGCCGATTTCGACCATGGGCTTGGGCCGTACTTCGGTTTCCTCGGCCAGGCGCGTGCCGCGTCCTCCGGCGAGGATGACGACCTTTGGCGGGGCGATCTCCGGGACTCGTTCGATCGCTTTGCGGACGTCTCGTGGCCGCATCGGGGCGGGCGGGTGCGAAGCGGCCCGTTTGCGCACTGGTGCGTTGTTGCGCGAAGTCACGACGAACGGGAGGTGCAATTTCCGGGCCACGCTTTTATCGTTTGCGTTAAGATTCTCTAACTTCGCGGGGCCGAAAACCGGCGAACACGCCCGGGCAAGCGCGGGCTCCCAGCGGCGGAGCAAGCTCCGGCAGTACCCAGGTCGCAGCGTGCACGGGCGCTCCCGCGGCCCCCCGGCACCCCACAAAAAAACAGCCACTTTCGCCACCGTTTTGCATCGAAGCGGTATCTCGGGACCCGCAGGCGAGGAGGACGCGATGGCGGAGCTAGCGGTCAACCAGGAACCCAAAACATCCCACGAAAGCAGCGGACTGCCGAGCCCAACCGGCGGCGGCGCTCTTGGCCGAATGACGGGCGTTGGCGTCATTCTGCTGGGCGTGGTGGCGGCCTTTCTCTATTTGGGCGGGTGGCTCAGCCCTGGGAAGCTGACGCCGTCGAAGTTTGTCGACGAGTTCGAGCGCATCAACGGCACCAGCAACTCGGGTTTTCGCCGGAATCACGCGAAGGGCGTCGGCGTGAGCGGATACTTCGACAGCAACGGCGCGGGAACGCGCCTCTCGAAGGCGGCCGTCTTTCAGAGCGGGCGCGTGCCAGTGATCGGGCGATTTTCCCTGGGGACCGGCGATCCCCACTCGACCGACGATTTCAGCGATGCGCGCGGGCTAGGGCTGCAGTTTTCGCTGCCGGACGGCGAACAATGGCGCACGGCGATGATCAACTTGCCGGTGTTCCCGTTCAAGAATCCGCAGGGGTTTTACGACAACCTGGTCGCGTCGGCGCCCGATCCGGTTACGCATAAACCCGATCCGGCCAAGGGCGCGGCGTTCATCGCGCAGCATCCCGAAGTAGTGCGGGCGATCGGGATCATCAAGAGCCATCCGCCATCGTCGGGGTTCGACAACAGCGCTTACTACGGGCTCGATGCGTTCCGCTTCACCAACGCGGACGGCGCCACGATCTATGTGCGCTGGACGTTCGTGCCGGTGCAGCCGTACGTGGCCGCGGGCGGGACGAGCGACGACAAGAACTTCCTCTTCGACGGGCTGATCGCCAGCATCCACCAGCACCCGCTGCAATGGCATTTGATCATAACAATCGCGCAGCCCGGCGACCCGACCGACGATCCCAATGCACAGTGGCCGGATGGGCGGGAGCAGGTGGACGTGGGTACGCTGACGCTCGATTCCATTGCGAGCGAAGAAACGAGTCCCGCGCGGGACATCAATTTCGATCCGACGATTTTGCCGGCGGGGATCAGCGTGTCCGACGATCCCTTCCTGAGCGCGCGATCCGCGATTTATTCGCAGTCGTTCACGCGGCGGGCGGGCGAGACGAAGCAGCCGAGCGAAATCACGCCGGCGGAGGTGCAAAAGTGAGCGCCAATTCGACGAGCGAGCAGCAGAAGTTTCCGGGCTTGATGCGGATCCTGCACTGGCTGATGGCAGCGATGGTGCTGACGATGCTGGGCATCGGGGTGGCGATGGTGGCGTCGCTCGGCGACTATCACCGGCTGGTATCGCTGCATCGCCCGCTCGGGATTTCGATTCTGATTCTGGTGGTGATCCGCTACGTGAACCGGCAATTCAGCACGCTGCCGCCGTTTCCGCCAACGATGTCGTCGCAGGAGCGATTTGTGGCGCACGCGTCGGAAATCCTGCTCTACACGCTGCTTTTCGTGGAGCCGCTCGTGGGATGGGGAATGCTTTCGGCGGCGGGCTATCCGATCGTGATGTTCGGGTCGGTGCACCTTTTCCCGATTCTTCCGCACAACGTGCTGCTTTTCGCGATGCTGCGGAGGACGCACACGTACCTCGCGTATCTTTTGTTCCTGGCGTTCGTGGCGCACTTCGGCGCGATTTTGTTTCACACGCTGGTGGTGCGTGACGGGATACTCAACCGCATGCTGCCGGGGCGGGCCCGGGCGCGGTAGCGCGGCGTCAGTGAGCGTTGGTGGCTAGCGCCGGCGAGATGGATCGAGCGCGCTTGAACATCACCAGTGCCGCTATCGTCCCCACAAAAGCGGGCAGCGGCAGAATGAACATCGCCAGAACCGCACACACAAACTGCGTATTGAAGCCCGGCGATCCTTGCGGCGGGTGGCCGATGAGCAGCGAGTCGACGACGCAGGCGATCAGCAGAAAATGGGGCGCGAGGAGCAGGGGAGTAGCGATGCGTCCCTTCGGCCCCATCTTTGGCCAAGAAATGCCGGCGAAGTAGAGGGCTGCGAAGAACGCCAGGACGGCCACGCAAAACACCACCAGGGCTATCGATTGCGGGCGCATGTCTTAACTATACGAGGGTTCTCCGGTCCCGCGGCGGTCGTCCCCAATTCCGGTGCTTGATGACACAACGCGAAGACGAACGGTTCCAACGATGATCATCACGAGCGAGGAAGCGCGGGCGCGACCCCACTCGGCGCGTCATGCCGGGAGAATTCGCGGTGCGCACGGTCGAGAACGGATCGATTCGTGTATATCTGGATCGCCGATAGAACGACGCACAGAAGCAGCAGGATAGTTTCAAACGGAGTGCCTTTGCGTCCCGGAGTATCCCACCAATCTGACAAGTGCGGGTGGATCGCTAACGCCAGCGTCTGAATAAAGAAGAGTGCCATGAGAAAGCCGAGGTGGCGCCAAAGCAGGTTCGGAATCTGAGTCCGGACCGCGGGGCAGGTGAACCTATAGGGCTTGAGTTGTCTCGTGGCAGCGAACGTGAAGAATACGACGGCAATGGTGTAAACGATCGCCGAGGCCTCTTGGACACCGTACCGCGTATTCGCCAAGAGAACGAACAAAGTCAACCCGCCGGCTGTCATCGCAAGAAACAGCGTCGCCAAGAGAATAAAGCGTGCGTATGAAAAGGGGCCGCCGCGACAGGGGTCGTTGCTCGGCTGCGGCTCGAAGGAAATAATGCGGCTGACAGGGATGGCACGGTGTCGCTGGTCGCGCTCCGAACGGGGCCGGTTGGAGGAAATAACTTCAACGTTGAGTTCGCTGCGCCGGTCGTTGAACTTCAGGACCTCCGCCGTTACGCACTCGCCGTCATCCAGAGTGAAGACGCCGGTCGCGTGGGTTTCGACCTTGTCGAGCCATTGCGGAAATTCAGCGTCCTTCATCTTCGAGCACGTTTTTCTAGCTGCTTCCGAAAAGTTGCGTCTACCTCTCGCGTAGCGGAGCGAGCTTGGCGCGGCCGTAGGCGACGAAGGCTGCGAGCACGCCGACGATGAAAGGGAAGAGTCCGGCGGGCACGCTAACATGCACGATCGAGATCCACGTTGCGCCGATCATGATGATCACCAGTCCGCAGGCGGCCAGAGCAGTGAGCCCCGTCTTGACTCGCATGATCCCGGGCAGAAGTAGGCCGAGAGCACCCAACGCTTCGCAGACGGCGATGAAGCGGAGGAAAGCGCCGGGCAGGCCAGTCTGCTTGGCCATCGCGGCGAGGGGCATGATGAGCTTCACTATGCCGGCAAATAAAAATAGAAGCGCGAGCAGGGCTTGAGCGATCCACAGGAACACGTTCAGTTTGCTGCCGGCCAGCCTCGATTGGGCTTCAGCGGTTGCCACGGATGACATGTCGATTCTCCCAGGAAGTAGCAGATTCGCACGGCTTTGGCTCGGCATCGTATGACAGCAGCGCGGACCGGATCAATAGCTTCCACATCGCTTCAGGAATCTAACTCGACGACGTCGATGAACTCCAGCGGAGGCTTGTATCCGTGTTGTGCGACGTAATGATAAATCAAGTCCGGAGCCGCGAACGTGCGACCGTCGGGAGCCTTTACGTGAATCTCGGCCGAGCCGAGCTTGAACACGCGCCCTTCGACTTCGACCGGCATTCCAGTTGGCGGACTGTCGCAAAACGGACATAGATGGAAACCGCGGGTCTGTTTCGTGCGTTGGTGCAGGCATAAGGCCAGCAGCCTGGCT
>DATJRU010000232.1:0-10307 GCA_035504455.1 Vulcanimicrobiaceae bacterium
GGATCGGCGCCCGGCGTCATCGCGGCGACGAGCGCGTGGCCCGCCTCGTGGTACGCCGTGTTCTTCTTTTCCTCGTCCGACAGGATCATCGACTTGCGCTCGACGCCCATCAGGACTTTGTCCTTGGACATCTCGAAGTCGGCCATGGCGACGAACTTGCGGTTCTGGCGAGCCGCCCACAGCGCGGCCTCGTTGACGAGGTTGGCGACGTCCGCGCCCGAAAATCCGGGGGTGCCGCGCGCGATCACCGAGAGATCGACGTCTTCGGCGAGAGGCACCTTGCGGGTGTGGACGCGCAGGATTTCTTCACGCCCGCGCACGTCGGGCCGCGGCACGACGACGCGGCGGTCGAAGCGGCCAGGCCGCAGCAACGCCGGGTCGAGAACGTCCGGCCGGTTGGTGGCCGCGATCAGGATCACGCCTTCGTTGGACTCGAAGCCGTCCATTTCGACGAGCAGCGCGTTGAGCGTCTGCTCGCGCTCGTCGTGCCCGCCGCCCAGGCCGGCGCCGCGATGGCGGCCGACCGCGTCGATTTCGTCGATGAAGATGATGCAGGGCGCGTTCTTCTTGCCCTGCTCGAAAAGGTCGCGCACGCGGCTCGCGCCCACGCCGACGAACATCTCGACGAAGTCCGAGCCGGAAATCGAGAAGAACGGCACATTCGCTTCTCCCGCAATCGCGCGAGCGAGCAGGGTCTTGCCGGTTCCCGGAGGCCCGACGAGCAGCACGCCCTTGGGAATGCGCCCGCCGAGTTTCTGGAATTTCTGCGGATCTTTCAGGAAGTCGATGATCTCGTACAGCTCTTCCTTGGCCTCGTCGATGCCGGCCACATCTTTAAACGTAGCCTTCTTCTGTTGCGCGGTCAGCAGGCGCGCCCGGGACTTGCCGAAGCTGAGCGCCTTGTTCCCGCCGGCCTGCATCTGCCGCATCATGAAGATCCATATCGCTAGAATTACGATGAAGGGGGAAAGATTGATGATGAGGGTGAGCCAGTTCGCGTCCTTCACTTCCTTGTAATTGAAGAGGACGCCCTTGTCCTGCAGGGTCTTGGTTACGTCCGGGATCGCGGAGTTCGCGATCGTCACGCCCTTGAATTTGCCGCCGTCGCGGTATTCGCCCTCGATCTCCGCGCTGTTGGGAGAGAGTTCGATCGTGACGTCTTTTACCGAGCCGCCTTCGACCTTGTTGAGGAAATTGGTGTAAGTGGGCTCGTCTTCGTGAGCCGTCGGGCCGCCCTGCGAAGCCATCTTCCACAGGACCACCGCCAAGACGGCCATCAAGAGCCAAAACAGGACCGTACGTACTGTTGAGTTCACCGTGTTACCTCACCCTTGGCCGCCTTCTCGCCGGCGTCCGTGGCGCCTTCGGCCGGTTGGCCGCAGGCCTTTCACTTCCAGGACAAATTCGGATACGCCGGTTGAGCCCCCTCCGAGACGTATCTAGAGCTTTAGATGCAGCAACGTCGCGACTGTATTCAGCAAGCGCCCCGACGCAAGCTCAGAGGCCTTGCTCCTCGATCACCACCGCCGCGCTCGTCGCATCGCCCGCGCAAAATTCCTCTCCCGCAGGCATTCCGCGCGCCCAGGCAATGCGCCCGCCGCTCTCCAGCACGGGCCAGCCGTCGCGTTCCCGAACGGGAATACGCTTCGCCAAGAACAGTCGCTTCAGTTTCCGGGACTGCCGCGCGCGACGAGGCCGGTAGGCGTCTCCCGGCCGCCAGTTTCGCAGGATTAGAGGTGGTCGAAGGAGTTCCGCATCGAGAGCGACGCATTCTGCTTTAGTGTCGCGCTCTGCGTGAGGCCAGTCAATCACTTTCAGCCGGAAGCATCGTTTCAGTTCCGGCACGGAAACAGTTGCCGCGCCGCGAGCCGGGAGCGTCACTGCATATTGATACGTGCGCGATTGCGCTGCGGTTTCACGCGGAGTGGCGCGCCGTTCCGCGCGCGAAAAAATCAGCTCGCCGAAGCTTCGCTCCACGCGAATGCCGCCGGGCAGCTCGACGCGCCGGCCGCTCGCGGATTCCGCCGCGAGGCGAATCACCTGCTCCACGCGTTCGGCGGTGGGTCCCTGCGCGCCCTCGCTCACCTCTTTATAGAGACGGCGAATCAGGCGTTCCGTTAGCGCGCGCAAGGGCGGCGCGTGGTCGTCCGTTGCGGCGGTGGCGAGAGCGAGCGGCTCGAGCAGGTCGCGCACCGCGATCGTCAGCGCGCCATCTTTCGAATGCACCAGCGCGCGAAAGCGGTCTTCGACGAGCGCCGCCCAGAATCGCTCTTCCTCGCGCAGCAGCTTTGCGAGCCGGCCCAGCCGCGCGGCGACCCGCGGCGCGAAATCCCTCTCGAGCGATGGCAGAAGCTGCTCGCGAATTCGCGCGCGCGTGCGGGTCACGTCGCGGTTCGTTGCGTCCTCGCGCCAGTCCTGCTTCCGCTCGCGCAGATATTTTCGAAGCTCCTCGCGCCGACACCAGAGAAGCGGGCGCACGATCGCGCCGGCGACGGGGTAAATTCCCGCTAAGCCTGCCGGGCCGGTTCCGCGAAGCAGGTGCGCGAGCACGGTCTCGGCTTGATCGTCCGCCGTGTGCGCGACGGCGATGCGCGTTGCCTTCGCCTCGCCGACCACACGCTCGAAGAATTCGTAGCGGAGACGCCGCGCCGCATCCTCAAGATTCCATTTGTGCCGCGCAGCCGCTGCTGCCACATCCTCGCGGTCGACGACGAATTCGAGCTTCAGCTCGCGCGCCAGTTCCGCAACGAATTCGGCGTCCGCATCCGATTCAACGCCGCGCAGCCGGTGATCGAAATGAACGACGAGCAGCGCAATCCCCAGCCGCTTGCGAAAGCCGTGCAGCAGGCGCAGCAGCGCCACCGAATCCGCGCCGCCCGAAACTGCCACGCCGACACGGTCGCCCGGCGAGAGCATGCCGCTCTCGCGAATGGTGCGCAGCGCGCGTTGTTCGAATGGCGTCACGGCCGCAGTGGCACGTCTGTGTGGAATAGATGGATGGTATCAGCCGGGGTGGAAAGGGTCGAGCCTGCGGAAAGACGGGGCGGAGAATCTAGAACGGGCTTTGCACGCGCTGCGCCAGGAGCTTGCGAGTGCCGGATATCCGGCGGTCGAGCGCCACCGCCGCGAAATGCGCGCAGTTGCGCTGCTCTTTCCGCGCCCACGATTCGATGCGGGGCGCGAGCCCGTGGGCCGCGCGACCGAGCGCCTGCACCAGCGTGTAATAGGCCGAGACGGAGTAGACGCTCGCGTTGCCGACCGATTCTTCCGGGCAAAGGCGCGCGAGCCCGATGAGTTTGCCGAAATCATCCGGAGCGACGCCGGCGCGATCCACGCCCGCAGCCTCGCTCACGTTCGCGGGGAGTTCGATCTTCTTGCTGGAAGCAATGATGGAGCGGCAGCGGCGCACGAAGAACTCGGCTACCACCACGAAGAACACCGTATAAATCAGCACGAGAACCATGCCCGCGGAAATCCCCCTTCCAAGACTGCGGTCGCCCCCGGCCGCACCGACATCATCAACCCGGCGCGGGTATTTCGTCAATACGTCTCTGTAGAGTAATCTTCACTCGCCTCTGTACGCTACCGGACCGTGACAGAGGCCGCCGGGCGCTCGGCGTTCGCGAAACCTCGGCGCAGAGCGCCACGCAGCGCTGCGAGATTCGGTTTGATTTCCGGCGATCAAGCGAGCAGGATATCCCGGCCGCGCGGTCGTGGAGCGAACTACGCTTGAGTTCGTGCGTCGGCGCTTCGCCGGGAATTCGTCCGCGCCGGCTGAATCTTTTCGAGGAAAACAAAATGTCTTCTTCCACCGCGAAACCGCGCCCCAATCCGGATCGTATCTTTGAAACGCTGAACGCGTATCAGCAAACGGCCGCTCTGCGCGCCGCGATCGCCCTCGATCTATTCACCCAGATCGGCGAGGGAGCGGACGCGGTGGCGCCGCTGTCCAAGCACTGCGAGGCCACCGAGCGCGGCATTCGCATTCTCTGCGACTACCTCGTGATCTACGGCTTCCTCGCCAAGCACGGGGACCGTTACGCGCTCACCGATGAGTCCGCGATGTTTCTCGACAGGCGATCGCCCGCCTGTATCGCGTCGGCTGCAGGCTTTCTCACGCTGCCGGTTACGATCAACGCCTACCACGATCTCGCTCGCACGATTCGCACCGGCCAGCCTGCGATGGCGGACGGCGAAGGTTCCATCGCGGACGACAATCCGATCTGGGTGGAGTTTGCGCGCTCGATGGCGCCGATGATCGCGCCGGGAGCCGAAGAGATCGCGCGGCATCTCGATGCGGCGTCGGGAAAGAAATGGAAGGTGCTCGATCTTGCGGGCGGTCACGGCGTGTTCGGCATCACGCTCGCCAAGCGGAATCCCCATGCGGAAATCTTCGCGCTGGATTGGGCGGCGGTGCTGGCCGTGGCGGCGGATAATGCGCGCGCCGCGGGTGTCGAGGCGCGGCATCACCTGATTCCCGGCAGCGCCTTCGAGGTCGATTACGGCAAGGACTACGACGTCGTGCTGATCACGAACTTCCTGCACCACTTCGACGCGCCCACGAACGAAAACGTGCTGCGCAAAGTGCGCGCCGCGCTCGATCCTTCCGGCGTGGTCGCGACGCTCGACTTCATCCCAAATGATGACCGCGTTTCGCCGCCGCGCGCGGCTGCGTTTGGAATGATGATGCTCGGGATGACGCCCGCGGGCGACGCTTACACGTTTCGCGAATACGAGCGAATGTTTCAGAACGCGGGGTTTACGTCGAACGAGCTACGGCCGCTGGCCAGCGGCCACAGCCTGATCCTGTCGCGCGTCTGAAGCGGCGGCGAACGCCGAGCGCTTCTAGGAGCCGAACGCCAGCGAGATGAGCGTCTTCTGCTCCATCTCATGCGCCTTGCCCGAGCCGGTCGAAGGACTCGCGCTCGCCGAACGATTCACCGAAAGCACGGGGCGCCCGCGCGAGAGCCGTTCGAGCTCCGGAACCACGAAATCGTGCGCGCCCATGTTTTTCGGCTCTTCCTGTACCCAGACGAATTCCGTAGCCTTTGTGTGGCGGTCCATCTCGGCCGCGACTTCTTCCTCAGGGAACGGGTAAAGCTGCTCGAGGAAGACGATCGCCGGCGCGTTCTGCGGATGGCGTTTGCGTTCGGCTTCGAGCTCGTGGCCGATTTTGCCGGTGCAGAGCAACACGCGCTCGGCCGAACCGTCGCCCTTGTCCGGAATCACGTTGCGGAATCGCGGCGCCGAGAGGTCCGCGACCGAGGAAGACGCCGCCGGATGGCGCAGCATGCTCTTGGGCGTGAACACCACGAGCGGCTTTCGCCACACGCGCAGCGCCTGGCGCCGCAGCAGATGGAAATATTGCGCGGCGGTGGATGGCTGGCAGATCTGGATGTTGTCGCGCGCGGCAAGCTGCAGGTAGCGCTCGATGCGCGCGCTCGAATGCTCGGGCCCCTGCCCTTCGTAGCCGTGCGGCAGCAGCATTACGACGCCCGAAAGAAGATTCCACTTGTCTTCGCTCGCGGCGACGAACTGGTCGATGATGATCTGTGCGCCGTTGGCGAAATCGCCGAACTGCGCCTCCCACAGCACGAGCGCCTCGGGAAAATCGCGGCTGAAGCCATATTCGAATCCGAGCACGGAGGCTTCCGACAGCGGCGAGTTGTAGATCTGGAACCACGCACCATCCTGCGCCATGTGTTCAAGCGGGACGTACTCCTTTTCGTCCTCCACGTCGATCAGCGCGGCATGCCGCTGGTTGAACGTCCCGCGGCGGCTGTCCTGCCCGGTAAGGCGGATCGGCACGCCCTGCTTGAGCAGCGAGCCGAACGCCAGCGCCTCGGCCATGCCGAAGTCGATCGGGCGCTTCCCCTGCGCCATCTCGAGCCGCTGCTCGAGCAGCTTCTTGACCTTCGCGTGGATGTGAAAATCGCTGGGGTAGCTGACGAGCCCTTCGCCGAGCGCGCCCAGCGTCGCGGCGTCCAGCCCCGTGTCGACTTCGAGCGACGCGTCGTAGCGCCCGCCGCGGTACTTGCCCCAATAGCGCGGCAGCTTGCGCATCGAAGGAACCTTCTCGATTTCCTTCGCTTCCTCTTGCGCGGCGTCCAACTCTTCGCGGAAGCGCCGGGTCACCGGCTCGGCGTCGAGGCCCATTTTCTCGGCGTAAATCTGCCACATCGGCGGGTGCGCCTCGATCTTGCGGTAGCGCAGCGGCTGCGTGATGGTGGGATCGTCGACTTCGCTGTGTCCGTGGCGGCGGTAGCCGACCAGGTCGATCACCACCGGCGTGCCGAACGTATGGCGATACTCGAGCGCCATGCGTCCCACGCGCACCACGGCATCGGGATCTTCGGCGTTCACGTGGAAAATCGGGATCTCGAGGCGCTTCGCGAGGTCGGACGAAAAACGCGAGGAAGTCGTGTCGCGCGGGACGGTGGTGAAGCCGATCAGGTTGTTCACGATGATGTGGATCGAGCCGCCCACCGTGAATCCGGTGACGCCGCACATGTTCAGCGTCTCGGCGCAAATTCCCTGCCCCGCAAACGCGGCGTCGCCGTGCATGGTGATCGCCACAACCTGCCGCTGGCCGTGCTGGCCGCGGCGCGTCTGCTTGGCGCGCGTGCGGCCCAGCACCACCGGGTCGACCGCTTCCAGGTGGCTCGGGTTCGAAACCAGGTGCATTTCCACCGTGCGTCCGTTCGCCGCGTGGAAATCCCCGGTCGCGCCCATGTGGTACTTAACGTCGCCGCCGCCGAGCGTGCTGCGCGGGTCGACGTCTTCGAATCGCGCGAAAAGCTCCGCCGCCGGACGTCCCACGATGTTCACCATCACGTTGAGCCGCCCGCGATGGCTCATCGCGATCATGGCCTTTTCGGCGCCCATGTCCGACGCGGTGCTCAGGATCGAATCGAGCAACGGCAGAAGCGCAGCTTCGCCTTCGAGCGAATAGCGCTTGGTGCCGAGGTAGCGGGTCTGCAGCACGTGTTCGAAGATTTCAGCGCGAACGAGCAAGTCGAGGATGCGCGCGCGATCGGGTTCGCCCGCTTCGGCCTCCATTTGCTCCTGCACCCACTGCCGCTTCTCGCGATCCGCCATGTGCATGAATTCGGCGCCGATGCTGCCGCAATACACGCGGCGCGCGGCCTCCGCATCCGGCCCGGAAACGTCGAGATCGGACATCGCCGCCGGCTCGAATTCGCCCAGCGGATCGAGACTCGCCTGCAGATACCCCCAGCGCCGGAACGACTCCCAGATCCGCTCCTGCGCCTCTTTCGAGGCTGTCGATTCGGCGATCGCTTGTTCCCTGCTCATCACACGGCTCCCTGAAAGCTCGTTAAGACCCCATCATAAGATGCGGGAAGGCGCACCACGGGGCGAAGTGAGGTTAGTGTTCCGGCCAGCAACCTAGCAATTGGCGTACCAGGACAAACTGCCCCAAGTGGTACGCATTGTGATCCGCAATCAACAGCGCCTCGCGAAGGACCGTTTGCCCCGACCCGTGCGGGATCGGCACAAAGAGTTCGGTCCCGCGACTCGTCACGAACGCGCCCATTTCCTCGAGATCCCTGTAGAGCGCCTTCACGCTTTTGTCCCACGCGGCCGTGCTTGGCGGTTCGGGCTTCGACGGCCAATAGCCCGAAGGCCAATCGGGCGACCGGTGCTTGGCGTCGCGCGAAAACTCCAGAATGTCGTGCGTGGCGATGCGCATGTGCTCGAGCAGTTCCCAGAGAGAATGCGGGCAGCCCGGAGGCCTTATTCCGCGGCACTTCGCCGGGACGTTCTTGAAGGCAGTCTTGAAATCGGCATGAGCCTCATGCCAGTCGAGGAAACTCCGGAGGCTATCGCGCAGAACCTTCTCGTTCATAGCGGGTTTTGGCCCTGCATTGATTTTAAGACGTTGAGGCTAAGACGGTCAATCGACGGGAGAGCTGCGGCAGTGTGGGGACGGTGAAATCCACGGAGAAAAACCTGAGGCTCTCCCCACCGCGACGCATTCGCGCTGAGAAGAGCCCCATGTAGATTCCGCCCGGGCTTCGCCGGGACCTCTCCGCCAAGCCCGTGTTTACGAGCCCTGCATCGAGCCACCGGCACGCGGGTCGCGCCCCGCCGCCCTCTAATTAGGCTGTAGCGTTCGAAGCCCCGATCGAACGCCGCTGCTGAAAGCACTCGCGGCAATAAACGGGCCGTCCCTGCGTCGGCTTGAAGGGAACGGTCGTCTCCTTGCCGCACTGCGAGCAGACCGTTTTCGTTTCGACCCGTTGAACGCTCACCGCACCCGAATCACTGCCTTGCGCGCGAACCGCCTTGCAGGCTTTACACCGCTTGGGCTCGTTCTTGAAGCCCTTGTCGGCGAAAAACATCTGCTCGCCGGCGGTGAAAACGAATTCAGCCCCGCATTCCCCGCACTTCAGGACCTTATCGTGGTATTCCATACGCTGCTCCGGGACCCGTGTTTGGACAGTACAGGAGGGAGAGCGGTGCGGGTTCGTGCCAGGAACCTCTGACGACCGGGAGACACTTCCAGTTGTCAAATGCCTTCTGGCACGAAACTGCTCGGACGGGGATCCTGGTTTCTAGGTACCTAGTCCTGCTCACGCCGCTGCTTTTTCCGGAGACGCTTACGCGAGAGGGCCTCTTTGGCTCTGCGCTTTTCACCAGGCTTCATGTAGTAGCTGTGCTTCTTGATCTCCTTGATGATGTCCTCCGACTGCACTTTTCGCTTGAACCGCCGAAGGGCATTCTCCAAAGATTCACCCTCTTGAATGACGACTTCCGCCACGCGTATTCACCCCCGTTTCCTGTTCTGAGTTTTGAGCTGATGGGTACAATCAGTCTCGACCGGCCACTTCCGAACCGGCCTTTGAGTGCTCTTCTTATCGGAGGCTACCCCGCAAGTCAAGGCTAAAATTGCAAAAGGGGTCTCGCCTCGCGTCTATACACTCTTCGGTAACTCCGGCTTTCCCACCAATTCGAATCTTCGTCCCACATCGGAACTGCCGAATCCGCGAAGCCGCACATCCTGCTAGAATGATGGCCCGGCTCTCTGGGAGTTTTCAGCGAGGATTCGGATGCCCTTGATGCGCAGCGCGATCGGCGTTCTTTTGGCGGGCGGGCAGGGAGAGCGCCTTTGGCCGCTCACTCGCGACCGCGCCAAGCCTGCCGTCCCATTTGGCGGCGTCTACCGGATCATTGACCTCACGCTTTCCAATTGCCTCAACAGCGACCTGCGCCGCGTCTTCGTGCTCACGCAATACAAAGCGCTGAGCCTGAATCGCCACGTACGGCGCGGCTGGTCTTCCCTGATGGGCCACGGCGATTTCATGGAAGTACTGCCCCCGCAGATGCGCGTGTCGCAGCACTGGTACCAGGGCACCGCTGATGCCGTCTACCAGAATATCTATTCTATCGGCAGCGAGCAATCGAACTATGTCTTTATCCTCTCCGGCGACCACATCTATAAGATGAATTACCAGACGATGCTGGAGCAGCACGTCGACTCCGGCGCGGACGTCACCGTCGCCACGATCGAGATGGATCCCGCCGACGCGGCGCGAAAGTTCGGCGTGCTCGAAACCGACCCGAACTGGCGCATCGTCGGCTTCCAGGAAAAACCGCCGAATCCGAGGCCCTCCGGCGCGAACCCCACCAAGTGCAACGCGTCGATGGGCGTCTACATCTTCAACACGCAACTCCTGGTGCCGATCCTGATCGACGATGCCGAGGACCCTTCGTCCTCGCACGATTTCGGCAAGGACATTCTGCCGCGCATCATCGGGAAATACCGCGTCTACGCCTACAATTTTCGCGACGAAAACAAGAAGGAAACCGCCTACTGGCGCGACGTCGGCACGATCGACGCCTACCACGAAGCCAACATGGACCTCGTTTCCGTCTCGCCGGTCTTCAACGTCTACGACAAGAGCTGGCCGCTGCATAGCTGGCAGCAACAGTATCCGCCGGCGAAGTTCGTCTTCGCCGACCCGCAGCGCATGGGCGTCGCGTTCGATTCTGTGGTGGCCGGCGGCTCGATCATTTCCGGAGGCCGCGTCGAGCGATCGGTGCTCGGCTACGACGTGCGCGTCAACAGTTACAGCGACATCCAGGAGTCGATCGTCTTCAACCACGTGAACATCGGGCGCCACTCCCGCATCCGCCGCGCCATCATCGACCGCCACGTCGACCTGCCCGAAGGCACCGTGATCGGCTACGACCCCCAAGCGGACAAAGCGCGCTACTCCGTCTCCGAAGGCGGCGTGGTCGTCGTCGTCCGCCCCGAGTCCCTGATCGAAGAACCCGAGTGATCG